>JAJZWB010000112.1 GCA_021846845.1 Actinomycetes bacterium | reverse complement strand
AGCAGCGAAAGTCCTCGGACCTACCGATGGAAAGGCGGGCTTCCTTGGCAGTATCGGAGTTCGCTTCATGATCGAGGGCGCGGACGCCGACGATCGGTTCTCGCTCGTTGAGCACCCGATGTCGGCGCGGGCGCTCGCGGCGCCCCTGCACCGTCACCACAACGAGGACGAGTACAGCTTCGTCATTGAGGGACGCATGGGCGCGCTACTCGGTGACGAGCATCTCGAGGCGGGTCCAGGGGATCTCGTTCACAAGCCTCGAGGACAGTGGCACACGTTCTGGAACGCCGGCGACGAGCCATGCCGCATCCTCGAGATCATCTCTCCTGCGGGGTTCGAGCGGTTCTTCGCCGAGCTCGTTGACCTCGGTGGCGTCGTGCAGGCCGACCCTGATCAGCTCGGCGAGCTCTGCCAGCGGTACGCGCTCGAGATGGACCCGGCCAGCGTTCCGGATCTGATCAAGCGCTTCGGAGTCCACTTCCCAGCCGCACCGCTCGACTGACCGCCGGGCGCGGCACCGGCCTATGGCACGTCGACCCTCAGCGGTCCATGCATCCCAGAAGAAGGAGCCAGTCATGACGCTTCCCGCACCGCCGGAACAGGCGCTCCCCGCACCGTTTGATCGACCCGGGGAACTGCCGTCGAGGAGGCTCGCGCGGATCGCGGGCATCTTCATGGTCATCACCTTCATCTCCATCCCGGCGCTGCTGCTGTACGACCAGGTTCTCCACCACACGAACTTCGTCCTCGGCGCCGGCGGCGGCGATGCGAGCGTGTACGTGGGGGCGTTGTTCGAGATCCTCACCCTGATCGCGGGCATCGGCATGGCGGTGACGCTGTACCCCGTCCTCAGGCGCCAGAGCGAAAGCCTCGCGCTGGGCTATGTCACTGTGCGGGTCGTCGAGTCCTGCCTCATCGCGGTCGGCATCGTCAGCTTGCTCGCGGTGGTGACGCTGCGCAAAGACCTCGCCGGCCTCGCCGGCACCGATCACGCGTCGCTGATCCTCAGCGGCCGCTCGCTGGTCGCCGTCCATGACGCGACGTTCCTGCTGGGCCCGGCGTTCTGCGCGGCGATCGGCAGCGGGCTCATTCTCGGCTACCTCATGTTGCGCTCCGGGCTCGTGCCGCGGCGCTTTGCCCAGTTCGGCATGTTCGGCGGCTCGCTCGCTCTGATCACGGCGTTGCTCGTGTTGTTCGGCGCCTACACGCAGTCCTCGGGGGCGTCGTTCATCCTGACCCTCCCGGAGGCGGTCTGGGAGCTGTCGCTGGGCATCTACCTGATCGTGAAGGGCTTTAAGCCCTCACAGGTCCTCCACGACGACGGGCGCCATACCGGCGTTGACGGCCCGCTGATCCCGGTGCTTGCCGCACCGGAGGTGGTCGCGGCGTCGTGAGGTCTGCATCGGAGGCGCGTCCGGGAAGCTGGGCAGGTACATGGTTTGGCCGGGCGCGGCTGGTGTTCTCGTGCGGATGGCAGATCCCACTCGACGGCTAGGACGTCCACACATGGCGCTCGAGGTGCTCGTCAACGTCGGCGCGGCGCCTTGGCCCGGCTCGCGTGCTTCGCCGACCTCGAGGACCAGGTAGAGGCAACCCGTCGCATCTTCGTCGGCGACCCCGATGGACCATCGTATTGGGCAGCAACGGAATAAGCAGCAGCCGGGGTCTGCAGGTCTAGAACCGCCACGTCGGCGACCTCGTCCTCCGAAGCGACATCACGCGCCTTGCCGACGTTCTCCTTGCTCATGCTCGAGGCCATCGAAAGCGACGATCTCGTGCGCGAGACGCCGAGATCCTCACCAGCGAGAACCTCGGCGCTCGCGCACGCCTGAACCTGCCCCGCCCGCGGCACAATTCCCAGCCCCCGCCTGGAACACCCGCATGGCCGGGTAGTGCGACCACGGCAAAGCGGGTGTGCCGGCCCAAAACGCGAGCGCCCTGCTCGTCGCCACGAGCAGGGAGGCGCGCGGACGCGCGAGCAGTGCCCGAAGGTTTAACCCCGTGATTAACCCCGTGGCCCAATCTGGGGCCGACCGGCCGCTCAGGAGGCCATCGGCGGCAAACAAAAACCTCGCATTTGCGGGGCTTTCTGAATGGGCACGGCTGGGCTCGAACCAGCGACCTCTCGCGTGTGAAGCGAGCGCTCTCCCACTGAGCTACGCGCCCTTTGTCCTGCAAATCCGACGTTTTCGCCGTCTTGCTCAACCGCGGGAGTGGGCTGTACTCGCCCCTGCGGAGGCCCCATTTAGTAGATGGTTCGCTTTTCAGCGGTGGCCTACTCGACGGCGGATACTGAATGTATCGCGCCGCGGGCTCGGGGGCTCAGGCCGCGGGCTTGTGTGCCTCGACGACGAACTCGAAGAGTTCGCGCTTGGAAGACCGCTTCCGGAACGCTCTCGCCTCGACGCGCTCGAAGCCTTGGGCGGCGAACATGCCGGCGTAGATGTCCTGCACGGGGAGCATCGTCTCGTAGAACTTCGAGTTGCCGACGATGTAGTAGGCGCCGGCACCGGGCTCCATCACCGCGTAGAGCTGCGCGATGTGCTCGACCATGTCGTAGAAGTACTTGTGGACGTAGCGGCTGAGGAGGAGCCCGTTCTTCCCGGTCGCCGCGATGCTGGCGATGATTGCGTCGAAGCCATCGTGGGCGATGAGCCGTTCCTCGGGCGGGGTCCAGTGACCGGCACGCGATGTGGCGGTGCCCCAGGTGCCGCCGATGGCCGTCCAATCAAGCTCGCCTGCTTGTTTGGCGTCCGTGAGATAGCCCAGCCAGTACAGATACGGCCGGAGCTCGCGGATGTAGCTCATGCGGTTGGGATATGGGGGTGAAGTGATGACCCGCGCTACTGACCCTGGTTGCAGCCGTGTGGTCAGCTCGCGAGCGTCGCAGAGCAAGACTTCCGGCTGCGATGCGGGGATGCTGTCGAGCGCGGCTCTGCTGATGGACCCGACGGCCGCGACCCACTGCTCAGCGACCAGCTCAATCCGCGCGGCGGCCGCGAAGTGTCGCTCCCTCTCGACAGCGTTCTTGAACGACATGGACTGGTGGCCGAAGGAGACGGCCGCGCGCTCGATTGCAACTCGACAGAACGCGATGCGGAGTAGGTCATCGGCCCCGCCGCCGTGGTCGCCGTCCGCTATCGCGGCCATGGCACGGCCGAGAGCGTGCAGGGTGTCGTTGTCCCACCACTTGTCGATTTGGTGAAGCGGCGGCAGCCATTCGGACGCGCGGTCGGTCTCCTGGATTGCGGTCAGAACGGCGGTGGAGCGCTCGATGAAGGCTTCGAGTGTGGGACGCGGATAGTCGGCGGCCTTGACCTGGCTGAGCCATACCAAGAACGGGTTGATGTCGGTGGTCACCGCGCTGATGCCGCGGAGTGCGCAGACCAGCGCCGTTGTGCCCGTTCCGCAGAACGGGTCCAACACTCGCCCTCCCTCGGGCACGCCATCGAGCAATTCGTCTACGAGATGTAGCGAGTAGGCGGGCGTGAGGCGGAGCCAGCCGAAGCGTGTGTCAGCCCGATTTCCCTTGAACGTCAGATGGCTTCCCACCTGCTGATGGGTCTCGTAGTCCGCCCCCGGGAAGAGCGCGGCTTGTGGTGTGCTCATGATGGCTCCAGAAGGCTTGCGGCTACGGACTCGACCAACTCGTGGAAGCGGTCCGTATTGCGCTGGAAGAAGGCGGCAAGGTCGTAGCCAACGACTTCGCGCATGAAGGTCCAGATGGACTCGGTGGCATCTCCGGACTCGGTGCCTGTGAGCAGGAGCCAGCCGCGGGCCTCGTAGCGCGCCGCGACGGTCTCGTTTATCTGGGTCGAGAGGAGCGCCAGGCCGGGCACGTAGTGATGCGCGTATGCCTGCGCGGCGTTGGCAAGGTCGGCGTTCTGTCGCTTGGAGTCCGCGCTCTTGTAGCCCTGGCGAACCTCGAACACCGCGCCCTTGGCGGCCTTCCGGTAGTCATCCTCCAGATGCAGCTTCGCGGCGACCCGGTCCAGCCACATCATGACCCGGCCAATCTGTGCATGGTCCGTGAGATGCGACAGGTCAATGCGGCCGTCCAGCTCAAGCGTGCGGTCCTTGGCGCCGGACACGGGCATCGTGTAGGTCCAGTACGACTGGGCGGCCGTCAGGCCGAACTGGTCTTGGAGCACCCGCTGGAAGAGACGCTCGCTTCCCTTCCCGAGCTGCCGGTAAATCGAGGTGATGCCGCCCGCGGCCTTGTGGGCCGCATACATGTACGGTGAGTTGAGGCCGACCCATCGGTAGAACGGGTCAGCGCCGTATCGCAGCTCGAACTGGTGTTGCGTGAGCCCGGCGTCGCCGCTCGTCCCGAACTTCGGTTTGTAGTCGGCGCAGACCCTGAGGTGGCGGGCGACTATCTCGAAGTACTCGTCATCGTGGTCGGTCATCGAGCTCGCCAGTCTCGCACTGGCGATGGACGGCTAGCGACGACGTCTGCGGTCGGCAAGTTGAGGCAGGTCGAGGTCATACCCAAACGGATATGCCATCGCCAGCGGGCGCGGCGGGGGCGTCCGGAGGCTGGGCACCGGGATGTTCCCATATCCGAATGGATATAGGAGTGGAAATGCGAGCGAGCAGCGTGTGCCGGGTGTTAGCTCGCGCCATGGTCCTTGATGGTCATCTGCTCAAAGTCGAAGAACTCCCAGCCCGCGGTGAGTTCCCCGCGTCGTGGCTCGTGAGCGTGCTCGATTTGGCGACAGCGGACACGTACAAGCTGGCGGCGGACGAGGAGACGGCGCGTCTCCTGCGCCCGCTCAAGCCGCTCAGCCCCGTGACGCTGCAGCTCTCGTGCCGCCGCGTGCCGTCCGACCGGGGCGCCGCGTACAAGCTTCGCGTCACTGGCGCGAGCAAGCCTGCTTCCTCCTAGGCAGGCTCGGTTCAGGGGTCCCGGTCCGGCGCGGCGGGAACCGGAGCGCGGTAAGGGAGCGCGATGGCTGAGCGAGCGTCAGCGAGCGATGCCGGAGCGTGACCGCAGGTGCGACTCCGGTGAACGCCCAGGACCGGGGCTTCCTGGCTCCGTCCCTGACCGGAGACGAAAACTCGGCGAGGCCGGGCCGGTCGGGCGCAGGATGAACCCATGGACGGCCGGAACGACTACATGCTCGCTGCGCTCAGACGGGCTGCGACGACACTGCGCGCCGATGCGTTGGAGCTGGCCGGCACGTTGGACGCGGTCGCATCCCTCCTCGACAGCGCGCAGGCAGGGATGGAGGTGTCGGGCAGCCTGGCCGCGGCGCGGACGCTCGCGAGCGCGTACTGGTCGCTGACCCATGCGTCGCAGTCGCTCCCCTGGCTCGACACGGAGGTCCGTCTCCTGCTGACGATGCTCCCGAGGGTCGCATCGCGCGACGACGGGTCGCTGCCTCACGGACATCCGTGGGAGGAGTATCAGCGTCCTTCGCCGCTTCGGCTCGACGAGGACCTGTTCGACGCTACGTTCGGAAGCTGAGGTCGCCCGGTGGCTCTAACAGACCGGGCGACGAAACGTGACGTTGCGCCTGCGAGCTTCGAGGTGGTCGCGTGCGGCGCGGATACCGTCAGCGTGTCCTGGCGGCCGCGGGCCGATGATGCCGACTGGTGGGACATGCTCTCGGGGCGTCTGAGAGCGGGCTGGATTGACCACGCCTCCGAGATGCCGATTGACGACGTGGCGCAGCCGGAGTGCCGCATGAAGCGCTCCGCTGCCGGTGGGTACGTCTCACAGGACACGGTGAGCGGCGGCAAGCTGATGGTTTGGCCGCGGGCTCGACGCATCGCCGTCGAGGGGAGGCTCGCGGTGCTGCTCAGCGGAGACGCCAGCGCCGAGGGGCTGCGTGCTCCCGCGCTTATCACCGAGGCGGCGGAGCTGGCGGCTGCCGAGCTTCGCTGGCTCGGGCTGCTGGAGGGCGACGAAACATCCTTCGGGCGCCGGCTCGACCTCGCAACGGACGTGCTGTGGGCGGACCCGCGGAGCGGCGCGGCGGTCCTCGACGCGCTCGCGGATGCCGCCCCCGCCACCGGCTACAAGCTCAACAGTTGGACCGCCGGACACGGTGCCGAGACGGTCACGCTCTACGACCTTCAGGGGCGTCGGCGCGAGCTCGTGGGCCGGGCCTACGACCGCGGCGACAGCACGCGGCAGCACCCGCATGGCCGGCTGCTGCGACTGGAGCGCCAGCTCAGATGGCAGGGAGAAGCGTCCCCCTCGCTCGCAGACGTCACCGCCTTCGACTGGACCGGCGAGGCACTGGACTGGCTGGGCCTGATGCGGGCGGACCGCCCCGAGGCAGTCGCTCTCGACGACCGTGAGCGCCTGCTTGGGCTCATCGAAGCTGGTGAGGTGCCGGTGGAGACGGGGCTGCGCCTGCTCGGCTCGCTGGTGATGCGTCAGCGGCGTGACCCCGTGGCGTGGGCCGCCGCCGTGGGGCAGGGTGCGGCAACGGAGCGCAAGCACCGGCGTGAGCTAGCCGCCCTCGGCCTCCCGGCGCCCGCTCCGACGCTCGTCGTGCCTGACCTGGACCTGGCGCTGCGCGCGGCGGCAGAGCGGTGGCGTGCGTTGGTGGGACCGAGCGGCTCGCCGGGCTAACGGGCGCCGGTTCGCTTGCCGAACACCTCATCGAACCCGGCGAGGCCCGCGTTGGTCGGTGTGCTCGGACGGGGTGGGCTCAGCGAGACGACAAGCTGACGGTTCAACGTCGCGGCGATGCGCTCCAGGTCGGACACCTGCGGTGACCGCGCGCCCGTTTCCCACCGGGAGAGCTGCGCCTGCGTCGAGCCGATGCGTTCGGCGAGGCCGAGCTGCGTGAGGCCGTGCTCCCGCCGGGCAGTTCGAATGACTCGGCCGACGTCCACGGCCACCAGCATATCCGTTTGGGCATGGTGGCTCTGACGGAGCGCCGGGCCGCGGGGCTGGGCGAGGCCGTCATATCCAAATGGGTATCGGTCCGACGCCTTGCGAGAAAGCGGCGGTCACGATGCTCCCGAGCCCTAACGTCGGGGGGTGAGCGAGCAAGCCCAACTCCTGGAGGCCCTGAGCGCCGCGCTCGAACGCGTGGACGCGCTGACCAGGGAGCTGCACTCCAGGGCGGAGGAGGACGGCGCGCTGGTCATCGCTCCTGGGCAGCTATGGGCCACGGGCAAGCAGTTGGCGCGGCGCTACGCGGTGAGCGAGGAGTGGGTCGCGGCCCGTCCTCGTGAGCTGGGTGCGGCTCCCATCTCCGACTGCCAGAACAGCAAGCTGCGCTACTACCTGGCGACTGCCGATGCGTACATGGCAGAGCGCATGAGGGGCTCCGCCCGCCGGGTCTCCCGGCGGCGCAGCGCGTCGCGGGCCGCCGGTCGCAGCACGGCGAACGTGCCGCACCTTGCGTTCGTGTGAGCTACAGCTCGACGCCCTCGAACCAGCGGGCGAGCATCGCCCGTTGGCGCTGGTCCCGCGGCCGCGCCTGCGCGTACACCTCCAGGGTCAGGCGGCTGCTCTTGTGACCAATCTCGTGCATGGTCGTCCGCTCGTCTCGACCGAGCCAGTAGAAGTACGTGCAGGCGGTTCGTCTGAACGTGTGCGGCGTCAGGCGAAGCGGGAGGGGGCCTGCGTCGCCGGCGGCGAGCGCTTCCGCTGCGGCGGCGACGACCGGAGCAAGGAGGCGCGAGCGAACGTTGTGACGGTCTCTGTGGCCACCGTCGGCGGTCGGCCAGATGGGGGTATCGCGGGAAGGATGGCCGAGGCGCGAGCGGTGGGCGGCCAGCGCCTCCCGAGCGACGCTGGGCACCTGAACCGTGCGCCGTCCCGCGTCGGTCTTCGACGCGCGGACGACGAGCCCCTCGTCGGTGAGGTCGCCCCAGGTGAAGGCGCACAGCTCGCTGACGCGCGGGCCGCACAGCCCCAGCACCCACATGGCGGCTTCTCGCCCGTTGTGGTCGTACCGTCCCGTGGGCTCGTCGAGCTGCCGCGCGGCGGTGGCGAGCGCCTGCAGGTGGTCGGGCCACAGCCAGTTGCGCTCGGGGTGGTCGCCGTTCAGGCGCAGGTCGGTGGTCGGGTCTGGCAGGTACAGGCCGTGCTTGCGGTTCGCGCGTCCGACGATGCTGCTGAGCGTGCCGAGGCACCGGTTGATTTCCGAGTCCTTGAGCCCGCGGCTCGACAGGCTGATGCGTCCGGAGCCCTCGGGGTCAGAGAGCCGGTAGCGACCGCCTTGCTGGCCATAGCGGCGCAGCAGCTCCAGTTCTCGGTCATCGAGGTCGGCAGTGTCGGAGGCGGCGAGTCGGTCGAAGTCACGCAGCTCCTCGTCGGTCGCCTCGCTGAGCTTGTCCGCGAGGTCGGTGAGCACCACTCGCTCCTCCCGCTTGCGCTCGATGAACGCTTGCACCAGGTCCTCGTCCACCTCGGCGAGCAGCCGGTCGCGGCTACGACCGGGGTCGGTGTGGGCGAAGAAGGGGAGCAGGTGCTTGACGACCGGGCTCTCGGCGGCGTTCCGCGTGCCGGCGTTCTGGCTCCGGGTCTTGCGCCACGCCACCCACTCGTCGCATGCCTGCCAGACGGTGACCTCCGGTGCCTCGTCCTGGACGCGGCGCTGCGGGATGAGCTCCCACCAGTCCTGGTGGAGCTTCGCCGCGGGGAGCAGCGTCGCGGCGAGGAACTTCTGCGCACGCTTCTCGGTCCACTCCGGCGCTCGGCCAAGGGTGTAGAGGTCGTTGCGGATTTTGACGTCGTATGCGAGCGAGCCGTCGCTGAGAACGCGGCTCTGAATGCGTCCGGTGAGAGGCCGTGCCATCGTGCGTCCTGCCGCCATTTAGTGAACGGGAATAGTGAATGACCGACGGTAGCGCGGCGGACGGCGGAACGACGGCTAGCCGCAGATGCGCGCCACTGCAGGCGATTTGTCGGTCCTCGGTTCATGGTCTGCGGCGGTGGCCGCAAGCGTGTGAAGCGAGCGCTCTCCCACTGAGCTACGCGCCCGGGACCGGCGATTCTACGCTCAGCTCGCGCCATGACGCGATAAGGATGCCGAGGGGCGCTGGGCGCCCCGAGCGGACTGCCTGCCGCGGCGGTCGCCGGACTCAGCGAAGAGATGGCTCCGGGAGCGCTGATCGAGCGTCCCGGGCGCGCCGCGATCCCGCTCACGCCACCGTTGAGGATCGGCACCTCGCGAGTCCAGACGCCGCGCCGGCTCAGAGCCTGATCGCGTCCACGCCGAGCCTGCGGGTGATGCCGCGCAGGTCGACGAACAGCCTCGCTCGCCGCGCCGCGTCCGCGTGGTCCACGGCGGGGTGGGCGGTGACCAGCACAACCGCGTCGGCATCGGCTACCTCGTGCAGGCCGGCGGAGCTCATCCCGAGCTCCGGCAGCTCCGGGACGAACGGATCGTGGTAGGCGAGGGATGCGCCGCGCTGCTCAAGGAGCTCGATGATCCTCAGCGCCGGCGACTCACGAGTGTCGCCGATCCCGCCCTTGTAGCTGACGCCGAGCAGCATGATCCTGGAGCCGCGGACGGGCTTGGCTTCGTCGTTGAGCGCCCGCTCGATCCGCTCCACGCAGTAGTGGGGCATCTGCTGGTTGATCTTGCCGGCCAGCTCGATGAACTCGGTGCTCATGTGGAACTCGCGCGCGCGCCAGGTCAGGTAGAAGGGGTCGACGGGCAGGCAGTGGCCGCCCATGCCGGGCCCTGGATCGAACCGCATGAACCCGTAGGGCTTGGTGGCGGCGGCGTCGATCACCTCCCAGATGTCGATCCCCATCCGGTCGGCGAGGATCGCCAGCTCGTTGACCAGCGCGATGTTGACCGAGCGGAAGATGTTCTCCAGCAGCTTGGCCATCTCGGCCGCGTCCGGGGTCGATACGCGGATCACGCGATCGCAGACGGCCCCATAGAGGGTTGCGGCGCGCTCGGTGCAGGCGGGCGTGACGCCGCCCACGATCTTGGGAGTGTTGCGCAGCGTGTAGTCCGTTCGTCCGGGATCGACGCGCTCCGGCGAGAACGCCAGCGCGATCTCGTGGCCGACTCGCAGGCCGCGAGCTTCGAACAGCGGCGCGACCCGCTCCCTGGTCGTCCCGGGGTAGGTCGTGGACTCGAGGACCACCAGCTGTCCCGGCACCGCGACCTGTGCCATCGCCGCCGAGGCTGCCAGCAGCGGCCCCAGATCGGGCTCGCGGTTGGCGGTCAGCGGCGTGGGCACGCAGATCAGCACCGCCTCGGCGGAGGCCAGCGCCGCCACCTCGGTTCGGGCGTCGATCCGCTCAAGCGCCGCCGCCAGCCGCTCGGAGGGGATGTCCTCCACGTAGGAGCTGCCGGCGCGGACCGACCGCACGCGCTCCGGGTCGACGTCGACCGCGATCACGTCCACGCCCGCCTCCGCGAAGGCGACCGCCAGCGGCAGCCCCACGTAGCCGAGCCCGATCACGCCGACGGTCATCGCGCGCACGATACATGCGTTCCCAGCGGCCGCGCGCATCGCCCTTGCAGCGGCACCGCTCGCGGAGGCGCCTGCCCGCTCGCGCCTGCCCGCTCGCGCCGCTGGCATCGCGCGCGCGAACCGACTAGGATCCGGCATGGATCGTGCTAGGCGGGGTGCTAGCGGTGCCCTGTGACCCGCAATCCGCTCTAGCGGGGCTGAATCCCCTCCCCAGGGGCCGAGCCCGAGGTCAGCGCCGCCACTGCGAGGCGATGATGGTCCGGTCCCGTCACGATGGAGAGCTGTGAACCAGGTCAGGTCCGGAAGGAAGCAGCCTTAAGCGGTCACCTCCAGGCGCGTCGGGAGCGCCGGTCCGGAGTCACGAAGTGGAGGCCGCGCCCCGGGCAGGCGACGAAGGAGGGTGCACGGTCCACAGACGACCCTTCGGGGGCGGGCGCCGCGGTCCGACGGCGGTTCGGTGCCGGCGATCCCGGCATCTAGACTCGCCCCAACCGTGTCGTCCGGCCCGTCCCTCTACCGCCGCCACCGTCCGCGGACCTTCGCCGACATGGTTGGCCAGGAACAGGTCGTGCGCACGCTGTCCAACGCGATCGAGCGCGGGCGGGTGCACCACGCGTACCTGTTCGTCGGCTCACGCGGGACCGGGAAGACGTCGACGGCGAAGATCCTCGCGGCGAGCCTCAACTGCGTCGACGGCCCGACGACGCGGCCCTGCGGCGTGTGCGAGTCGTGCGTCTCGATCGCCAACGCCACCTCGCTGGACGTGATCGAGATGGACGCCGCCTCAAACAACTCCGTCGACGACATCCGCGATCTGCGTGAGCGGGTCGCCTACGCCCCGCTGTCGGGCCGCCACAAGGTCTACATCCTTGACGAGGCCCACATGCTCTCCTCTCAGGCGTGGAACGCGTTTCTCAAGACCCTGGAGGAGCCGCCGCCGCGGACGATCTTCGTGCTGGCCACGACCGAGGCCCAGAAGGTGCTGCCCACGGTCGTCGACCGCTGCCATCGGTTCGACTTCGGGCGCCCGACCGTGGAGCAGGTGTCCAGCGTGCTCAGGCGGGTCGCCGAGGCCGAGCGGATCGAGATCGAGCCGGCCGCGGTCGCCCTGATCGCGCGACACGCGACCGGGAGCTTCCGCGACGCCCTCGGCACGCTGGAGCAGCTGGTCAGCTGGGCGGGCGACCAGGCGATCGCGGCCGGCGACGTGCTCGCCGTGCTCGGCGTGGCCGACGCCGAGCAGCTGTTCGCCGCCGTCGACGCGATCGCGGCACGTGACGGGGCCGGCGCGCTGCGGGCTGCGGCGGCGCTGGCCGACTCCGGCCGCGATCCGGGGCAGATCCTGCGCGACCTTGAGGTCCACGGGCGCGAGCTGCTCGCGGTCAGGATGCTTGACGACGTGCCCGAGCAGCTCCGCGTCACGCCTGAGCGAGACCAGCGCCTGCTCGCCCAGGCGCGGGCGCTCGCCGACACCGACGCGGTGCGGCTGCTGGACCTCGTCTCGGCCGCGCTGCAGGCCACAGGCAACGGCGCCCAGGCGAGGATCCAGCTCGACCTGGTGCTGCTCAAGGCCGCCGCTCCCGAGGTCGATCCCTCGCTCGGGGCGCTGCTGACGCGGGTCTCGCGCCTGGAGGCGGCGCTCGCGGGCAGCCGCCCGCAGCCGCCGCCCGCCGGCGACCCGCCGGCGACGAGCGCACCGGCGGCG
>JAJZWB010000004.1 GCA_021846845.1 Actinomycetes bacterium | reverse complement strand
CGATCGCGTCACGTCCGACGAGCACCGCCGAACGATCCCGGATCGTGGCCCCGCGCGCGGCTCGCCCTCTGGCTCCGGCGCTCCGGCGGCGCGCGGAGCGCGCTGCGCCCGGCCGCCGCCGCGCCTGCGCTCGCCCCAGCCCGGGATGCCGCGACGCCCGCACGAGCACCGCCACCAGCGCGAGCAGGAACGCGATCGCAGAGGCGGCCAGGCCGGCCATGGCACCGGCGATCGCCGCCAGCGCGGCCGCCAGCGCGAGCGGGGTCAGCCTCAGACGGCCGGTCGCACGCTGCGCGACCAGCAGCGCTCCGGCCAGCACCGCCCACACGATCCATCCACCCATCGCAACGATAAGGGTACCGCCGCCCGGCTCAGGAGACGAGCGCCCGCGCGAACTCGCCGGGGTCGAAGGGACGCAGGTCCTCCAGCTGCTCGCCCACTCCGATCAGCTTGACGGGGATCCCGAGCTCGCTGGCGATCGCCAGCGCGATCCCGCCCTTCGCGGTCCCGTCAAGCTTGGTCAGCACCAGGCCGGAGACGTCGATCGCCTCCGAGAACGCCTTCGCCTGTCGCAGCCCGTTCTGCCCGGTGGTGGCGTCGACGGTGAGCAGCGTCTCGTGCGGTGCCTCCGGGATCTGCTTGGCGATCACCCGCCTGACCTTGGCCAGCTCGGCCATCAGGTTGTCCTGCGTGTGCAGGCGCCCGGCCGTGTCGATCAGCACCACGTCGGCGTCATCGCGGCGCGCCTGCGAGATCGCGTCGAACGCGACCGCGGCCGAGTCGGCTCCGGGGCGGCCCTTGACGAACGCGACACCGGCTCGCTGAGCCCACTGCTCCAGCTGCTCCACCGCGGCCGCCCGGAAGGTGTCGCCGGCGGCCAGCACGACCGAGCGGTCAAGCTCGCGGCCGAGGTACCAGGCGAGCTTGCCGAGCGAGGTGGTCTTGCCGGTGCCGTTGACGCCCGCGACCAGGATCACGGTGGGATGCGGCCGCAGGTCGATCGTGTCACTGCCGGTCCGCGCGATCTCCGTGAGCAGCGCCACGAGGCGATCGGTCAGCTCCTGACCGCCGTTCAGCTGGTGCTCGTCTGCCTCCTGCTCCAGCTGCGAGACGACCCTGGCCGTCGTGGCGGCGCCGACGTCCGCGTAGATGAGGGCCTCCTCGAGCCGCTCCCAGGTCTCCTCGCTGAGGTCCGCGAACAGCGTCGCCTGGATCTCGGAGCGGAGCGCCTGCCGGGTCCGGCGGAGGCTCTCCCGCAGCCGGCGCAGCCGGCCCATCCGACGCTCGGGCTCGTCAGGCCCCGCGGGTGAGCCTCCGGCGTCGCCGCCGTCGAGGATGAACAGGTCCCGCCATTCACGCGCCATGAGCGCGGGGACGTTACCAGCCGCCTCAGGCTGCTTCGGCTGCCGCCGGGAGCCGACGCGAGATCACCTTCGAGACTCCGTCTGCGCCCATCGAGACCCCGTACAGGGAGTCGGCCGCCTCCATCGTCCGCTTCTGATGGGTCACGACGATGAACTGGGCGCGCGACGAGTACTGCCGCAGAAGCGCCAGGAATCGATCGATGTTGAGGTCGTCGAGCGCCGCCTCGACCTCGTCGAGGATGTAGAACGGGCACGGGCGAGCGAGGAACACGGCGAACAGGAACGCGAGCGCGGTCATCGACTTCTCGCCGCCCGACAGCAGCGACAGGCGACGGCGCTCCTTGCCTGGCGGCGTGATCTCGATCTCGACGCCGAGCAGGTCCTCCTGGCCGTCGGCTTCGTCCTCGCCGGCGTCCTCAGATTCGGTCTCGGCGCCCTCGGCGGGGGCGGGCTGGCCGCCGAGCACCCGCGCCTGGCGCCCGGCGCCTTCGCCGTCGGACACGAGGCGCAGCCGTCCGCTGCCGCCGGGGAACAGCTGCGCGGCCAGCTCCTCAAAGGCCGCCGCGGTCGCCTGGAAGGTCCGCTCGAACGTGGACCGGATCTGCCGGTCGGTGTCGGAGATCAGGCGCTCCAGCTCCCGCAGGGCGGTCTCCAGGTCGGCGCGCTGGGTCTCCAGCTCCTCTACGTGCGCCACCGCCTCGGCGTACTCCTGCTGCGCCAGCGGGTTGACGGGCCCGAGCTGCTCGCGGCGGCGCTGGAGGCGCTCCAGCCGCTGAACGAGCGATGCGCGCTGCTCACCATCGAGCTCGCTCTCGGCGGGCCGGGCCTCGAGCTCGAGCGCGACCGCGAGCGAGGCCAGCTCGGCATCGCTCTCCGCCGCCTGGTCGCGGGCGCGCTGGAGCCGCACCTCGGCCGCTGTCAGCGCCTCGTTCTCACGCCCGAGGGCGGTCTGGAGCTGCGCCTCCTCGCGCGCGCAGGCCCGAAGCTGCGAGGCGACCGTCTCGCCGGCCTGGCGGTCGGCGGATAGCGCGCGCTCGAAGATCTCACGGCCGCCCGCGATCGCCGACGCGGCCGCGTCGAGAGCGGCGATCACGGCCTCCAGCGCCGGCAGGAGACGGCGGTCACCGGCCATCGCGCCCCGCAGCCGCTCGATCCGCTGGAGCCGCTCGGTGCGCTCGCGAGCCGACCGCTCAAGCATGCGCTCCTCCGCCGCGAGCTCGGCGGCGAGCTGCGACCGGCGCCCCGCCCCGGGACCGTCGTCGGGGGCCGATCGGCGGCGCTGGATGAGCGCCGCGATCCGGCGGCGCTCCTCCTGCGCCTCGTCGAGCGCGCGCACGGCGGCGCGATGAGCTGCGGTCAGGCGGTCTCGCTCGGCATCGGCCTCGGCGAGCGCCGCAGCGGACGCCTGCGCGGCCGCACGCGCCTGCACCTCGGCCTGCGCGGCGCGCTCGCTCTCCACGATCAGCGCGTCGCGACGGTTGCGCTCGGCCAGGACCCGCTCCTCGCCGTGCGCCGCAGCCTGGCGAAGCTCCCGCGAGGCGGCCACCCAGACGCGCCCGGTCGCGGTCACCGCCAGGCCGCGGAAGTTGTCCGGGAGCCGCGCCAGGTCGTCCACCAGCCAGGCGTCGCGCAGCAGCAGCGCTGCCAGCGCGAGCGATCGTCCCCGACCGCGCACGTGCGCCAGCAGCGCAACGGCCCCGGGCACCGGCGCGGCCGCGCCTTCACCCGGCTCGCCGGAGCCACCCACGTCCTCGCCGTCGCCGCCGCAATCCTCGCCCCACGCGACCAGGACCCGGCCTCCGTCGGCGCCGGCGCGATCAAGCAGCGAAGCGCCGCCGCCCAGGTCGCCGACGACCGCGGCGCGAAGCCTGCCGTCGAGCGCGGCGGCGACCGCCAGCTCGAAACCCGGATCGACGTCCAGCTCGTCGGCGAGCGCGGCCGCGCCGCCCGGCGCGCCGGCGTGACTGCGGAGGAACTGGTTCGCGGCGGCGAGCTCGCCGCCGACCCGCGCGGCCTCGCGTCGCGCCCCGTCGGCGAGCCGCTCGGCCGTGCGCAGCTCCGCCCTGGAACGCTCGACGTCTGCCTCGGCCCGCTGCCGCTGCACGCGCGCCTCCTCGACCGATACCTCCTGCTCGGAGACCCGCGCGCCGGCCGCCTCCAGCTGAGCCTCAAGCTCGCGCAGCTGGCGCTCCAGCTCCGCCTCCCGGTCACGGTCAAGCGCCGCCAGCGACTCACGCAGACCCGCGATCCGATCCGCGGCGGCGGGATCCCCTCGATCCTCGGCCGCCTGTGCCTCAAGCGTCGCGACCTGCGCCTCGCAGCGCTTGAGCCGTACGTCGACCGACCGCGACTGGGAGCGGACCGCGTCCGCGCGGTAGCCGACGCGCTCGGCAGCCGCCCGCGCCGCGTAGGAGCGACGAGAGAGCTCCTCACGCTGCGCGCTGCGCGAGGCGAGCGCCTCCTCGGCCTCCTGACGCCGCTGCGCGACCTCCTCCAGCCGCGTCTCGATCGCGCGCCGCCGCTCGCGCGCCGCCGTCGCCCCCTCGTGGGCCGCGGCGACCGCCGCCCGGCGCCTGAGCGCCTCGTCGCGCGCCAGCTCCCAGCGAACCTCCAGCATCTGGCGCTCGAGGCGATCGTGGAGCTCGGCCGCCTCCGCCTGGCGCTTGAGCGGCCGCAGGCGCGAGCGCGCCTCCCGCTCGACGTCGAGCGCCCGATCCAGGTTGTCCCGCGTGCGCGCCAGCTTCAGCTGGGCCCGCCGACGGCGCTTGCGGTGCTTGCCCAGGCCGGCTGCCTCCTCGATCAGCAGGCGCCGCTCGCGCGGCTTGGAGGTGACCAGCGACTCGACCCTGCCCTGCGAGATCACGGAGTGCATCTCTCGCCCCAGCCCGGTGTCCGACAGCAGCTCGACCACATCGACCAGGCGACACCGGGCCCCGGCCAGCCGGTACTCGCCCTCGCCGGAGCGGTCCAGGCGGCGCTGGATCGCGATCTCCGGAGCGCCGAGCCCGAGGCTTCCCTCGGAGTCATCGAGCACCAGCTCCACCTCCGCATGTGAGGCGGCCTGACGTCCCGGCGCCCCGCCGAAGATCACGTCCTGCATCGACTGGCCCCGGATGGCGACCGGGGACTGCTCGCCGAGCGCCCACAGGACCGCGTCGGTGACATTGGACTTGCCCGACCCGTTGGGGCCTACGATCACGCTGACGCCGGGCCCGAACTCCAGGCGCGTGCGATCCGGGAAGGACTTGAAGCCCTTGACGGTGAGCGACTTCAGGTACACGATCCAGCCCCCGAGCCGGCGGCCCGCGTCAGGCAGGTGGTCGGTGCGAGCGAGGGCGCCGGGGCGATCATCGGCCCATCCGCGTCAGCGCGGCGCGGGCCGCCTCCTGCTCGGCGTCCTTCTTGCTGCGTCCCGCACCCGAGCCGATCGCCCGGCCGCCGACGGCGGCCGTGACCGTGAAGGTCCGGTCGTGGGGAGGCCCCTGCTCCGATACGACCTCGTACGCGACCAGCTCCCCGCGGCGCGCGAGACGCTCCTGGAGCGCCGACTTGTAGTCGACCGAGTGCTCGAGCGCCGCAGCGATCTCCGGCTCGAACGCTGCGACAACCGCGCGGGCGGTCGTCTCGTAGCCGAAGGCGAGGAAGCAGGCCCCGATCACCGCCTCGATCACGGACGCCAGCACACGCTCGGTGCTGATCAGCGACCGGACGGAAGGCGCGCCGGGGTCGGGGGCGGACGCCCGCAGCCGCTCCGGAACCCCGATCCGCTCGGCGACCGCCCGGCAGGAGCGGCCGGAGACCGCCTGGGCGCGGATCTTGGTGAGGCGCCCGGCTCCGAACCGCTCGGCGTCCAGGCGCGGGAACAGGTGAGTGGTCACCGCGAGCCCCAGCACGCTGTCGCCCAGGAACGCGAGCCGCTCGTAGGACTCCGAGCGGCGCTCGGTCCAGGAGGAGTGGGTGAACACGGAGCGCCGCAGCTCCGGCTCCAGGCGGTCCACCAGCTCCGCGAGCTCGCCGGCCGAGTCGGCCTGGCAGGCATCGACCGCCCTCCCGCCGCCGGAGGGGCTGCCGGACCTGCGCCGAACGCGGTCCGGCGTCACTCAGGGTCGGTGCCCTGACTCGCGGCGGCCGGCTGGACCCCTGAGGCGATCACGAAGTCGACCGCCTGCGCGACGGTCAGGATCCGCCCCGCCTCCTCGTCGGAGACCCGCACCCCGTAGGAGTCCTCCAGCTCCTGCACCAGCGTGTACAGGTCAAGCGAGTCGGCCCCGAGGTCCTCACGCAGGCGGGTCGACTCGGTGATCGCGGCCGGATCGAGCTCCAGCTCGGCTGCCAGGTGCGCGCGGATGAGTGACAGAACCTGCTCCCGGGTCATCGTCGCGAAAAGGTAGCCACCCCGCCGGACGCCACCGGACGAACGCCCCTCAGCCGTCCTGAGCGGCGACCGCGGCCGGGGCGCGGAGCGCTCCGGCCGCCCGCAGCGCGTCTCGTGTCGCGCCCACCACGTCCTCGCGCACGCCGCGCGCGGCGACCTCGATCGCTCGGGCGAACCCTCGCCGTGTGAACCGGCCGTGCGCCACCACGCCGACCTGTCGCAGGCCGAGCATGTAGGCGCCGCCGGTGGCCTCGGGATCGAGCTGCTCGCGGAGCGAGCGGACCGTGGGCCCGAGCAGCAGGCCGCCGAGGCGGCCGCGTGAGGTGCTCACGGCGGAGTCGCGGATCGCCCGGATCGTGCGACCCGAGACCCCCTCGATCAGCTTCAGCGCGACATTGCCGGTGAAGCCATCGGTCACGACCACGTCGGCCGCGTCCTCGAACAGTCGCGTGCCCTCGATGTTGCCGATGAACCTCAGGCCCGTGCCGGCCGCGCCCGAGAGCTGCTCGTGCACATCGATCAGCTCGGCCGTGCCCTTGACCGCCTCCTCTCCGTTGGACAGCAGCGCGATCCGCGGCGAGTCGATCCCGAGCACCGCGTGCGCGAAGGCCGAGCCCATGTGGGCGAACTGCACCAGGTGCTCGGGACGGCAGTTGACGTTGGCCCCGACGTCGAGCATCAGCACCGGCCGGCCGCCTGGGACCGGCAGCGGGAGCGCCAGAGCCGGCCGGTGGATGCCGCGGTCGCGGCGGATGTTGAACAGCGCTGCGGCGAGCGCCGAGCCGGTCGAGCCGCCGGACACGAGCGCATGAGCGCGCCCGTCGGCGACCGCGCGCGCGGCCTGGACTATCGAGGCCTCAGGAGTCGCCCGCGCGGCGAACGCCGGGTCGGCCGCCTTGGCGATCGACACGGGCGCATCGACCACCTCCACTCCGGCGACCACGGGCCCGATCTCGGCCGCCGGGCCGAAGAGGATCACGCCCACGCCGGCGCGCGCCGCGATCGCCGCACCGGCCGCGACCTCAGCCGGCCCCAGGTCCGCCCCGCCGGCGTCAACGGCGACGGTGACCATGCGGGCCTCCGGCTACTGGTCGCCGGAGGCCGTGACGACCTCGCGGCCGCGGTACGTGCCGCAGTTGGGGCACACGCGGTGTGGGATGCGCGGGGTGTGACAAGTCGGGCACTCGTTGTGGGCCGGCTGAGCGACCTTGTGCTGCGAGCGCCGCTTGGTCGTGCGCGAGTGAGACTGCTTCTGTTTGGGGACCGCCATGAGGTGCCGCAGGCTAGCACGCGCCCGGCCGCGCGCACTCGTGCCCGGACGGGCGCCCTCGAGCGCCGGTCAGTCCAGCCTCAGCTCCGACAGCTTCGCCCAGCGAGGATCCGGCTCGGACGGGTGCTCGTGGTCGGGCCCCGCCTCGTTCAGATCCGCGCCGCAGACCGGGCACAGGCCGGCGCAGTCGGGCCTGCACAGCACCTGCGCGGGCACTGCGAGCGCCAGCGCGTCGCGAACCCAGGCTCGTACGTCGAGCACGCCGTCGCGCAGATAGGGAGACTCAAGCTCCTCCCCCGTGCCCGGCTGATCGAACTCTCGCGCCTGCACCTCGAACTGCGGCGCGGCCTGCGAGAGGCAGCGCATGCAGGGCCCCACCAGCCGGGCGACGAAGGCGAGCCGCAGCGCATAGCCGTCGCCCGTGGTGCGTGAGACGTCGACGCGGACGCTGACCGGGTCCGGCGCCACCTCGTAGCGCTCGCCGCCCAGCTGCAGCGGCTCGGCGGAGACCTCCAGCTCCAGGCGGCGCCCCTCGCCGGAGGTGAGCCTCAGGCCACCGAGATCGTAGGTGTCGGTCCGCCCTGCCATGCGCTCAGGATGGCACGCGAGGAGGGGTACCCGGCGGCCGTGATCGCGTCCGAGGCGCGATCATTGCGATCCGTGTCCGACTGGTTCACCCGCTACGGCTTCGCCGACGTCCACGACCACCTGCTGGTGGGCGCGTATCCGCTGGACTCACGGGATGTCTCGACGCTCGCCCACATCGGCGTCCGGCGCGTCCTGAACCTGACCGAGGACGTCGAGTATCCGCAGGGCGCGCGCGCCGCCGTGCAGGACGCGCTGCGGGCCGCCGCGATCGAGGAGCACCGCGTGCGGTTCGGAGACTTCGGCCATCTGCCGGCCGACAGCCTGGAGCGGGCGGTGTCGCTGGTCGAGGCATGGCTGCGCGAGGGCGAGCTCGCCTACCTCCACTGCCGCGCCGGCAGGCAGCGATCGGCGGCCGTCGCCGCCGGCGCGCTGGCGTTCGCCGAGGGGCTGTCGATCGACGACGCGCTGCGCGAGGTGAGGCGCCGCAAGCCGACCGCCGAGCCGCTCGCTCATCAGATCGTGGACCTGCGCGCCTGGTGGGCGGCGCGCAACGGCGCGGGCGCTGCGAGGCAGCCGCTGCGAGACTGATCCGGTCTACTCGGCGGCGCGCAGGCGCCGAGCCCGGGGCGTCCCGGAGGCCGGGTCCAGCTGCAGCTGGAGCTCCGCGGCGTGGACCTCACGGGCGGCGATCGTCACCGGCTCAAGCTCGGGCAGATCCCGGCCTTCGGCCACGGCCCCGTGCTCGGCGAGCCTGCGCGCGCCGGGAAGCACACGTGCCTCGTAGGAGCCGACCGCCTCGTTGTAGGCGCGAACCGCGCTGTTCAGACGTCCGCCGAGCGTGCCCATCAGCGTCGAGAGCTTCACCAGCCGCGCGTGCAGCTCTCGCCCGATCTCCGAGATCGCCTGCGCGGACTCCGCCACTCGCTCCTGCTGCCAGCCGTACGCGACCGAGTGCAGCAGCGCGAGCAGCGTAGTCGGCGTCGCGATCAGGACCCGCCGGGACATCGCGTCCTCGATCAGGCCCGGATCGGCCTCGAGCGCGGCGCTGTAGAGATGCTCTCCGGGCAGGAACATGACGACGACGTCGGGCGCCGAGTCGAGCCCCGCCCAGTAGGCCTTGTCGGCGAGCTGCTTGACGTGACGGCGCAGCAGCCGCGCGTGGTCTGCGAGATGGCGCTCGCGCTCGGCATCGTCGCGGGCCTCGTAGGCGTCGAGCACTCCCTGCAGCGGAGCCTTGGCGTCGACCACGACGTGCTTGCCGCCTGGCAGGTTGACGATCAGGTCCGGGCGCAGCGTGCGCTCGTCGCCGGTCACCGACGACTGCTCGGCGAAATCGCAGTGGCGCACCATCCCTGCCATCTCCACCACGTTGCGCAGCTGCATCTGCCCCCACTGGCCGCGCGCGTTGGGCTTGCGCAGCGCGGTCACGAGCGCGCCCGTCTCGGTCCGCAGCCGTTCGCCCGTCTCGGCCAGCGCGCGCAGCTGAGCCTCCAGCCGCCCGCGCGACTCGCGGCGCTCCTGGTCGAGGCGCGTCAGCTGGCCGTCGACGCGCCCGAGCTGCTCTCGCAGCGGCGCGACGAGCTGCTCGACCGCCTGACGGCGCCTGTCCAGATCCCCCCTGGCCTCCGCCTGAGCCGCCTGCAGCTGCGCGCGCGCAAGCTCGCCGAGGTGGCTCATGCTCGCCTGCAGCGCCTCGGCGCTGAGGGCCTTGAACGAAGCCGACAGACGCTCCTGCGCGTCGGTGACCGCCGCCAGCCGCTGGCTGGCCAGCTCGCGCTCGTGGGCCAGCTGGGCCCGGGCTCGCTCCAGGTCGCGCTCCAGCTCTCCGACACGGCTGGCATCGGCGACGAGCGTCCGCAGCCGCGGGCGAAGGGCGACCGCGACGATCCCGGCGCCGAGCAGCACTCCGAGTGCGAGCCAGAGAGCGTTCATCGGTCCTCAAGCATCGCGCGGGGACCGGACGGAATACGCCTGACGGTCCTGCCCGGGTCGGGCGCTGCCCGCCGGCTCGCCCGCAGCCGGCACGGCACCGAACCGGCCTCGCGCCCCGGCTCGCCCGAAGCCGCCACGGCGCCGGGTCGGCGCGAGCCGGCACGGAGCCGGCCTCTCCGGAAGCCGGCGCCGCCGCCGCTAGGAGACCTCGGCCGGCTCGTCCTTGCCGGCGAGGCGGTCACGGCCGCGCTGCACGGCCGCGATGAACTTGCTCAGGTTCACCTCAAGCGTGTTGAGGATCTCGTCCGCGTAGTCCTCGGCGCCGAGCCTGATCTCACGCTCGCGCGCGCGGGCGTCCTCGATGATGTCCTCGGCGGCCCGCTCGGCCTGCTTGGTGATCTCCTCCTCGGAGATCAGGCGCTCCTGACGCTCGCGCGCCTCCTTGACGACCCGCTCGGCCTCACGCTTGGCCTCCGCGAGCATCTCCTGACGCTCCTTGACGATCCAGCGGGCCTGCTTGATCTCCTCCGGGATCGTCGCGCGCATCTGGTCGAGGATGTCGTAGATCTCCTCCTTGTCCACGCGCACCTGGTCGGTCAGCGGGACCGGCTTGGCGTTGTGGACTAGGTCGTCCAGCTTGTCGATCAATACCAGAACATCCATCAGTCGCTCGATTCGGGTTTGAAGCGGGTGCGGGCGCGGGCTGGCGCCCTTGTTTTCGTCAGCGGCGCAGACGATCCTTCAAGTGTCGTGCAACCGCCTCCGGCACCAGCCCGTCGATGTCGCCGCCGAACGTGGCCAGCTCCTTGACGCCGCTGGACCTGAGGAAACTGTACTTGGGCGAGGCCATCAGGTAAACGGACTCGATCTCGGGCGCCTGCCGGCGGTTGAGCTGGTGCATCTCCAGCTCGTACTCGAAGTCCGAGATCGCCCGCAGCCCCTTGACGATCGCCATCGCGCCCTTCTCGCGGGCGAAGTCGACCAGAAGCGTGCTGAACGTCTCGACCTCGACGTTGGGCAGCTCCGCGGTCGCGCCGCGCACGAACTCGATCCGCTCCTGCACGGTGAACAGCGTGCCGCCCTTGCGCCACGGGTGGTTGACGATCGCGACGATGACCGTGTCGTACATCGCCGACGAGCGGCCGATCACGTCGAGGTGGCCGTTGGTGATCGGGTCAAAGGTTCCCGGGCAGATCGCGATTCGGTTGTCGAGCGGCATGGATCCTGATCAGTGTGTCTCCGTACAGGCGCTCGTCGAGCAGCTCCAGGTCCAGCGCCAGCGGCTGCCGGCGATCGCTCTCGGCGACCACCCTGGCACCGGATGCGAGCACCGGCGCGAGCGCCGGCGCCAGCCGGGGCCCGAGAGCGCCGGCGTGGCTGTATGGGGGGTCGAGGAACACCAGATCGTATTGACGCGCGTCGCGGCGTGCCGCCTCGAGGAACCGCAGCGCCGGCCGCCGGTCCACCCGGGCCACGGCTCCGAGCGCCCGGAGGTTGCGGGAGATGGCCTGCGCGGCGGCCGCTCCGGACTCGACCAGGGTCGCCTCCGCCGCCCCGCGCGACAGCGCCTCGATCGCGAGCGCGCCAGAGCCGGCGAACAGGTCGAGCACGCGCGCGCCGGAGACGTCTCCGAGGATCGAGAACAGGGCCTCGCGGACGCGGTCCGAGGTCGGCCGGGTCCCGCGGCCGCGCGGCGAGACCAGCTCCCGCCCACCGAATCTGCCGGCGATCACGCGCATGCGCCGCGCTCACATCCCGCCCAGGGCGTCGCCGACAAGCTCCGTCAGGAGGGCGTGCTCCGGCAGCTCCAGACCCGGGTCGCGCCGGTCGATCAGCTCGGCGAGCGCGCGCGCCCGCTCCTGCAGCTCGCGATCGCGCGGGAGCTCCGCGAACCGCAGCCGGGCCACGCCGCTCTGGCGGATGCCGGTGAGCTCCCCCTCCCCGCGCAGCTCCAGGTCGATCTCCGCAAGCGCGAAGCCGTCCGAGTGCTGCGCCAGCGCGCGCAGGCGCGCCGAACCGCGGGGCCCGAACAGCAGACACAGCGAGGGGTGCTCGCCGCGCCCGATCCTGCCACGCAGCTGGTGCAGCTGGGAGATCCCGTAGCGATCGGCGTCCTCGACCAGCATCACGGTCGCGTTCGGGACGTCGATCCCGACCTCGATCACCGACGTGGCGACCATCACGTCGGCCCGGCCCGACGCGAAGGCCGCCATCGCCTCGTGCTTCTGGGCCGGCGTGAGCCGTCCGTGCATCAGCACCATGCGAAAGCCGCGCAGCTCGCCGTCGCGCAGCCGCTCGTACTCGACCGTAGCGGCACGAGCGGCCAGCAGCTCGGACTCGGTCACCAGCGGGCAGACGACGAACGCCTGCCGCCCGGCCCGCAGCTCCTCCCTGATCCGCTCGTAGGCACGGGCGCGCTCCCGCGGCGTGGCGCAGGCGAACGTCTCGATCGGGCGGCGGCCCCGCGGCAGCTCGCGCAGGACGGTGAAGTCGAGATCTCCGTAGTGCGACAGCGCGAGCGTGCGCGGGATCGGCGTGGCGGTCATGTGCAGGACGTGCGGCCGCAGGCGGCGCTCGCGGCCACCCGGCCCCCCGCCGGCACCCGGTCCCCCGCCGGCACCGGCCGCGCCGGCACCAGCCCCGCCGGCACCAGCCGCGCCTATCCCGCCCGCCTTCTCGTCCAGCGCCGCCCGCTGGCGAACGCCGAACCGGTGCTGCTCGTCGACGACCGCGACGGCGAGCGCCGCGAAGCGCACCGGCTCCTCGATCAGCGCGTGCGTCCCGACCAGCAGCGCGAGCTCGCCGCTGGCCAGCTTCCCGAGCACGTCGGCGCGGCGACCGGCCGGCGTCGACCCGGTCAGCAGCGCGATCGGCAGCGCCTCCCCCGCGAGCAGCGTCTGCAGCGTGTCGAAGTGCTGCTCGGCCAGCGGCTCGGTCGGCGCCATCAGCGCCCCCTGCAGCCCGTGCTCGACCGCGCGCAGCAGCGCGTAGAGCGCGATCACGGTCTTGCCCGAGCCGACCTCTCCCATCAGGAGTCGCTGCATCGGCCGCGGGCGCGCCAGGTCACGTGTGATCTCGGCGATCGCGCGCCGCTGGTCCCCGGTGAGCTCGAACGGGAGCAGCTCCGCCAGCCAGCGAGCCGTCAGCGACGGCTCCCCGTCGAGCGGGACCGCGCCGGCCGCACCGTGGCGCAGGCGGCGGCGCCGCAGCAGCGCGAGCTGGAGCGCCAGCAGCTCGTCGAACGCCAGCCGCCGCCGCGCCAGCGCACGCTCCCCGTCACCCCCCATGTGCGCCGCGGCCAGCGCGGCGGCCCGATCCGGCAGGCCCTCGGCGACCCGCACCGCCGCCGGGAGCGGATCGGGAACGTCGCGCAGCGCGGTGGCGTGCTCGCGCACGAGCGCGAGGATCTCGGTGGAGGAGAGTCCATCGGTGGCGGCGTAGTGCCCGACCTCGCTCGCCGGCCCGTCCTGGTTCGAGGTGCGGGCGTGCGCCTGCACCAGGAACCGGTTGCGCGTCTGGGCCCTGCCGTGCAGCACCAGGGTGGTCCCGGGCGGGTAGCGGGAAACCAGCCACGGCTGGTTGAAGAACGTCGCCACCAGCGTTCCGCTGCCGTCGGCGACCGTCGCCTCGACGAGCGGACGCATCCCCCGCCGGCGCACGCTCCGGGCGGCGATGGCGAGGACCTCGACCACCAGCGTCGCCGCCTCGCCGGGCCCCAACTGGCTGACGGTCCGAGCCTCGCGGCGATCCCGGGGGATGTGCTCAAGCAGGCCGCCGACCGTGGTCAGCCCGAGCGCGGCCGCCGCTCGGGCAGCCCGCTGGTGCTCGAAGCGCGGCGGCCGCGCCAGGCGAGAAGGCCGCGGCCAGCGCAGCGGCGCCCGCAGCAGCTCCTCGCGCCGCAGCGCACGCAGCTCGGCGAAGGCGGTGATCCTCATCGGCCGACGATGACGCGCCCGATCGTCCGCGTCGACCGTCCCGCCGCCAGCTCGCCGTCGGCGTCGCGCGCTACTCGGCCGACAGCAGCCACCACCAGCCGGCCTGGCCGCCCTCGGCCAGCTCCAGCTCCGCGTCTCCGAGCAGCAGCGAGCGCACCTCCTCATCGGACAGCGGCGCATCGTCGCCGCGCAGGCAGGTGACCAGGTCGGAGCCGCGCTCCAGCCGGGCCAGCACGGCGGCGAGCGTCTCGGCCGGGGCGCCCCATGCGACCAGCTCCTCGTCGACGAAGCCGACAGCGTCGCCGGCCCTGAAGCGCCCCTGGACGTCGTCACGTGCGGCGGGTGCCACCCCGCCGGTGCGCAGGCGCTCGAGCGACGCGCTCATCGCCTCGGCGTTGTCCTTCGCGCGCCGAGCCGGGTCCAGGCTGACGGCCGCGGCTAGACCGGCCTGCTGCGAGCGCGCCGGCACCACCACCACCGGCTTCTCGGAGAGCTCGGCGGCGCGCTCGGCGGTCATCAGCACGTTGGGGCTGTTGGGCAGCACCACGACCTCCTCCGCGCCGAGGGCGTGGATCGCGGCCAGCAGGTCGTAGATCGACGGGTTCAGCGTCGGGCCGCCGTCGACCGGATGGACGCCCAGCCCGGCGAACAGCGACGCCATCGACTCCCCGCCGACGACCGCCAGCGCCCCGCACAGCGAGAGGCCAGACGGCTCGGCGAGCCGCGCGTCGCGGCGCTCCACCTGGCGGTGCATGTCGGCGACGTCGAGGTGCGACACGGTGCCGGCGCCCGCGAACACCACCGTCGCGGCGTCGGGATCGTCCGTGTGCACGTGGACCTTGAGCGTCGTCGCGTCGCCGACGACCAGCACCGAGTCGCCGATCCGCTCCAACGCCTCGGCGAAGCGCCGGTGCTGCAGGCCGGAGCCGGTGACGGCGAAGTTCGTGCAGTAGCGAAACGTTGAGGAGATGTGATGGGGACGTGTCACCCGGGGGGCGCGGTGGTGCTCGAGCGTCGGCGCCTCCGTCCCCCGCAGGCCGCCGACGATGCCGGCCAGCATGACCGTCAGCCCGTAGCCGCCGGCGTCGACGACGCCCGACTCACGCAGCACGGGAAGCAGCTCCGGACCGCGCCTGACCGACTCCTCGCCCGCGATCAGCGCGGTCTCGATCACGTCGGCGAGCGCGCTGTCCTGCTGAGCCGCCGTCGCCCGCTCTCCGAGCCTTGCGTCGGAGCGGTGCGCGAGCTCGGATGCGACGCGGTGGGCCATCTCGCGCACGACGGTGAGGATCGTGCCCTCGGCGGGCTCGCGGACCGAGCCGTAGGCCTGGTCGGCCGCGCGGGCCAGGGCGGCGCCGATCAGCACCGGGTCGACCAGCTCCCCCGGCCTGCTGGCGAGCTCCTCGGCGGCGCCGCGAATCAGCTGCGAGAGGATCACGCCGCTGTTGCCGCGGGCGCCGAGGAGCGCCGCTCGCGCCACCGATGCGACGATCTCGTCCCGTCCGATCTCGTCGATCGAGCGGCCCTCGCTGGCCTCCGCCAGGCGGTCCAGCTCCTGCAGCACCGCTCGCAGCGTGAGCACCATGTTGTCGCCCGTGTCGCCGTCGGCGACGGGGAACACGTTGAGATCGTTGACCTCGGCGCGACGCGCCTCGAGCGCGGCGAGGCCGGCCTCGACGACCGCCCGGAAGCGCAGGAGGCTGGGATCGGATGTGCCGATCGGGTCGATCGCTTCCCCGGGTCCGGCCACCTCAGGCGCCTCGCGCGCGCTCAGCGGGCCTTGGTGACCTTGCCGGCCTTCAGGCAGCGCGTGCAGACGTACACCCGACGCGGCGTTCCGCGATCGTCGATCCGAACCCGCTGCAGGTTCGGGTCGAAGCGGCGCTTGGTGGCGACCATCGAGTGGCTGCGGTTGTGGCCGAACGCCGGGCCCTTGGAGCACACGTGACATATCTTCGACATCGGACGGGCAGTATAGGCGCAGGCGGCCGATCGTGGTCGTTGCCCCACAAACGGGCGCCCGACCCGTACCATGCGGTGCTGATCGTGGTGTTGGACCTACCCAGCCGCCCCGATGCCGATCAGTGAGCAACCGCTGCCGCTGACGCTCCCTGAGCGTTACCGCGTCCGCCGGCACATCGCCACCGGCGGGATGGCCTCGGTCTGGGCGGCCGACGACCTGCTGCTCGGTCGCCGCGTGGCGATCAAGGTCCTCTCCGAGCGCTTCGCCCACGACGAGGTCGCGGTCCGCCGCTTCAAGCGAGAGGCGCGCGCGGCCGCACGGGTGTCGGCCCACCCGCACGTCGTGACGATCTTCGACATCGGCGACCTGGAGCCGAGCCCGGGCGAGGCCTCCGGACGGACGTTCATCGTGATGGAGCACCTCGCGGGCGGGACGGTCGCGGACGCGCTGCGGGTCGGCGCCGTGCGCCGCCGGGAGGCCGTCCGCTGGCTGCGCGAGGCGGCATCCGCGCTTGACCACGCACATTCGTGCGGGATCGTGCACCGCGACATCAAGCCCGCCAACTTCCTGCTGGACCGCAGCAGGGTGCTGCACGTCGCGGACTTCGGGATCGCGCGGATCGCCAGCGAGGAGACGATCACGACCGGCGACCTGTTCGGCACCGCGGCCTACCTGTCGCCGGAGCAGGCGCTCGGGCGAGAGGCGACCGGCGCCAGCGATCGCTACGCGCTGGCGGTGGCCGCGTTCGAGCTGCTGGCGGGCGAACGGCCGTTCGCGGCCCAGCACTTCGCGGCCCAGGCCCGGCAGCACATCGAGGAGCCGCCGCCGCGCATCTCCGAACGAGACCGCACCCTGCCGCCGGCACTCGACGACGTCCTGGCCCGGGGGATGGCGAAGGTCCCAGAGGAGCGCTTCCAGACGGCCACCGAGCTCGTGGACACGCTCGAGACCGCGCTCGGCGGCGGCGTGGTGATCGGCGGCTCGATACCGACCGCGGGCGGGCGGGATCGCCCCGGCTCCACCGCCACCGCGGCCACCACCAGCACCGCCGCCGCGGCCACCACCCGCATCGCCGCCGCGGCCACCACCCGCATCGCCGCCGCGGCCACCACCCGGATCACCTCCGCACGGATGGCGCCCTCCGGACGGGAGGCGATCGACGGGGGGCGCCGGCGGCGCGGACGGCATGGCGCCGCGCCGCGCGCGGGGGACGGCAGCGCGCGCATGGCCGCGACGGGCGCTCCCCACGCGTCGCGGACGGGAGCCGGCGGCCGGCTGGTCGCGATCGCGGCGCTGGTGGTCGCGATCGCCGGCGCCGGGTGGCTCACGGCCAGCGAGGTCGGCGGCTCCGGCAGCGGCCGGTCCGGTTCCATCGCCGCCGGCCGCGCGCGCACCGGGACCGCGCTGACCCAGAGCCGCATGCACCGCGTGCCGCGCGCGAGCGCCGCTCCCGCCCGAACGGCCGGCAGGACGGCTCCGAGCGCGGCGTCCGCGCCCAGCGCCGAGCAGCTCCAGAGCCTTGGCTTCCAGGAGATGCAGGCCGGCGACTACCGGGCGGCGATCCCGACCCTGCGCCGCGCGGTGATGTCCGCCGAGCACTCGAGCCTCACCTACGCCTACGGGCTCTACAACCTAGGGCTGTCGCTGCTGAGATCGGGCCATGCCTCGGCGGCGATCCCGATCCTCGAGCAGCGGCTGCAGATCCACAACCAGACGAGCATCGTCCAGCAGACCCTTGCGGCGGCGCTGCGCGCGGCCGGCCGGTCGGCGCCCGGGGCCCCGCCCGCGGGAAGCGCCCAGCCGGGGCAGGCGGGCGTAAGCGAGTCCGGGGGCGCCGGGCTCGGGGTCGGCCAGGCCGGCGCGGGCGCCGGCAACCCGCAGACCGGCCCCGGCAACGCCCAGACCGGCCCCGGCAGCTCACAGACCGGCCCCGGCAACGCCCAGACCGGCCCCGGCAGCTCACAGCCCGGCGCCGGCAACCCGCAGACCGGCCCCGGCAGCTCCCAGACCGGCCCCGGCAACGCCCAGGACGGCCCCGGCAACCCGCAGACCGGCTCCGGGGGCGGCGGTCCAGGGACGCAGGGGCCCGGCCAGCCGGGCAACGGGAGCAATTCCGGCGGCGCGGCCGAGCACACGAGCCTGGTCGATTGACCGGCGCGGCTCAGCGCAGCGCGGCCCTGACCTCCAGCGCGGCGAGCACCGCCTCGACCGCGTGGCGACCGGTGTCCCGCTTGGAGCCGCCCGCGACGCGCGCCAGCGCCTGCTCCATCGAGTCCACCGTCAGCACCCCGAAGCCGCACGGGACGCCCGTGTCCAGCTGCACCCGCATGATCCCCTCCGCCGCGCCGCCGCAGACATAGTCGTAGTGGTCGGTCTCGCCGCGGATCACCGCGCCGAGGCAGACGACCGCGTCGAAGCGGCCCGAGTGCGCCGCATAGGCGGCCGCCAGCGGCAGCTCGAACGCTCCGGGCACCGAGAACGCCCGCACCTCGACGGCGCCGGACTCGCTCAGGGCGGCGCGGGCCCCCTCCTCCAGCAGCTCCGCGAGCCGCTCGTAGAAGCGCGCGACGCACAGCGCGACGCGGAGCGCCTCGCCCACATGCGCGGCGACGGGCGAACGCGACGCGGCCGAGTCCCGCGCCGGCGGATCAGCCGTCATCGCGCAGCCGCCGATCGTGCTCGTGCTCGGCCTCGATCATCTCGTCGTCGAGCGCCAGCCCCTGGTGGTGCAGGGTGTGGCCGAGCCGCTCGCGCTTGGTGCGCAGATAGGCCTCGTTGTGGGGGTTGGGGGCGTGCTGGATCGGGATCTGGTCGGTGACCGAGAGTCCGTATCCGGCCAGGCCGGAGATCTTCTTGGGGTTGTTGGTCAGGATCCGGATGCTGGTCAGCCCCAGGTCGACGAGGATCTGTGCCCCGATCCCGTAGTCGCGCAGGTCGGCGGGCAGCCCGAGGCGCAGGTTGGCGTCGACGGTGTCCAGGCCCTGCTCCTGAAGGCGGTAGGCCCTGAGCTTGTTGAGCAGCCCGATCCCGCGTCCCTCCTGGGAGAGGTAGAGCAGCACGCCGGAGCCCTCATGCTCGATCATCGCCAGCGCGGACTCCAGCTGCTCCCCGCAGTCGCAGCGCAGCGAGTGGAACACGTCGCCGGTGAGGCATTCGGAGTGGACTCGCACGAGGACGTCCGGCACGCCGGCGACCTCGCCCTTGACGAGCGCCACATGGTGCTTGTTGTCCAGCAGCGAGCGGTAGCCCACCGCGACGAAGTCCCCGAAGGAGGTCGGCAGCGAGGTCGAGACCACCCGCTCCACGAGCTTCTCGTGGCGGCGCCGGTAGGCGACCAGGTCCGCGACCGTGATCATCTTCAGCCCGTGGCGCCCGCAGTAGGGCTCAAGGTCGGGCACGCGCGCCATCGTGCCGTCCTCGTTCATGATCTCGCAGATCACGCTCGACGGGTTCAGGCCGGCCAGGCGAGCGAGGTCGACGCCCGCCTCGGTCTGGCCGACGCGCTCCAGCACGCCTCCGGCCCTGGCCTTGAGCGGGAAGACGTGGCCGGGCTGGACCAGATCGCGAGGGCTGGACTTGGGATCGATCGCGACCTGGATCGTGCGGGCGCGATCGGCGGCCGAGATCCCGGTGCTCACCCCGGAGCGCGCCTCGATCGAGACTGTGAACGCGGTCTCGAAGCGAGACTCGTTCTTGGCGGCCATCAGGTCCAGCCCGAGCTCGTCGCAGCGCTGCGGGGTGAGGGCCAGGCAGATCAGACCGCCGCCCTCCTTGCGCATGAAGTTGATCGCCTCGGGGGTCACGAACTGGGCGGCCATCGTCAGGTCGCCCTCGTTCTCGCGGTTCTCGTCGTCGCAGACGACGACCATCCGGCCCTGGCGGATGTCCTCGATCGCCTCCTCGATCGTCGAGAACGCCGATCTCGTGGAGCTCAAAGCGCTGCCCCCATCAGACGCTCGACGTATTTGGCCAGCACGTCCACCTCCAGGTTGACGACCGTCCCGACCTCCGCTGCGCCGAGGTTGGTCCGCTCCAGGGTTTCAGGGATCAGCGAAACGGTAAACGATCCGGATCCGAGCTCCGCGACCGTCAGCGACACGCCGTCGACCGCGATCGATCCCTTCTGTACCACGTAGCGAAGCAGCGAAGGGTCGGCGCCGACCGCGACACGCCGGGCGAAGCCGTCGGACGCGATCGCGGCCACCCTGCCCGTGCCGTCGACGTGGCCCTGCACGACGTGGCCGCCCATCCGGTCGCTGGCGCGCAGCGGCAGCTCGAGGTTGACCGCCGTCCCGACGCGCGCGTCGGCCAGCGAGCTGCGCCGCAGCGTCTCGTTCATCACGTCGGCGCCGAAGAATCCCTCGCCGAGCGCGGTCGCGGTGAGGCAGACGCCGTTGACCGCGACGGAGTCGCCCTCGCCCAGCTCCGCCGCCAGCGCGCTTGCGACCGTCAGCCGCACGCCGTCGCCGGACGCCTCGATCGCGGCGATCCGGCCCAGGTCTGCGATCAGCCCGGTGAACATGTCACCACTCCCTCAGACGGGCGCGCACCAGCAGGTCCTCGCCGATCGGCTCGCAGGTGAGCTCGGTCGCACGGACGGCGCTGGCGATCCGATCGACGCCCTCGCCCTCAAGCGGGTCGCGCGCGGTCCTGCCGCCGAGGATCAGCGGCGCCAGGAACAGCCGCACCTCGTCGATCTCGCCCGCGTCGAGGAACGCGCCCGCCAGGTGCGGCCCCCCCTCCAGCAGGATCGAGGACACCCCCGCGCCGCCCAGCTGCTGTAGCGCGGACACGATCCGGGCCGGCTCGTTCTCCCCGGTGGCGACGATCACCTCGGCGCCATGGGCCGCCAGCGCGCCGGTGGCGGCGCGCGGCGCCGCGCGCGAGACGACGACCGTCAGCGGCGAGGTCCGGGCGTCGCGCAGCAGCCTTGAGTCCAGCGGCAGCCGCGCGAGAGAGTCGAACACGATCCGGCGGGGCTGGCGCGGGACCTCGCCGTCCGGGCGCGCGGTCAGCAGCGGATCGTCGGCCAGCGCGGTCCCGATCCCGACGGCGATCGCATCGCACTGCGCGCGCCACTCGTGCGCCAGGCCCCGGCTCGGCTCGCCGGAGATCCACTTGGACTCCCCGCTGCGGGTGGCGACCTTCCCGTCGAGCGTCATCGCGGACTTGAACAGCACCCAGGGGCGCCCCGTGCGAGCGCGCTTTCGAAACGGCTGGTTGAGCAGGCGCGCATGCGCCGCGAGCTCCCCGTCGACGACCACGACCTCGACGCCCTCGTCGCGCAGAATGCCCAGCCCGCGGCCGCTGGCGTGCTCGGAGGGGTCGTCGGAAGCGACCACCACCCGCGGGATCCCGGCGGCGCGGATCGCATCGGTGCACGGCGGCGTGCGGCCATGGTGGCAGCAGGGCTCGAGCGACACGTACATCGTCGCGCGCTTCAGGTCGCGGTCCCCGGCGGCGCGCAGCGCCTCGACCTCCGCGTGCGGTCCGCCGAGCTCACGGTGATAGCCCTCCGCGATCAGCTCGTCGCCCTCGGCGAGCACCGCGCCGACGAGTGGATTGGGGCTGACCCGGCCGCGGCCACGCCAGGCGAGCTCGATCGCGCGGGCGAGGTGGCGCCGATCGGTCTCGGCGATCGTGTTCATCGACGCTTCGCAGAATAGTTCGCCGCGCACCGCCCCAGCGTGAGGTGGTAGATGCTGATCTCCGGTCCCGGGCGGAAGTACTGCTCAGGGTAGTAGTCGATCGACCAGTCGAAGCTGAACGGGACGGCGCGAGCCCCGCGCGCGAAGGGGCTGATGTGGTAGACGAGCCGGGCGTGGTCGGCCAGCTGGGCGTAGTAGGCGATCGCCGCGGGAGCGATCCGGGGCTGCGCGAACGAGCGCCCCGCCTGGAGCGAGCCGATCACCACCCAGCACCAGCCGCCGGCCGCGTACTCGCGCAGCAGCTCGGGCCGCAGCGTTCGCTCGTACTGGTCGATCGGGACGTAGCGGTGCTCCCCCCGCGGCAGGTGCCGACCGTCGGGCGCCACGTCGGTGACGTACGTGTTCCAGAGCTGCCAGCGGGCTCCGGTCGCGGTGTAGGGCAGCGAGCGCCCGATGTCCTGGCCCCAGTTGTCGGACGCGATCGGCTCCACCACCACCCTGGCTCCGGCCGGCACGTGGGCGACCATCCAGCGGCGGGCGAGGTTCCGGGTGTCGGCTCGCGAGAGCACGACGTCGTTGCGAACCACCGCGGACACGCTCTGGGCCAGGGTCAGGACCGCCGTCGCGACGGCCACCGGAACCAGCGGCAGCCTGCGTGAGGCCACCAGCCAGCGCGCCAGCGAGACGGCCGCGTAGGCGCCCAGCAGCGCGACGATCTCGAACACCGGCATCAGCCAGCGACCGAAGTAGCGCTGCTGGTCGCCCATGAACAGGATGAAGGCGATCGGCGCCGGCACGAGCACGAGCGCCAGTGCGATCCGGCGGCGCGCGACCAGCGTGACCGCACCCGCGATCGCGGCCAGGGAAGGCACCCAGCCAAGGCCCCAGGTGAACGTCCAGAAGTAGAACGCGGTCCCGCTGGAGGCGGTCGTTCCGAGCTTCTCCGGGTCCGAGCCGCCCGCCAGCGCCTGCTGGGTGACGATCCCGGCGTGGAACGCGGAGAAGTCCAGCACCGAGTACGGGTTGGCGAGCACGAACGCGCCCAGCGCGCACGCGCCCGCGAGCGCCAGTCGCCGGAGCACGGCCAGCGGCTCGCCGCCCGTCGCGTCGCACAGCGCCGCCGCCACCAGGCACACGGCGGTGATCCCGCCGGTGTACTTGGTCGCGGCGGCGAGCCCGATCCCGATCCCGGCGAGCGCGTAGTGGCGGCGTGGCGGGCGGGCACCCGGGCGCAGCACCCCGCCGATGCCGTAGAGCGAGAGCGCCACCGGCGCCAGCGTCGGCACGTCGTTGAGCGCGAGGTGGCTGTAGAAGACCGGCAGGAACGCGCAGCCGAAGATCGCCGCCGCCAGCACGGCCACGGTACGGTCCAGCAGCTTCGCGCCCGCCATGTAGGTGAGCCAGACCGCGACCGTCCCCAGCAGCGCCGCGACCACCCGGGCGAGCACGAACACCGCCGTGGGGTCGGTCACGTAGGCACGGCGCACCGCGTCGGCCGAGCCGAACCACAGCTCGAACGAGAGCTGCAGCAGGTACGAGTAGCCGGGCGGGTTGAGGAAGTAGTGGGGGTTGAGGTCCTGGGAGAAGAACGCGATCGCCCGCGGCACGAAGTGCGAGGCCTCGTCGGAGTTGTAGCTGTAGGGCAGGCCCTGCCTGATGCCCCAGATCCGCAGCGCGAGCGTCGCCCCCAGCACGATCGCCAGCGCGATGCGGTGCGGTCCCGCCAGTTCGGCGACGCGCCGAGCCGCGCGGGCGCCGACGCCGTGCGCCGACCTCGCCACGGACAGCGGCGGGCGCCGGGTCGGCGCGGGCCTGCTTGCCGTTGCCGCGTCCATGTTCGCCTTCCCAGTATCCCGCTACCGTGTGACGGACCGCGCGCTCGCGACCGGTCCCCGCGATCCAGGCGCCGGGGGGGCGCGGCGATCGGATCGAGCGCGCCCGACGCCATGAAGCTGATCATCCAGATCCCCTGTTTCAACGAGCAAGACCAGCTCCCCGAGACGCTCAGCCACCTGCCGCGCCGGATCGAAGGCTTCGACAGCGTCGAATGGCTGGTGATCGACGACGGCTCGACCGACCGAACGATCGAGGTCGCGCGCGCGTCGGGCGTCGATCACCTGGTGCGCCTGACCAACAACAAGGGGCTCGCGGCTGCCTTCCAGGCCGGGCTTGACACCGCGCTGAAGCTGGGCGCGGACGTGATCGTCAACACCGACGCAGACAACCAGTACGAGGGGGCCGACATCCCGAAGCTCGTCGCGCCGATCCTCTCCGGCGAGGCCGACATGGTCATCGGAGATCGGCAGGTGAGCTCGATCCCTCACTTCAGCGCCTCCAAGCGCAGGCTCCAGCGGCTCGGGTCATGGGTCGTGCGCCAGGCCTCGTCGACCGAGATCCCGGACACGACCTCCGGCTTCAGGGCCTACAACCGCGAGGCGGCGCTGCAGGTCCAGGCGGTGTCGAAGTTCACCTACACGCTGGAGACGATCATCCAGGCCGGCAAGCTGCTGGTGGCGGTGAGGCACGTGCCGGTGCGCACCAACCCCAAGACGCGCGAGTCCCGGCTGTTTCCCTCGACCTCCGCCTACGTGCGTCGCAACGCGCTCTCGATCTTCAGGATCTACTCGCAGTACGAGCCGCTGAGGGTCTTCTGGAGCGCGGCAATGCTGATGGGCGTGGCGGCCGTGGCGTTCTTCATCCGCTTCCTGGTCCCGTTCATCGAGAACGGCGGGCGCGCCGGCCACATACAGTCGCTGATCGCTGGCGCGGTGCTGTTCAACACCGCGATGCTGCTCGCGGCGCTGGGCGTGATCGGCGACCTGCTCGCCGCCCAGCGGACGCTTTCGCAGCGCACCTTCGAGCGTGTGCGGCGGATCGAGCTGCAGCTCGGGATCACGCCGTCGCACTACGAGCCCGGGGCCCCGTCCCGGGAAGCCGAGCAGGCCACACGACAGGACGACCGGCACGCGGGGGCCGAGCAGGGCGGGGCGGGCACCGCTCACGGAGCCGGGAGCGCGACGGGCGGCGGCGCCGAGCGTGAGGCGGTCCAGGCGTGAGCGCGTCCACGGCCGTTCCGACCGGCAACACCTACGACAAGTACGGCTCTTCCAATCCCGTGGTGCGCCGTCTGATGGCCGGGTTCGAGCGCGATCTGGACGATCTCTTCACCCGAGCCGCTCCATCGTCGGTGCTGGACGTGGGCTGCGGCGAGGGGGTCCTGACCGAGCGCTGGGCGCGGCGGCTGAGCCCCCGCCGCGGGCGCGTCGTCGGCGTTGACCTGGAGGACCCCAAGCTCGGCGAGCACTGGCTTCGCCGGCGCGCCGAGAACCTCGAGTTCCGCGCCATGCAGGTGGAGCGCCTGGCGTTCGGCGACCGCGAGTTCGAGCTGGTGGCCGCGACGGAGGTGCTGGAGCACGTCGCGGACCCCGAGCGGGCGCTGGCGGAGATGCGGCGCGTCGCGAGCCGCTTCCTGCTCGTCTCGGTGCCCCGCGAGCCGCTCTGGCGCGCGCTGAACGTGGCGCGCGGCGCCTACGTGGCCCAGCTCGGCAACACCCCCGGCCATCTCAATCACTGGACGCGACGCGGCTTCGTGGCGCTGCTCGGCCGCCATGGCGAGGTGGTCGAGACACGCTCGCCGTTCCCGTGGACGATGCTGCTGGTGTCGGTCGGCCGGTGAGCCTCACGGACCGGCGTGACCGGGAGGACCCCCGGGACGCGGGGCGCCCGGGCCGCAGCGCTCCCGCCGGCGACGGGAGCGGCCGCAGCGACGGGACCCGGACCGCCGAGTCGTTCGGGTCCGGCGCGCGCATCCTCTCGATCGGGATCGCATCGACGGGACTGTTCACGTTCGCCTACCTGGCGACATCGAGCCACGTCCTGAGCCCCGCCGCCTACAGCCGGATCTCACTGTGCTGGGCGATCATGTTCGTGATCCTGTCGGTGATCTACCGCCCGATCGAGCAGCTGCTCTCGCGCACGATCGCCGGCCGGCGCGCCCGCGGGCTGCTGCACAGCCACCCGCTGCGGGTCCCGGCCACGCTCCAGATCGGGTTCGCCGCGGCGTTCCTGGCGATCTCGCTCGCCCTTCGACACCAGATCCAGCAGGGCATGTTCGACGGCTCGCAGACGCTGTACCTGATCCTGGTCGTCGGCGTCCTGGCCTACGCCGGCAGCTACTTCGCGCGCGGATGGCTCGCCGGCCACAAGCGATTTGAGCTCTACGGGGGCCTCGTGTTCGTGGAGGCCACCTCACGCTTCATCCCGGCGCTGGTGGTCGCGTTCGGGCTCGCGTCCGGCCAGGGGGCCGTCGGGCTGGGGATGGCGGTGGCGCCGTTCGTATCGCTGTCGGTGCTCCCGTTCGCCTTCTCTCGGCTTCGAGGACGCGGCCCGGCCGGGACGCCCGCCGCCGACGCGGCCCTGGAGGGTCCCGCCAACGCGGCTCTGGAGGAGGCCTCGGCCGACCTCTCGCTGGCACGCGGGGCCGACTTCGCGATCTCGGTCGTCGGCGTGATGCTGGCGGAGCAGACGCTGATGAACGCCGGCGTGCTGATCGTCGCGGCCAGGACCGGCGGCGTGAACCTGACCACGGGCCTGGTCGGGTTCGTCTTCAACGTGATGCTGATCGTGCGGGCGCCGCTGCAGCTGTTCCAGGCTATCCAGACCTCGATCCTCCCCCACCTCACGAGCCTCGACGCGCGGGCGAACGCGGGCGAGTTCGCCCGCGCGGTGCGCATCACGGTGCTCGCGATCGCGGCCTTCGGGCTCATGGTCGCGCTCGGGCTGCTCCTGGTCGGGCCGCCGGTGATGCGGGTCGTGCTCGGCGACCGGGACCCTGCGCTCAGCTACGGCAGGCTCGGCCTGGCGGCCGTCGGGCTGGGGATGGGCCTGCACCTGGTGTCGGGGACGCTCAACCAGGCAGCTCTGGCCCGCGGCCAGGCGCGCTGGGCGGCATCCGCCTGGCTGCTGTCGGCGGCCCTGTTCGTGGCCTTCGTCGCGAGCGGCCCCAGCGGCGGCGACCCGGCGATCACGCGCGTCGAGCTCGGGTACTGCGGCACGACGGCGGTGCTCTGCGCGCTGCTGTGGCTGATCTACCGGCGCGGTCGCGGTCAGGCGGCGCCGGAGGCGGCCACGATCCGGGCGTAGGCGCCGGCCGGGTCGCCTGAGCCGAACACCGCCGACCCGGCCACCAGCAGGTTCGCCCCCGCGGCGACGGCCGGCCCGGCGGTCCGGTCGTGGATGCCCCCGTCGACCTGGAGCGCGACCCCGTCGGGCAGCGCGGCTCGCAGGCGTCGCAGCTTGCCCACCGAGCCGGGGATGAAGCGCTGGGCGCTCCATCCGGGGTTGACGCTCATGCAGAGCGCGAGGTCGAGCGCGTCGGCGACCTCGTCCAGCGCCTGCACCGGGGTCGCCGGGCAGAGCGCCGCGCCGGCGCCGACCCCGGCGTCGCGGATCGCGTCCAGCGCGTAGCGGACGTGGGGCGTGGCCTCGACGTGGATCGTGATGCTGTCGGCCCCCGCCGCGGCGAAGTCGGCCACGTGGCGCTCGGGCCGCTCGATCATCAGGTGCACGTCGAGCACCCCTCCGGCGTCGTGGACGAGGTCGGCGAGCGCGGCGACGACGATCGCGCCGAACGTGATCGGCGGCACGAAGTGCCCGTCCATGACGTCGACGTGGATCACTCGCGCCCCCGCAGCCAGCACCTCGTCCACCTGCGACCCAAGCCGGGCCAGGTCCGCCGACAGGATCGAGGGCGCGACCCGGCGCTCGCGCAGAACGGCGGCGCGACGCTCGGCGGCGTCCGCCACGCTCATACCTCCTGGAGCATCGAGCCGCCGCAGTGATTGCACTTGACGATCGCGGTGCTCGACATCCGCACGATCGTCGAGTGCTCGCCGCAGTCGGGGCAGACCGAGACGAGCTCGTAGCGGCGCAGGCAGTAGACGCACCGGTAGCGACCCGGCACCGCGGTGGACCGCAGCCACGGCTCGCCGCATCCCGGGCACTCGGGTCCTGGCCTTGTCGCCGGCTCGCTCATTAGCGGCAGGTTAACGACCCTCGCGGCGCAGCCGCGCGATGAAGAACCCGTCCGTGCCGTCGATGTCGGGAGCGAGCTGCCGTCGCGAATCGCAGGACCAGTCCGGACGGGCGGCCAGGAACTCGTCGAGGATCCCGTCGGACTCGGCGGCCGAGATCGTGCAGACCGAGTAGACCAGCGCGCCGCCCGGCCGCGTCGCCGCCGCCCCGCCGGCGAGGATCCTCCGCTGCGCGTCGGCGAGGCGCGCGATCCGGTCCTCGCTGCAGCGCCAGCGCAGGTCCGGCCGGGACTGGAGCGTGCCCAGGCCGCTGCACGGGGGGTCGACCAGCACCCGATCGAACGGCTGCGCGAACGCCAGGCCGGCCGCGTCGCCCACCGTGAGCTCCGCGCCGCGGACCCGCATCCGGTCGAGCGTCGCTCCCAACGCGCGCGCCCGTCCCGGGTGGCGCTCCACCGCCACCAGCCCGTCGCCGCCGCCGATCAGCGCCGCCAGGTGGGTGGTCTTCGCCCCGGGAGCGGCGCAGAGGTCGAGCACCCGCTCCCCCGGCAGCGGCGCCAGCGCCCGCGCGACGGCCATCGACGCGCGCGACTGCGGCATCAGCTCCCCTCTAGCCCACTGCGGGGAGCCGTGGGCGTCGAACGGCCCCTCCAGCACGAGCCCCTCGGGGATCCCCGGGGCGGGTCGCGCGGGAACTCCGAGCGCCGCGGCGGCCGCCGCCGGGTCGGCCAGCAGCGTGTTGACGCGCACCGCGGACTCGGGCGGGCGGTTGACCGACGTGAGCAGCGCCCGAGCGCGCGCCGGGCCGAGCTCGCGCCACCACATCCGCGCCAGCCAGGGGGGCACCGAGTGCTTCACGGCCGCGTCCTCCGGCGTTGCGTCGGCGAGCCCATCCAGCAGCGCGCGGCCCTCGCGCGCGGCGCGGCGCAGCACCGCGTTCACCAGCCCGGCGCCCCCGTGGGAGCTGCCCTTGGCGAGCGCCACGGACTCGTTGACGGCCGCGTGCGTCGCCACGCCGTCGAGCAGCAGCAGCTGGGAGAGGCCGAGCCGCAGAGCGGCCAGCACCGGCGCGTCGAGCCGCTCCAGCGGCCGCTCGCAGAGCTCGGCAGCCACGTGGTCGAGCGTCCCGGCACGCTGGACGGTCGTGTAGGCGAGGGCCGTCGCCTGGGCGCGAGCCCGACCCTCGAGGGCGGCCGCGCCGGCCTCTGCGTGCATCGCCCGATCGGCGTAGGCGCCCTGCTCGAACACGCGCCTGATGACGGTGTAGGCGCATGCACGCGCCGGCGAGACGCCGTGCGCCGTCCGGGCCCTGATCCCGGCGGCCGCGCGTCGGCCGGGTCTCGGCGGGCCATCCATCCTCGAGGCCGGGGGCTCCATCTCAGCCGTCCCGGCGGCCGGAGGCCGGGCGCAGACCGCGCACGTACGCGTCGCCGCCCATCGAGCGCCGTCCCTCGGGCTGGACGACCGTCAGGGCCAGGGCACCGGGGCTGCAGCCCAGCAGCGGCACAGGCCCGTCCGTCGCGACCCGTCCCGGGGCGGGATCCCCGGTCGCCGGGGGACGGGCCTCCGCCTCCCATACGCCCAGGCGCCCGCCGCCGGCAAGCAGGACCGCGGCGCCGATGTGCGGTGCGAGCGCACGGACGATACGCTCGCACTCGCTCGCCGGCCGATCGCCTGTCAGCACCCGGTCGGCGGCGTCGATCCTCTCCGCGTAGGTCGCCTCCCGCTCGTCCTGCTCGGCGAAGCGCAGCCCCAGAGGCCAGCGGTCCAGGGCCTGCACCAGCAGCATCCCGCCGAGCGCCGCCAGGCGCGGCGCGAGCGTGCCGTACGTGTCCCGCGGACCGATCGGCTCGGGCCGGCTGATGCAGACCGGTCCGCTGTCCAGGCCGGCGGTCAGGCGCATGATCGAGACCCCCGTGCGCGCGTCGCCCGCGATGATCGAGCGCTCGATCGGAGCGGCGCCGCGCCAGCGCGGCAGGAGCGAGGGATGGACGTTGAGGAAGGTGTGCTCCGACAGGAGAGGCTCGTCGATCAGCGCTCCGAACGCGCACACGCAGACCGCCTCGGGCCGTGCGGCGGCGATCGCCCGGCGCGCCTCGGCGCCGTTGACCGATTCCGGCTGCGCCAGCTCCAGGCCCAGCTCGCCGGCGGCCTGGGCAACCGGCGGGGCGGCCGAGCGCCGGCCCCGGCCGCGTGGCCGGTCGGGACGGGTGACGACGAGCGCCGGGCGGTGAGGCGACGACGCCAGCACGCGCAGCACGTCGACCGCGAACTGTGACGTGCCGAGGTAGACGGTGCGCAAGGCTCGCGGCGTTCAGGCCGTGCGTGGTCGACTCTCGGGCGGCCCTGCTAGGAGTCCAGCGCGGCGCGCAGCGCCCGCATCGCCTCCTTGCGCTGCGAGCGTCCGACCCGGTCGAGCACGAGCACGCCGTCGAGATGATCGATCTCGTGCTGGATGACCCGGGCCTCGAGCCCGGACGCCTCGACCGTGATCGGCTCCCCGTGCTCGTTGCGCGCAGTGACCACGACGTTCACCGGGCGCTCCACGTCGACATGGACCCCGGGCAGGCTGAGGCAACCCTCCTCCAGCGTCTCCAGCTCGCGACCGACCCACTCGATCTCCGGGTTCACAAGCGCGGCGACGGGAGACTGCTGATGGACCCGGTAGACGAGCAGCCGGCGCAGCGCTCCGACCTGGTTCGCCGCCAGACCCACGCCGAAGGCGTCGATCATCAGCTCCCCCATGCGCCTGACCTCCTCAAGGAGCGCCGCGTCGAAGCGCTCCACGGGTCGCGCCCTGGTGCGCAGGACGGGGTCGCCGAACTTGCGCACGTGCGACAGAGCGGCCTCGCGGCGGGCGGCGAGGTCCGGGTCGAGCTCCGGCTCGGGACGGGGGTCCTCGGGCGCGGCGTCCTCAGGGTCCGGCTCGAGCACGGCGACCTCGGCCTCGCGCTCGCGGTTGCTGTGCGTATCGGGGGACACGCGCCTCAGTCTAGTCGCGCCCGTGGCCCGGGAGGACGCGCAGCGGCCGGATCGCCGCGCCGTGGGTCCCGCGCGCGGCTCACTGCGGGTCCACGTCGACGCTCACGGTCGCACCGCGACGGGCGGCATCCGGCGCGACGAGCTCCACGGCGCGCCCCACGGCCTCGATCGCGGGCCGGCGGTCGCGGGCCTTGACGACCAGCTGCGAGCGGGCGCGCCCGCGCAGCCTGAACAGCGGCGCCGGGCCCAGCACGGCGCCGTCGACGGGTCCGAGGCGCAGCCGGAGGCCGTGAGCGATCCCGCGCGCCGCCTCCTCGTCGGCGGCGGCGCAGACCACGCGGATCAGCGACGCGTAGGGCGGGTAGCCGAGCGCCCGCCGCCGCCTCAGCTCGTCGGCGAGGAAGCCGTCGGAGTCGTGCTGGGCGGCGAAGCCGATCGGCCGCGCCTCCGGGGCGAGCGTCTGGACCAGCACGCGGCCGCCGTCCGACCCACGGCCGGTCCGCCCGGCGAGCTGCGTGATCAGCGTGAACGTCCGCTCCTCGGCGCGGAAGTCGGGGAAGCGCAGCGTCTGATCGGCGTCGATCACGACGCCGAGCGAGACGCCGGGGAAGTCGTGGCCCTTGGCGACCATCTGGGTGCCCACCAGCACGCCGGACCCCGCGGCCGCGAACCGCTGCAGCGTGGCGGCGCGCTGGGCCAGAGTCGACGAGTCGGCGTCGAGGCGCATGACCGGGAAGGCCTCGTCTCCCAGGGCCTCGCGCAGCTCGTGCTCGATCCGCTCGGTGCCGGCCCCGTGGCGCGCGACCGACACCGACGCGCAGCGGTCGCAGCGCGCGGGCACGGGCTCGCCGTGGCCGCAGTGATGGCATGCGACGAAGCGCCCGTCTCGATGCAGCACCAGCGCCACGTCGCAGTTGGGGCACAGCCACACGCGGCCGCATGCACGGCAGGAGAGGAAGTTCGACCACCCCCGCCGGTTGAGCAGCACGATCGCCTTGCCGCCGGCGCGACGCAGGTCGGCGAGCGCGATCGTCGTCTCCGGGTGCAGGGGCCGGTGGCGGTCCCGCATGTCGAGCACCCGGACTGAGGGCAGCGGCCGCCCGTCGACGCGGCGGCGCAGCCTGAGCCGCGCAGCTTCGAGCGCGCTCTCCGGACGAGGCGTTGCGCTGCCGAGCAGCAGCAGCGCGCCGTGCGCGCGGGCGCGCTCGCGAGCGACCGTGCGAGCGTCGTAGCGAGGGTCTCCCTCGTGCTTGTAGGAGCTCTCGTGCTCCTCGTCGACGACGATCAGCCCGATGTCGTCCAGCGGCGCCAGCACGGCGGAACGCGGGCCGATGCACACGCGCGCCTCCCCCGAGCGCAGGCGCATCCACTCGTCGTGGCGCTCGCCGGGAGCCAGAGCGGAGTGCAGCACGGCGACGATGTCGCCGAAGCGAGCGCGGAAGCGCCACACGGTCTGGGGCGTGAGCGCGATCTCGGGGACCAGCACGATGGCCGTGCGACCGGCCGCGAGCGCCGCCGCGACGGCGCCGAGGTAGACCTCGGTCTTGCCCGAGCCGGTCACGCCGTGCAGGAGGAGCGCGGGCGCGTCGCCGGCCCTGCCGGAGGCGAGCGAGCGCTCGATCTCGGCCAGCGCGGCGGCCTGCTCGTCGGTCAACGGCGGCGGCGATGCCGACGCCCGGCCGAGCGCGTGCAGGTCCGGACGCCGCGAAACGGGCCGGCGCTCGATCGACACGAGCCCCCGGTCCGCAAGGCGGCGAAGCGAGCCGGTCCCGAGCCGGGACGCGAGCTCGGGACCGTCGCGCAGCGCCGCCAGCAGCTCGCGCTGGCGGTCCGTGAGGCGAGCCTCGCCGGAACTGAGCGCTCGCTCACCGGCGTCGGCGAGCTCGGCGACCAGCGCGAGCCGCGGCCCTCGACCGGCGGCGGCGCCGGGCGGGATCATCAGCTGCAGGGCGCGCGCCCGCGTCGAGCAGTACTCGGCCGCCATCCAGGCGGACAGCGCCACCAGGTCGTCTCCGATCCCCGGACCGAGGACCGCCTCAGGCTCGGCCAGCCGCTCGGGTGGGAGCTGGGAGGCGTCGGCCAGCTCCACCACAACTCCCAGCAGGCTGCGCGAGCGAAACGGGATCCGCAGCAGCGATCCGACGACCGGCGCCTGGCCCGGCGCGATGCGGTAGTCGAACGATCCGCGGACCGCACGCGTCGTGGTCAGGGGCTGGACGCGGGCGATCATCGCCCGCAGCCTAACCTCCCTGCTGTGGAGCCCGAGCCCGGCGAGGAGATCTTCTTCCACGGCCACGCCTCCTGGAGGTCGATGATCGGCGCCGGCGCCAGGGGACTGGCGCTCAGCCTGCTCGCGGGGGTCGTCGCGGGCGTCGTGTCCGCGATCGTTGACGGACGCGTGCGCACGCTCTGGGTGGCGGCGGCGGTCGTGGCCGTGTTCGCCGTCTCGCTGGCCGTGATCCACCTGGTGCGCGTGCGCACCACCTACTCGATCACCAGCCGGAGGCTGACCATCGAGCGCGGGCTGCTGGCCCGTGAGCTGCACCAGACGAGGCTGGAGCGGATCCAGAACGTCAACGCGCGCCAGTCGCTGGTGCAGCGCGCGCTCGGGATCGGCACGGTTGACTTCGACACCGCCGGCGAGGCCGATTTCGACTTCTCGTTCCGCGGCGTCGCCGACCCGCGCGGCATCGTGCGGACCGTTGACCGGGCGCTGCACGAGCTCCGCTCCCCCGGCACGGCGGCGGGGCTCGATCAGTAGAGCCTCAAGGGCTCGGGGCGGCGCTCGCTGCGCGCGACACCGCCCCGGTACCGCGGCGGGGCTCGATCAGTGTCGCCGCGACGGCTCGGGGCGGCGCTCGCTGCGCGCGACGAAGTCGATGATCGCCGGCACGCCCTCGAGCCGGTAGCGCTCGCGCAGCCGATTCTCCAGGAAGTAGGCGTAGTCGCGCGTGATGCGAGCACGGGAGTTGACCTGGACCGAGAAACGTGGCGGGCGCTCGGCGGTCTGGGTCATGAACAGCAGCCGCAGCCGGTGGCCGGAACCGGCCCCTCGCCGGTTCGAGCCGACCGGCGGCTGGCGGGCCGCGACCACCTCCGAGAGGAAGCGGTTCAGCTGTGGGGTCGGGATCCTGGTGCGGCTGCGGTCGGCGAGCGCGATCGCCTCGACCAGCAGCCGCTCGACGTGGCGCCCGGTCCTGGCGCTGGCCGTCAGCACCCGCGGCCGCAGGCGGAGCTTCTGGTGCACCCGCGCGCGCTCGTGGTCCAGGTCGACGCTGTGCGCCAGGTCCCACTTGTTGAGCACCAGCGCGGTGGCGCAGCCGCTGCGCATGGCCAGCTCGGCGATCCGCAGGTCCTGGCCGGTGATCCCCTCGCCCGCGTCGCAAACGACCAGCGCGACGTCCGCCCGCTCGGCGGCCCGTCGCGAGCGCAGCGCCGTGTAGTACTCAAGCGACTCGCCGACCTTCGCCGCTCGCCGGAGCCCGGCGGTGTCGACCAGGATCAGGTCGCGCCCGCCGTATGAGAGGGGCAGGTCGATCGCGTCCCGCGTCGTGCCGGCGACCGGGGACACGATCACACGCTCGGTTCCGGCGAAGCGGTTGAGCAGCGACGACTTGCCGACGTTCGGACGGCCGATCAGCGCCAGGCGGACGGCGTCGCGATCCTCGTCCGGCGATTGCGCCGCGTCGCTCGCGAGGGCGGAGATGCGGTCGAGCAGGTCTCCGGTGCCCAGGCCCTGCGCGGCCGATACGGCGATCGGCTCGCCGAGCCCCAGCGCATGGAACTCGGCCGCCAGTGACAGGTCGCGCACCGTGTCGATCTTGTTGGCGGCGACGAGCACCGGCAGCGGGGATCCGCGCAGCATCTGCGCCAGCTCCTGGTCCCCCGGGCGCATGCCGGCGCGCGCGTCCACGACCAGCACGACGACGCTCGCGTCGGCGAGCGCGGCTCGCGCCTGGTCCTGTATCTGGCGCGCGAGCGAGTCACGGTCATCCAGATCGACCCCGCCCGTGTCGATCAGCGTCAGGGCACGTCCGTTCCACTCGGTGCGCACCTCCTTGCGGTCACGCGTCACCCCGGCGCGCTCGTGCACGACGGCCTCGCGGGTCTCGGTCAGGCGGTTGACCAGCGAGGACTTGCCCACGTTCGGGTATCCGACGATCGCGACCTTCATCGTGGATCGAGGCTAGCGGCCGCCCCGCCGTCGGCGGCTCGGCCCACCCGCGCGCCGCCTCCCGCCCCCGCCTCCAGCTGCGGGCCGCCGCCCGCGGGCACGAGCGACGCGACCCGCTCCACGACCAGCTCCAGCGTGAGATCGGTGGTGTCGATCTCCACCGCGTCCGCCGCGCGACGCAGCGGCGAGTGCTCCCGCGAGGCGTCGCGGCGATCGCGGATCGACTGCTCGGCCAGCACCGCCTCTGGATCCGCGCCCAGCTCGCGCGCGCGACGGGCGGCGCGCGCCCGCGGGCTCGCCGTGAGGAACACCTTCACCTCGGCCCCCGGCGCGACCACGGTTCCGATGTCCCGCCCCTCCGCGACCCAGTCGCCGACCGAGATCAGCCGGCGCTGCTGGGCGACCATCGCGGCGCGCACGGCCTGGTCGGCGGCCGCCACGGAGGCCGCCTCGGTGACCTCCGGCGCGCGGATCGCGACCGTCACGTCGCGCCCGTCCAGCAGCACCCGGTCGCCGAGCTCGATCCGGATCGCGGGCGCGACCTGCGCCGGGGTCGCGCCGCGCTCCAGCGCCGCGAGGGCGACCGCCCGGTACATCGCGCCTGAATCCAGGTAAGTGAACCCGAGCCGCCGGGCGACGGCGCGCGCCACCGAGGACTTGCCGGCGCCCGCGGGCCCGTCGATCGCGACGATCACGAGCGCTCCAGCCGCGCGCCGGTCGCCGGCCACAGATCCCAGAAGCCGGGACAGGTCTTGGCGACCACCTCGGGGTCCTCCAGCTCGACCGGGACCCGCGCCCCGACGAGCGCGAACGCCATCGCGATCCGGTGGTCGTCGTGGGTCGCCAGGCGCGCCGGCCGCGGCGTGCCGGGCCGGATCCGCAGGTGGTCGGGGCCCTCGTCGACCTGGATCCCGAGCCGGCGCAGGTTGTCGGCGGTCGCGGCCACCCGATCTGACTCCTTGACCCGTGCGTGCGCGATCCCCTCGATCGTCGTCGGCCCGTCGGCGAACGGCGCAACGCACGCGAGCGTCATGAACACGTCGGAGCTGTTGCCCATGTCCACATGCACGCCGCGCAGCCGAGGCGGGCCGGCGAGCTCCAGGGGCGCCCGGGAGACGACCCTCGCCCCCATCGCCTCCAGATGGGTGACGAGCTCGATGTCCCCCTGCGCGGTGGCGTCGAGGTCCAGCCCCGGCAGCGAGACCGCCGTCCCCGTCAGAGCCGCGGATGCCAGGAAGTAGGACGCGGTCGAGACGTCCGGCTCGATCGCGACCCGCGCGGGGCGGTAGCGGCCGGGCGCCACGCTCAGCGCGCCCGGGACGCGATCGACCTCCACGCCGAAGGAGCGCATCATCCGAAGCGTCAGATCCAGGTACGGGCGGCTCACCAGCCGGTCGAACACGAGCCGCGTCGGGGACCGGGCGAACGGCGCCGCCATCAGCAGGCCCGACAGGAACTGGCTGGAGATCGACGCGTCGACCGGGACCTCCCCGCCGCTCAGCCCCGAGGCCGAGATCGTGAGCGGGAACGCATCCCCCTCGATCGCCGCCCCCTGCGAGCGGAGCGCGTCGAGCACCGGCCCCAGCGGCCGGCGGCGCAGCTGCGGGTGGGCATCGACGACGAACCGGCCGCGCCCGGCGGCGAGCATCGGCACCAGGAAGCGGCCCGCCGTCCCCGCCATCCCGCACCACAGCTCGCCCCCGCCGCTCGGAGCGCCGCCGATCCCGTCCACCTCCCAGGCATCCGGCTGCGCGACGACGCCCGCGCCCAGCGCGGCGATCGCGCCAGCCATCACCTCGGTGTCCTCGGCGATCAGAGGGTCCGCCAGCCGCGAGCGGCCGGGGCCCGCGACACCAGCGAGCAGCAGCGCGCGGTTGGTGAGGCTCTTGGAGCCGGGCACCCTGACCGTCCAGCGCGCGGGCGGGCGTCCGGGCGAGACGCGGATGGTGGCGCTCATGCGAGCGTCACCGGGAAGCCGAGGGCCGCGACCAGCTGCCGCGCCCTGGCGGCCGGTCCGTCGCCCGCGATCCACAGCGCCACGACGCCCGCGGTCATGTCGGGCGCCGGGTGCAGCGCCATGTCGGCGATGTCGACCCCCGAGCGGCCGAGCTCCAGCGCGATCTGCGCCACCACGCCCGGCCGGTTGGGCACGGAGGCTCGAAGCTCGTGCAGCTCGCCGCCAGCCAGCTGGGCCTCGAGCAGCGCGCGGCGGTCGGCGGCGGCCGCGTCGTTCCAGTCCGAGATCGCCGCGCGGTCGCCGCGGGCGAGCGTCTCGCGCACGGCCGCCAGCCGCGCGAGGGTGCCGTCGATCGCCGTGATCAGGGCATCGGCGTTGGACAGGTAGATGTCGGTCCAGATCGAGCTCGGCGCGCCGGCGACGCGGGTGGCGTCGCGGAAGCTGGGGCCGGTCGCAGGCAGCCGAGCGTCCCCGCTGGCGAGCGTCGTCGCGGCCTGCGACACGAGCACGTTGGCGAGCACGTGCGGCAGATGCGAGACCGCGGCCAGGATCCGGTCGTGGGTCTCGGCGTCGATCGCGGCCGGCCTCGCGCCCAGCCCGGCGAGCAGTCTGAACAGCCTGTCGTAGAGCACGCCGGAGGTCGATGAGCTGGGCGTCAGGTACCAGGTCGCCCCCTCGAACAGGTCGGCGCGCGCGTGCCGAACCCCAGCGCTCTCCGCGCCCGCCAGCGGATGGCCGCCGACGAACCGCGGGTCGTCGTGCGCGGCCACGACGGCCCGCTTGGTCGAGCCGACGTCGGTCACCACGCACTCCGGCGGCGCGGCGGCGAGGACCTCGCCGACGAGCTGCGGCAGCAGGCCGACCGGCGCCGCGACGAACACCGCCTCGGCGCCCGCGACCGCCTCGGCGAGCGTGGCGGCGCCGGCGTCCAGCGCGCCGAGCTCGAGCGCCAGCTCGACGGCCCCCGGCGACGCGTCGTAGCCGACCACCGTCGCGCCGCCGCGCCGGCGCGCCGCAAGCGCGACCGAGCCGCCGATCAGCCCCACGCCGACGACCGCGACGCGCATCGAGTTCCGGCCCGTCAGCCGTCCGCCGCCCGTCGCGAGGCGACGGCGGCCGCGAGAGCTTCCAGCACCTGCACCGTGTCATCCCAGCCGAGGCATCCGTCGGTGATCGACTGGCCGTAGACGAGCTCGCCTCCCAGGTCCTGGCGCCCGGAGACCAGGAACGACTCCAGCATCACGCCGACGATCGCCCGTTCACCGGCGGCGATCTGGGCGCCCACGGCATCCGCGACCGCCGGCTGCCGCGACGGGTCCTTGCCGCTGTTGTCGTGGCTGAGGTCGATCATGACCCGCTCCGGCAGGCCTGCGTCGCGCAGCAGCGCCAGCGTCTCGGCGACCGACTCGGCGTCGTGGTTGGGGCGGCCGCGGCCGCCGCGCAGGATCACGTGGCAGTCGCGGTTCCCGCGCGTGTAGAGCACGGCGGGCGTGCCGCCCATGTCGATCCCCGCGAACGCGTGCTGCACGGCGGCCGCGCGCACCGCGTCGACGGCGACCTGCACGTTGCCGTCGGTGCGGTTCTTGAAGCCGACGGGCATCGACAGCCCGGACCCCAGCTGGCGGTGCGTCTGGCTCTCGACCGTGCGCGCGCCGATCGCGCCCCAGCAGACCGCGTCGGAGATGTACTGCGGGGTGATCGGGTCAAGGAACTCGCAGCCGACCGGGAGGCCGAGACCCAGGACCTCCAGCAGCAGCCGCCTGGCCATCCGCAGCCCGGTGTTGACATCCCGGGAGCCGTCGAGGTGCGGGTCGTTGATCAGACCCTTCCAGCCGACCGTCGTCCTCGGCTTCTCGAAGTAGACGCGCATCGCCAGGCACAGCTCGCCCGCCAGCCGCGGCGCAAGCGCCGCCAGCCGCTCGGCGTAGTCGCGGGTCGCCTCCACGTCGTGCACGCTGCAGGGACCGACCACGACCAGGAGCCGATCGTCGGCCCTGTCGAGCACCGCCCGCACCTCTCCGCGCCCGCGCAGCAGCGACTCGACGTGCGCCTCCCCGAGCGGCAGCTCCTCGACCAGGTCCGCCGGGGCGAGCAGCGGCACGACCCGCTCGATCCGCTGATCGCGCACCGCCTCGCTGCGCGCGGCGCCGGTCGCCGTCATCCCGCCCTCGCGATCGACGGAGGCGGCGAGACGCGCTTGCCGGCGAGCTCCGCGGCGGCGCGCACGCCCGCCATGTAGGCGGGGAACCGATCGGCCTCCAGCTGCTGGGCGGCGTCGCAGATCGCCTCGTCCGGAGCGCTGTGCACCTCGACGATGATCCCGTCGGCACCGGCTGCGGCCGCGGCGAGCGACATCGGCGGCACCAGCTCGCGTCGCCCGGCGGCGTGGCTGGGGTCGACGATCACCGGCAGGTGGGTCAGCTGCTGGAGCACCGGGACCGCCATCAGGTCGAGCGTGAACCTGTAGGCGGTCTCGAACGTTCGTATCCCGCGCTCGCACAGGATCACCGCCTCGTTGCCCTCCTTGAGGACGTACTCGGCGGCCATCAGCAGCTCCTCCAGCGTGCTCGCAAGCCCGCGCTTGATCACCACGGGGCACCCGGCGCGTCCGATCTCCGACAGCAGGGCGTAGTTCTGCATGTTGCGAGCACCGACCTGGACCGCGTCTGCGACCTCGAGGATCGACTCCAGGTCCCGCGCGTCCATCACCTCGGTGACGATCGGCAGCCCGGTCCGCTCCTTGGCCTCGGCGAGCAGCCGCAGCCCCTCCTGGCCCAGCCCCTGGAACGCGTACGGCGAGGTGCGCGGCTTGTACGCGCCGCCGCGCAGCATCGTCGCGCCGGCGTCGGCGACGGTCCGCGCGGTCCCGAGCATCTGGTCGCGCGACTCGACCGTGCAGGGGCCGGCGATCATCGCGAACTGGCCGCCGCCGATCCGCGCGCCCCCGACGTCGAGCACGGTCCGCCGGCCGTGCGTGATCTGGCTGGAGGCGAGCTTGTAGGGCTTGGAGATCGGCAGCATGTGATCGACGCCCGGCGCGCCCTCGAGCTCGAGGCGGCCGACGTGCTCCCGGTCGCCGATCGCGCCGATCACGGTGAGCTCCTCACCGCGGACCACGTGAGCTCGCGCGCCGGCGCTCTCGACTCGCTCGACGACCGCGCCGATCTGCGCCTCGGTCGCCTCCGGGTTCATCACGATCATCATCTGAAGCTTCCTTTCACTGCGCCTGAACACTGTAGGGAACGGCCGCCGGCCCGGAACTGCGGCGACGGCGCAGCGGCCCGCCTTCGCCGATCAGGCGGCGCTCGGCCTCCGGGCGGCCCGCACCGGGCGTGCGAGCGTCTTGGGCCGGGCGCCTAGATAAATCGCCAGGCGTAGAAGCGCGCGCGCCGGGTGCCGCCGTGATTGGCGGCGGCGATCGGACGGCGGATGGTGCGACGGTCGCGCATGCGCTCCGCTCCGGTTTTAGCAGACGCGCGCCGCGGCCCTGCGAGGCGCTTCGGAGGGGCGTGACCGCTCGCCGCGGCGCCGCGGCCGCACGCCGCCGCGCCGCTGCAGTCGCCGGCCGGCCTCTCACCCCATCGCCGAGTCGGTCGCCAGCCTGTCGCACCGAGCGGCCCGCGACGGCGGCATGTTGTAGACCCGGACCTGCCAGCCGAGGTCATGCGGCTTGAGCATCACGATCGGCTCGCGATCGTGGATCGCGATGCCCGGGTGGAATCCCACGTCTCCGACGTTGACGCCCACCACCCAGGCGACGGTGCTCTGGAAGCCGAGCAGCGAGGTCGGCTGGCCGCACGACCTGATCGCCGCCGGCCCTCCGATCCTCCGCACGACGGCCTCCAGCCGGCGAACCTGCTTGGCGTGGGCGCGCGCGTTGTCCAGGTCGACGTGGGCCTGGCGCGCCCAGGACCGCGCGAGCGGGACCATCGCCGCCACCAGAGCCAAGACGGCCAGCGGGCCCAGCCTGGCGGCGGCCGGCGGGCGCAGGACGGTCAGCGCCCGCCCGACCCCGACTCCCGCGATCAGGACCAGCGCTGCGCCGGCCTCGATCATGTAGCGGTTGACCGCCGACCAGCCGTGATAGGCAAAGCCGATCTCGATCACCACCCACAGCAGCGCTGCCGCCGCGACCGTCAGCGTGGCGCGGTCGCGACGGCGGACCGCGACCGCGATCGCCGCCACCACCGCGATCTGCATCGGCAGCCCGTAGAGGCTGCGCAGGCGCGAGATCACGCCGAGGATCTTCGACCCGTGGATCGCCGTCTTCTGGTGCAGCGCCAGGTCGCCGGCGATGAACCAGCTGCGCGATGTGAGCGCGGGGATTACGAACCAGGCCGCCGGGATCAGCGCCAGCCCCAGCGCCGACACCGGCAGCGTGCGCCGATCCTCACGGGCCATCCAGAGCGCGTACAGGCCGTTGATCGGCCACAGCTCCGGCCGCCCGAGAGAGCCGAGGAACAGCAGCCAGAACGCGAGCCGCCGCCGCCCGCACAGATGCGCGTCGATCGCCGCCAGGCACAGCGTGACGACCACCGGGTCGGAATTTGCGATCAGGATCAGGCGCGAGTAGGTGGCCAGCCCGAGCAGGCTCACGGCGGTGAACGCCGCCGCCGCGTATGGCGCCCACGGGCGCTCCGGGCACGGGCCGGTCAGCCTGAAGACGACCCGGGCGGCGAACACGCAGCCGGCCAGCGCGCCGGCCACCGCCGTGATCATCCACAGATACATCTGGGCGTGGCCCGCGAGCGCGAAGGGAAGCGTGAACAGGAAGGTGAGCGGCTTCCACGACGGCGCGCCGTCCAGGTTCAGGTTCCAGTGCAGGACCTGCTTGCCCCACACCAGCCACCCGAACGCGTCGTAGTCGGGGCGCATGCCGGTCGCGAACACGACCGCGACGGACGCCGCCACGATCGCGGCGGCGGTCAGCAGCCAGGCGCGCAGGTGACCGCGCGCGGCCGGCGGGCGTCGCCGGCCGCGGCCGGTTCGCGGCCCGATGGTGAGCGGCCCCGAGCCCGTCACGATCGGTTCATGGGCTCGCTCCCAGGATCTCTCCCAGTGCGCCCAGGAACCGGCCGTTCTCCTCATCGGTCCCGACCGTTACCCGCAGTGACCCCTGGCGCCCCAGTGCGGCGCCCGCCCGGACCAGCACCCCGCGTGCTGCAAGACCGGCGGTCACGTCGGCTTCGACGACCTGCTCCGGCAGGTGCGTCCAGATGAAGTTCGCATCCGAGTCGGCGGTCCAGAGGCCGAGCGCCCGCAGACCGTCGATCAGCTCCGCGCGTCCCGCCACCACGTGCGCGACGCGGCGCTCCACCTCCTCCTGGTGGCGCAGCGCCTCGACCGCCGCGGCCTGCGCCGCGGCGTTGAGCGAGAACGGCTGGCGGACCTGGTCGACGGCCGCGCGGAAGGACTCGGAGCCGCAGAGCGCGTAGCCGACGCGCAGGCCCGCGAGCCCGTAGGCCTTGGAGAAGGTGCGCAGCAGCACCAGGTTCGGCCAGCGCCGCAGCAGCTCAACCGATGCGTAGGTGTCGCCGACCGTGAGCGAGAACTCGACGTAGGCCTCGTCGAGGATCACGCACACGTGCCGCGGCACCCGCTCCAGGAACGCCTCGACCCGCTCCAGCGGGAGCGCCGTGGAGGTCGGGTTGTTGGGGTTGCAGACCAGCACCAGGCGAGTGGCTACGGTGACCTCGGTGGCGATCGCGTCCAGGTCGTGGCGGGCTCGATCGTCGAGCGCGACCTCGATCGCGCGCGCCCCGGAGGCGGCCGCGAGGTGCGGGTAGACGCTGAACGCCGGCCACGCGTAGACGACCTCGGCGCCGGGCTCCAGCAGCGCCTCCCCGGCCGCCAGCAGGATGTCGCAGGAGCCGTTGCCGAGCGCGATCCGCTCCCTTGGGATGTCGTAGCGGTCCGCGAGCGCCCGGCGCAGCGCCGAGTAGGACGGGTCCGGGTAGCGGTTGGCGCCGCTCAGCGCGCGCGCCGCCGCGTCCAGCACGGCGGGCGATGGCGCGAAGGACGACTCGTTGGAGGCGAGCATCGCGGTGCCCGAGCCCAGGTCGTAGCCGTCCGCGAGCGGGTAGGAGGGGATGCGGGAGATCCGCTGAGCGAACTCAAGCGTCATCGTGCCCCCGGCGGGCGCCCGCGCGCCGCCTCACTGCGCCGCCTCCAGGTCCGACCTCAGCGCCCGCGCCGCGCCCAGGTAGACGTGCCGCGGCCGGTGGTCCTCGGGCGCGTAGTAGTGCAGCAGCAGCCTGATCACGCGCGGCAGCGACCCCGGCACCGGCACCTCACGAGTGCACAGCAGCGCGACCCGGTCCATCCCGAGCGCCCGCGCGGCGACCGCCGGGAACTCCGCGTCGAGATCGTCGGTGAGCGTGAAGATGCAGCTGACCATCGATTCGGTGTCCAGCGAGTTGCGATCCATCAGCTCCCGGATCAGGACGGACGTGCCCTCCAGGATCGCGCGCGCCTCGTTGGCCTCGACGCTATTGGCGCCTCGAAGCGCGAACAGACGCATCGCCTGTCAATTGTGCCAGAGGGCCCGTCGGCGCAGACGGCCGGCCGAGCTCGTAGACGGTCGCACAGCCGAAGCGGCGCACCGCCACGACCATCGCCCCGAGCTCCCCGCGCAGCGGGACGTCCTGGGGGCTGCAGCCGGCCAGCAGGAAGCGCGCGCCGGAGTCGCGCACGAACGCCCGCGCCACGGCCGGCCTGTCCCTGCCCTCGAACAGGGCGTCCGCGGCGAGCGAGCGGGGCATGCAGCGAGGCTCCGACCACAGGCAGTCGCCCACGAACGTCCGGCGGCCGGTGCGGGCCGGGACGGCCTCGCCGAGGTAGAACCGCGTCAGCACGCCTCCGGGGGTCGGGTCGCGCGCCAGGTAGGCGAGCGCGGCGCCCTCGTCACGGGTGATGAAGTTGGCGTTGCCCGGGGTCGGGCGCACGAACGTGTGCGAGACGGCGATCGCGTACGCGTTGGCCGGGATCGTCCCCGCCGCGATCGCGAGCCAGGCGATCGCCCGCCCGCGCGGGAGCGAGCGCAGCCGCGACCGCTGGACGCCCCCGACGGCGAGGACCGAGAGCGGGATGGTGATCCCGTTGAAGGCGTGCAGCGGCGTCGCGCTCAGACCGGTGGCGGAGAACACCCAGATCGCGAGCGCCACCGGCGGCCACAGCCGCAGCATCAGCTCCAGCCGGCTCTCGCTGCGGCCCCGGTAACCGAGCAGTGCCGGCAGCGCCAGCGGCGCGGCGCCGATCGCGACCGACACCAGCGAGAAGGCGTGCTTGGAGGCGTCGCGCGCCAGGCCCCAGGAGACGTCCAGGTGGCCGAGCAGCAGGTAGTAGAGCAGCGGCGCCCCGGTCAGCACGAGCGTCAGCGCGGGCAGCGTGAGCGCGCGCCGGCGGTCGGCGGGCGACCCGGCGGCCCACTCCCGCGCCCGCCACAGCTCGGCGCCGAGCACGATCAGGATCAGCGTCTCGCCCTGCCATGGGTGCAGCGCGCTGGCGAGCGCCCCCAGCAGCCCCGGGCCCCACGACCAGCGGCCGTCGGCCCGTGCCCGGTCGTAGCGCACCAGCGCATAGGCGAGCGCCGCGACCGCCATCAGCCCGAACGGATAGCCCCACGAGAGCCAGGTGGGCATCATGTCGCCGACGATCCCGAAGGCCCCGTAGACGACGCTGAAGGAGCCGAACAGGATCGCCAGCGTGAGCGCCGCGCGCCGCTGCGCGCGCCCGCCCAGGCAGCGGTGCACGACGGCGCGCGCCGCCGCGAACAGCCCGACCACCGCGACCGGCTTCCACAGCAGCAGCGAAAGCCAGGGCGCGATCCCGAGGGCGGTCAGCGCGGCCGAGAGCTCGATCGCCGGCTGGAAGTAGTCCGCCGGCGTGGGGCGCAGGACGAACAGGTTCGAGGACAGGAGGTGATGCGCCGCGGACTGGATCCACGCCAGGTACTGCATCTGGTCGACGATGAAGAACCCGTCGGTCCCGGTCCACACCAGGCCGCGGTCGCTGGCGTTGACCAGATCGAGCGCCACGATCCAGACCGAGAACAGCGCGAAGGCCGCGAGCACGCCCAGCTCCGCCGGGTCGACGCCAAGCCGACGGTACGGAACCGCGATCCTCCGCGTTAACGATTCCGGCCCGGCCGCGACCGGCGGGGAGTGCACGCTCACGAAGCCGAAGCTAAGCAGAGCAAAACGGCCGGACCGGCCAGCTTCAGTTGGCGAGCTTATCCTGAAGTGACAGGGCCGACTGGCCGGCGGGCGTATCGAGCAGCTGGACGTTGTGGCTAGACATCCAGTACGCGGTCTCCGGCAGGAACGCGAGCACCAGGAAGACCGTCATCAGGATCGCGGCGCGTCGCAGGCGCACGCTTGAGCCGATCGCGGCCAGCGGCAGCAGCCAGACCACGTACCAGGGCATCAGCCAGCCCAGGCTCGCGATCAGCGCCAGCGTCGACCACCCGGCCCCGGCGAGCCAGTCCCGGCCGCGCAGGAACTGGTGCGCCACGACCGCCACCACGCCCGCCTCCGCGAGCTTGAGCAGCAGCGGCGTGGCGCCGCCGACGCCCGCCAGCAGGCCGAACAGGTTCGGGATGCTCGTCCCGGTGAGGACGGCGCTCTGCTGGGCGAGGTTGGGCAGCGTCGGGCCGAACAGCGCCAGGCTCAGGACCGCCAGCGGCAGCGCGCCGGCGATCGCGCCGACGATCACGTCCACCCGGCGGCGGCGATCTCGCGCCGCCAGGAGCAGGAACGGGAGCAGCAGCACGGCCGTGAACTTGGTCGCCACGCCGAGCATCAGCACCGCGCCGGACAGGCGGTCGCGGCGCGCGAGCAGCAGCGCGACCGAGCCGAGCATCGGCGTGAGCATGAAGAAGTCGTTGTGGAAGCCGCCGACCGCGTAGACGATGTAGATCGGGTTGAAAGCCACGAACGCGACGGCGACGCGCGGGTCGCGGCCGAGCCGCCGGGCGCAGTGCGCGACCAGGGCCACGAACGCGAGCGCGATCGCGACCGTGACGATCTTGACCGCCCAGTAGGCGATCGGCAGCGACACGAACGCGAGCGGGTACGTCAGCGCCGTGAACAGCCACCCGTAGGGGCTGCGGAGGTTGTGCCAGCTGGCGAACGCCGAGACCGGGTCGAAGAGCTCCTGGCGGATCACGTGGCTGTATGGGTTGAGCCCGTGCAGCGCGCCGAGCCGCGCGTAGCCCAGGTAGTTGAAGATGTCGGTCAGCTGCATCGGCGGGCTCAGCAGCACGATCAGGTGCAGCGCCAGCACCGCCGCGACGACGGCGCGCGTCGACAGCGAGCGGACCGCGAGCAGCGTCACCCCGTAGGCGGCGAGCATCGCCAGCACGACGACGCTGAACGCCCGTCCGAGCGTCACCGGGTCCAGGATCGGCCGCAGCGACAGCAGGTGAAGCGGACCGGCCTCCCAGGCGGGGAACGCCTCGGCCGCGCGCGGCACGAGCATGGAGGGGCCGCCGGCCGCCGTCACGACGATCGCCGCGGTCGCGAGGATCAGGAACCCGACGGCCAGCCGCGCCGCGGCGCGGCCGCGAAGCGCCCCCGAGATGCGCGGCGACTCGCGGCGCCAGGGCGCGCCCCTGCCGCCGTCCGGACCGCCGGCCGGGTGGGGCACCGTGATCGGCGCCTCTCCGGCGCGCAGCCCGGGCGCTCCAACGAGCGCGCCCGCGTGCAGCGCGACGACCGCGTCGGGGCTGGCCTGGTCTTCGCGCATGTGCGCAAGATAGTGACGCGGCGAGCTTTCCCCCCGCCGAGAAGCGCCGTTGCGATCCGGTTAAGGCGCCTCGGCCGCTTCCCGGCCGGTGGCGCCGCCGCCTCCGTGGACTAGGGTTCGCCCTCACCGTGAGCGCGAGCTCGGCAGTCCGACCCGACCTCGGCCTCGTCCGCCGCGAGGCGCGCGCCGGCCTCTCCGCGGGCGTCGCGGTGCTCGCCCTGACCGCGCTCGGCGCGGCGCTTCGCCTCTGGAGGATCGGGCACCAGGGATTCTGGTTCGACGAGGGCAACACCGTGCTGCTGATCCACCTGTCGCCCGGGAAGATGCTGGGCCTGCTGCCTCAGAGCGAGTCGACCCCGCCGCTGTACTACTGCATCGCCTGGGTGTGGGCGCGCGTGTTCGGGTTCGGCGAGGCGGGGGTGCGGTCCCTGTCGGCCGTGGCGGGCACGCTCGCGATCCCGGTCGCCTACGGCGTCGCGGCGCAGCTCTATGGAGATCGCCCCCACCGGCGCGGCGCGACTGCCTCAGGGCCAGTCGCCGCGGCCGCGAGCGGCCTGCCGGGGCCCGTCGCCGGCCCGGGACGCGCGCGCGGCGCGGGCGCGGAGCGCGCGGGTCTGATCGCGGCGGCGCTGACCGCCACGAGCCCGCTCCTGATCTGGTACTCGCAGGAGGCGCGCGCGTACTCCCTCCTGGTGCTGATGACAGGTCTGTCGCTGCTGGCCTGGCTGCGGGCGCGGGCGGATCCCTCGCCCGGGCGGCTGGCGCTGTGGGTGGCGGCCTCCGGGCTGGCGCTCGCGACCCACTACTACGCGCTGGTCGCGGTGGTGCCGCAGGCGCTGTGGCTGCTGGTCGAGCGCCGCGACAGCCGGGGCGTGCGGATCGCCTTCGCGCTGGCGGCCGCGTGCGGCCTGGCGCTGCTGCCGCTCGCGCTGTCGCAGAACGCGACCGGCAACGACAGCTGGATCGCGTCGGCGCCGTTCGGGCCGCGCCTGCGCCAGATCATCCCGCAGTTCCTGATCGGGACAGATATGCCTGACCGGACGCTGTTCAAGTTCCTGGCGTTCGCGCTCGCGATCGTCGCCCTCGGACTGCTGGCCGTCGGAGCCGACCGGTCCCAGCGGCGCCGGGCCCTGGTGGCTGGCGCGCTGGCGCTGGGCGGGTTCGCGCTCGCGCTGATCCTCGTCGTCGCCGGGTTCGACGACCTGATCACGCGCAACATCATCGCGCTCTGGCTGCCCGCGGCGGTCGCGGTCACCGGCGGGCTGGCGGCCGACCGCACCAGGGCGCTCGGCCTGGCGGTGACCGCGGCGCTGTGCTCGATCGGGATCTTCGCGACGGTTGGGATCGCGCTCGACCGCAACCTGCAGCGCCCCGACTGGCGCTATGTCGCCAGGGCGCTAGGGCCGCCGCCCGCCGCCGGCCGCGCGATCCTGATCCAGCACTATGCCTACCTGCTGCCGCTGTCGCTCTACCTGCCCCGCATGCGGGTCCTCAGGGCGCCGGAGCGGGTGTCGCAGATCGATGTCGTCTCGATGAGCTCGCCGCAGCAGCCGCTGTGCTGGTGGGGAGCGGCCTGCAACCTGATCCCCTCACGGATGCAGCGCAGCTATTCGATCCCCGGGTTCCACGCGATCGGGCGGCGCCGGGTGCTGCAGTTCACGATCCTGACGCTGGCCTCCGGCGGGCCGCGGGCGATCACCCGGCGGGAGGTCGCCGCGACCCTGAGGACGACGCGTCTCGGCCACGACGTCCTGATCTACGAGCGAGGCTGAGGCGCAGCGCGCGCACCTCGGCCGCGCTCAGCCGCCGGTGGGCGCCCGGAGCCAGGTCGCCGAGCCTCAGCGGCCCGAACGCGATGCGCTCAAGCGACCTGACCGGGTGGCCGACGGCGTCGCACATCCGCTTCACCTGCCGTTTGCGGCCCTCGTGGATCGTGAGCTCGATCGTGTCCGCGGCCAGCCGCCGCGCCTGCGCGGGCGCGGTGCGCCCGTCCTCCAGCTCGACCCCGGAGCGCAGCGCGCGCAGAGCCGCCTCACGCACCGGCGGACGGGCGACGACGGCCCGATAGGTCCTGGGCACCTCGAAGCTCGGATGCGTCAGCGCGTGCGCCAGCTCGCCATCGTTGGTCAACAGGATCAGCCCCGTCACGTCGATGTCCAGCCGCCCCACCGGGTACAGGCGCAGCGACGACCCGACCAGCGAGACAACCGTCGGGCGTCGCTGCGGGTCACGCGCGGTCGACACCACACCCCGCGGCTTGTTGACCGCGTATACGACCCGCGGCACCCGGACGGCGAGCGGACGGCCGTCGACGCTCACCCCCTCCGCTCCGGCGACGTCGAACGCCGGGTCGATGACCGTCTCGCCGTCGACCGCCACCCGTCCGTCCCGGACGATCAGCTCGGCCGCGCGTCTGGAGGCGACCCCGGCGGTGGCGAGCAGCTTCGCTAGGCGCATCGTCGATGCCACCATAGAGCGATGGACCTTGAACTGCTGGAGACGACCCTGGCCGAGCTCGGCGAGCCCGCCTACCGTGCGCGCCAGGTGTGGCGCTGGGCGGCGCAGGGCGCGGACGGCTTTGACGCGATGACCGACCTGCCGCTCTCGCTGCGGGAGGCGCTGCACGGCTCGCTGCCGTTCTCGACGCTCACGGTGCGCCACGAGGCGCGGGCGGCGGACGGCACCGTCAAGGCGCTGTTCCTGACCCGAGACGGGCGTCCCGTGGAGGCGGTCCTGATGCGCTACCGCGACGGACGGCGCTCGCTCTGCCTCTCCTCGCAGTCGGGCTGCCCGCTCACGTGCACGTTCTGCGCCACGGGCTCGATGCGCTTCGGCCGCAACCTGACGGCGTCCGAGATCATCGATCAGGCGCTGCACTTCCGCCGGCTGGGACCGGTCGACCATGCCGTGTTCATGGGAATGGGCGAGCCTCTGATGAACCTCGACGCGGTCCTGAGGGCCTGCTCGCGGCTGCCGTCGATCGGGATCGCGCCCCGCCGCACGGCCGTCTCGACGGTCGGCTGGATCCCGGGGATCGGCCGGCTCGCCCGTGAGCCGGCGCCGCTGCGCCTGGCGCTCTCGCTGCACGCCGCCGACGAGTCGCTGCGCTCCCAGATCATGCCGGTCAACGATCGCTATCCGCTCGCGGAAGTGCTCGCGGCCTGCCGCGAGCACTTCGAGCGCAAGCGCCGGATGGTGTTCGTCGAGTACGTCATGCTGGCGGGCGTCAACGACTCGGTCGGTCAGGCGCGCCAGCTGGCACGGGTGCTTGACCCGCGCATGTTCAAGGTCAACCTGATCCCCTACAACCCGACCGGCTCCGCCTATGAGGGCTCGAGCCCGAAGGCGATCGAGGCCTTCCGGGCCGAGCTGGAGCGGCTCGGGATCACGGCCACGGTCAGGCTCACGCGCGGTCGCGACATCGCGGCCGCGTGCGGTCAGCTGGCGGCTCGCGGCTGACGAGACCCGCGAACGCTGCGCCACCGCAGGCGCGTTGGATGGCCGCCGGCTGTTGACCGGCACCGCGCACCGAGCGGCAGGCCGAGGCGCGCGTGCCGCTCGACGGCCGGCCCCGAGCCCAGGCGTCCTCCCGCCCTGCGTCGAGCGGCCCGGATCGCGGGCTCGGCGCTCGTGCCCGGCCCGCGGGCGCGAGCGCCGAGCGCAGCCCTCCCCATGGGCGTGACCCGGCACCCGTCGCGATGTGCTGTAGTTAAGCGATGCAACGGATTGCTGGTGCTCGCCTGCGGACGCAGCGCAGGCGTCACTACGTCGCCCCGGCGCTGCTGGTCGCGCTTCGCCCGTGCCTTCGCTACAGCTACGGCCGCAGCGCTTACGTTCTGCGCGTGGTCGGCGAGCGGCACGGTCCGGTGCTGCGGCCCGAGCGTCGGCGCTCCCAACAGCCGTTCTCCGGCCGCGACCGCCGCGCCCAGCGCGGCATCTCGCAGGCGCGGACAGCCTGAGCGCGGACCGCGCATCGACACGGAGACCCTCGCGGTACGACGCGTCGACGCGCGCGCCGCCTGCCTCGGCCCGCCGAGCATCGGCCGCCGTACACGCGTCGGCCGGCTGCCCGCCGAGCGTCAGCCGCCCTCGCCGTCTCCGTCAGGCCTCGTCAACGCGCCGGCGACGCCGGCGCGGGCCTCCCCCGCTCGCAGCAGCCGCTCACGCAGCTCGTGGGCGACCTCCGGCGATGGGTCGAATCCCTCGATCGGCGGCAGCTCGCCGACGGAGCGCAGGCCGAACAGCTTCAGGAACAGATCGGTCGTGCGGTACAGGACGGCCCCGAACTGCGACCTGCCCGACTCCTCGACGATCCCGCGCTCGACCAGCGTCTGGGTGGCCGACTCGGCGCTCACGCCGCGGATCCTGGCAATCTCGGGCCGCGACACGGGCTGCAGGTAGGCGATGATCGCGAGCGTCTCGGCCTGCGCCGCGGTCAGCGGCGGCGTCCGAGGCTTGGCGAGCAGACGTCGCGCGGCCGGCTCGACGTCGGGATGGGAGCTGAGCGTCCAGCCACCCGCAAGCTCGCGGACGACGATCCCCCGGCGCTGGCGATCACATCGCTGCCGCAGGCGGGCCAGCGCCCCCAGCACCTCCTCGCTCTGCGCGCCGGTGGCGTCCGCCAGCGCGCCGGCGGCCACCGGCTCCGAGCTGAGGAACAGAAGCCCCTCGATGACGCGCTCCAGCTCGTCGATGGGCTCGGCGCCGTCCGTGGCGCGCTCGGGATCGCCGATCACGCCGCGGTCCTCGGCCGGGCGCCCTGCACCGCGGCGCGAGCGACCGACTCGACCACTATCTCGGCGAACGGCTCATCCTGCGCCCACGTCGCCTCGCCCTGCTTGTAGAGCTCGAGCAGCGCGTAGAGGGTGACCGCGATCGTCACGCGATCGGCGCGGGCGACGGCCTCTGAGAACGTGAACCGGCCGCGCGCCAGCAGCCGCCGAAGATGGGCGAGCCGCTCCGAGACCGTCACCTTCGCGACGGTCATGTGGCGGATGTCGACCCGCGGCGGCGGCGCCAGCATCCCCTGGATCGCGCGCGACAGCGCGGCCGGTGGGTAGACCGCCTCCGCCTCCGCGAGGGGCGCCCGGCGCAGCCGGGAGGGCAGCGGCGCGGAGCGGAAGCGATGGCCCTCCTCCCCGGCCAGCAGCTCCACCAGGTGCGCGCCGGCGCCCCGATAGCGATGCGCGTGCAGGAGCCGCGCGAGCAGCTCCTCGGCGGCCTCGCCGGGATCGAGCTCCAGCTCCTCGATCTCCTCGCCCGGCAGCAGCAGACGCGACTTGAGCTCGAGCAGCGCCGCGATCAGCACCAGGAACTCGGTCGCGGCCTCCAGGTCGAGCTCCCCGCGGGCCTCGAGGTGGTCGATGTAGGCGATCACCACCTCGGCCAGATCAACCTCAAGGAGGTCCACCTCCTCCCTCAGGATCAGCGTCAGCAGCAGGTCGAACGGACCCGCGAAAACGTCGAGGTCCAGATCAAGGTAGGCGAGCGTCACCGCTTCGCCCGCGGGCCGGAGGCGGTCATCGGACCGCAGACCTTACCCGCGCGGTCGGACCGCTCCCACGCCCATCGCGGCGCGCACGTCCGCCAGCGTGTCGGACGCGATCGCGCGCGCACGTTCGGCTCCGCCGGCGAGCGCGCGCTCGAGCGCCGCCTCGTCCGCGCGCAGCTCGCCGTAGCGCTCGCGCACCGGCGCCAGGTACTCGACCACCGCGTCGGCCACCGCCTGCTTGAAGCTCCCGTAGCCGGAGCCCTCGAACTCGCGCTCGATCGCGGCGGGCTCGCTGCCTCGGACGGCCGCCATGATCTCGATCAGGTTGGAGATCCCCGGCTTGTCGGGACCGCGCCGGACCTCGGAGCCCGAGTCGGTGACCGCCGCGCGGACCTTCCTGACGATCTGTGCCGGCTCCTCGGTGACGTGAATGAGCCCCTGCGGGCTGTCGGATGTGGTCGACATCTTGCGCTCGGGCGCCTGGAGGTCCATGATCCGCGCCCCGACCGCCGGGATCCTCACCTGCGGCACGACCAGCGTCTCGCCGAACCGCGCGTTGAACCGCTCCGCAACGTCGCGCATCAGCTCCACGTGCTGGCGCTGGTCGTCGCCCACCGGCACTTCGTGCGCGCGGTAGGCGAGCACATCGGCCGCCATCAGCACCGGATAGGTGAACAGCCCGGCGGTCACCAGCTCCCGCTGCGCGGCGGACTTCTCCTTGAACTGGTGCATGCGGTTGAGGTCGCCGAACGAGGTCACGCTCGACAGCAGCCACGTCAGCTCGGTGTGCTCGGGAACGTCGGACTGGCGGAAGAAGATGCACCGCTCCGGGTCCAGCCCCGCCGCCAGCAGCAGCGCGGCCGTGTCGTAGACGGCGGTCCGCAGCCCCGCCGGGTCGTAGGAGACCGTGATCGCGTGCAGGTCCACGACGCAGTAGATGCCCTCGCCACGATCCTGGCCGGCGACGTACTGCGTGATCGCGCCGATGTAGTTGCCGAGGTGCTTGCGACCGGTCGGCTGGATGCCGGAGAAGATCCGCACGGGCCGCAGGCTAGCGGCCCGGCTGCTGCGACAGCGCCCGGTCAAGCGCGTCGTGCAGTGGCCGGTGCGCGGGCGGGTGCGGGACGCCCCCGCCGGGCGAGCCGCCCGCGCCTGACCGGGGTCCCCTGCGATGCCCGGCGAGCACCCACGCGGCGACGACGCCGCCGACCGCGCCGCAGACGTGCGCCTGCCATGAGATCCCTGGGTGCGGCACCACGCTTGAGACGAGCGCGCCGCCCCAGACGAGGCCGACGACCAGGCCGGTCAGGCCCTCGAGCACGCTGCGGTCGAACAGGCCGCGAGCGAAGAGGTAGGTCGCGTAGCCGAACACGACCCCGCTGGCACCGACCGTCTCTGTGTGCGCCGGCGCGATCAGCCACGTGCCGACGCCGCCCACGACGATCACGATGGCGGTGACCAGGGCGAGTCTCGCGGCGCCGCGCACCGCGACGATCACGCCCATGAACACCAGCGGAACGGTGTTGTCGATCAGGTGCTGGAAGCTGGCGTGCAGGAAGGGCGAGGTGAAGATCGCCCACAGCCGCGCGAGGTCACGCGGATAGATCGCCCCGCCCGCGTCGAGCGCCTGGTGGTCCAGCGAGTTGATCGCCTCGACGAGCCACATCAGGACGACGATCGCTGCCAGCAGCGCGAGCCCCCCGGCCGGCCGCCGACCGGGCTCCGGCAGGCGGCGCGCCGACCGGAGCCGCCGGCCCAGGTCGGTGGCGGGGCGGGACTGGTCCATCCACGCAGCATGCCATGCGCGGGCCGCCTCCCCGCCTGGTCACGCGGTCGCGATGGGCGTTACCGCTCGTCGCCCACGACGTCCGGCTCGTGCTCGGCCACGGCGCGCCCCGCGCCGGCGAGCACCTCGTGGGCCAGCGCCAGGGCGACCTCGGCGCGCTCGCGCAGCGCCGGCTCCAGCACGAACTCGTCCGGCGTGTGAGCCCCTGCGCCGAGCGGCCCGAGGCCGTCGATCGTCACCGCGATCGTGGCGGCGAAGTGGCTTGCGTCGCTGGCTCCGCCACGGTGCACCGGCTCGATCGCGCGGCCCAGGCGCTCGGTCGCGCGACGGAGCAGGTCGGCGGTCGCGGCCGTCGAGTCCATCCCCGGCCAGCCCCGCTCCAGTCGCGCCTCGAGACGCACACCGTCGATCCGCTCGGAGACCGCCGCGATCACGGGGTCGAACGCCGGCAGGTCGCGCGCGCGCAGGTCGAGCGTCAGCTCTCCGTCGGCCGGCACCACGTTCATCGCCTCTCCGGAGCGGATCACCGTCGGCACCACCGTGAGCTGCTCGGGACCCGACGGGTCGTGCATGCCGGCCAGGTGCGCAGCGGTGCGGGCGAGCGCGAGCAGCGCGTTCGCTCCCGCGTCGGGGGCGCTGCCCGAGTGGGAGGCACGACCGGCCGCGAGGATCCTCATCGTCCCCGCCGCCTTGCGCCGCACAACCACGCCCTCGCCCCCGCCCGGGCCGTGCTGGCCGCCCTCGAAGCACAGGCAGGCGTCGTAGCCCGCGAACCTCCCGTCGGGCCCGGCGTGGGCGAACGGGCGGGTGCGCCACTCCTCATCGGTGACCATCAGCACGGCGAGCTCCTCGAAGCCGGCTGGATCTGCGGCCAGCACGCGCGCGACTCCCAGCGCGAGCACGTCGCCGCCCTTCATATCGACCGATCCGGGGCCGCGGAGCCGCTCGCCATCCCGCCACAGCGGCCGGTGCGCATCGTGCCCGACGACCGTGTCCACGTGGCCCAGCAGCAGTATCCGCCCGCTGCCGGTGCCCGAGATCGTCGCGATCATGTCGGGCGCGCAACCGGGCGTCGAGCAGGGCGGCCGCGCGATCTCGGCCTCCGGGGGCAGCAGCGCGGCGCACACCGCCAGCGCCCGCTCGGCCCCTTCGACGTCGCCGGAGGGCGTGGAGATGTCGACCAGCGCAGCGAGCTGCTCGGCCGCGCCGGAGGCGATCTCGGCCGCCTGCGCGGCGATCAGCGGATCGGCTGCGACGCTCACGCCGCGCCAGGCTCCATGCCGGTGTCGGAGACTGTGGACCTCATCCACCTGCAGCGTACGACGACGACGCCGCGAGCGCGGTCGCGGTCGCGGCCCGGCGGTGGCGCTTCTCCTCGGCGAGCCGGCGAGCCTGCGCGGTCAGCGCAGCTCCACGATCATCGGCGACCGGCCCATCGGGTCTCGGAACCAGAACAGGGGCGGGACCGGGGCGCCCATCGGCGAGACCTCGGCGTCGACGTCCACCCCGCGCGCCCTCGGCTTGGCGTGGGTGGCATCGATGTCGTCCGTCGTCACCGTGATGCCCCCTCCCCCCTACGGCGGAGGGGGGAGGGGCGGCTCACCCGATCAACCGATT
>JAJZWB010000111.1 GCA_021846845.1 Actinomycetes bacterium | reverse complement strand
CATGACGGCGCCCAGGGTAGTGCAACGGGTCGCCCGTGCCCTTCCGCTCGGGCGCCGGCGCCGCTCAGGCGGTCACCGGCGCGGGCGCGCGGGCACCTCACGGTCGCCGGCCGGCGAGCCGGCCGGGCTGAGGCGCCGCTCAGGCGGGCACCGGCCTGCGCCCGGACACCTCACGGTCAAAGCGCCAGCCGGTGAGCTGCGCGCGCGATCCGGCAAGTCCGGTCACGGTCGCCCCGGTCCGACGCTCGATCGCGGCCAGCAGCGCGGCCAGCCGGTCCCGGAGGCCACGACCGGCCGGCGTCTCATCCTGCGCCCAGTCGACCTCCACGTCCTCGATCAGCACCGTCACGCGGCTCGGGTGCAGCCGCTCGATCTCCCCGATCAGCCGTTCGTCGCTGTCGGATGGTCCGAAGATTGCAAGCAGTTCGCTCATGGCGACCAGTCTCTGCCGGATCCGTAAAGAGGGGCTGAAGCGGTGCGAACAAATCGCTGCGGTTTCATAAGTTGCGAGCCCGCTCGGCGCGCCCGCCGGGCCGCCGTCGACGGGCGGACGGGCCTGGACCGCCCGGCTACGCTCGCTGGAGGCGATGCCCGAGCTCCCGGAGGTCGAGATCACAGCGCGCCTGATCGGCGCCGCCGTCGCGGATGCCCGGATCGAGGCGGCGTCCGCGCCCGGGATCAACGCCCTGCGCTCGTTCGACCCCCCGCTGTCGGCGATCGAGGGGCGGCGCCTGCTGGGCGTCCGCCGCCGGGGCAAGCTGTTCGTCGTCGAGGTCGACGGCGGCCTGAGCCTGCTGATCCACCTCATGTCGGCGGGGCGGCTGCAGCTGTTCCAGACACGCGCGTCGCGCCGCGACCGCGCCTCGCGGCTGCTGCTGGCGCTATCGGACGGACGCGAGCTGCGGCTGCGGGAGTTCGGCACCAGGCAGACCGCGTGGGTGAAACTGCTCACGGCCGGGGGAATGGCGGCTGAGGAGACGCTCGCGACGCTCGGGCCCGAGGCGTGGCCGGACCCGCCGCCGCTGCGCCCGCTCCTGAACGAGCCGCGCCCGCTGCACTCGCTCCTGCGCGACCAGCGCGTGATCGCCGGCATCGGTCGCTCCTGGGTCGACGAGATCCTGCACGCGGCGCGCCTGTCCCCCTTCAAACGCGGCTCGGAGCTGTCGCAGGAAGAGGCCGGGGCGCTCCGGGACGCGGTCACGGGGGAGCTGGAACGGGCGATCGCCCACTACGAGCGCAGCCTCGCGCTGCCGATCCCCGACAAGCTGCCGATGCCGCTGCGGGTCCACCGGCGCAACGGGGAGCCCTGCCCGCGCTGCAACACACGGCTTGAGGCGGTGTTCTACGAGGAGCACGTGATGTGCTACTGCCCGACCTGCCAGACCGAGGGCAGGCAGCTGAAGGACCGGCGCCTGTCGCGACTGCTGAAGTGAGCTCGCCGGGCCGGAGGCGGGGATGCCGTCGGCGGCGGCCGGTCCCGCAGACGCGCCCCGGCGGCGAGAACGGCCCGGTCCGACTACCATCGGCACGATGCTCAACGAAGGAGACCAGGCCCCGGACTTCACGCTGCCCGATCAGGACGGCAACCCCGTGTCCCTCGCGGCGCTGCGCGGCAAGACCGTCGTGCTCTACTTCTATCCCAAGGCGGACACTCCCGGCTGCACCACCCAGGCCTGCGGCGTGCGCGATCACCGCGCCGATTACGAGCACGCCGGCGCGGTCGTGCTCGGGGTCTCGCCGGACCCCGTCAAGGCGGTCGCCAAGTTCCACGCCAAGTACGACCTCGGGTTCCAGCTGCTGGCCGACGAGGGCCACGAGGTCGCCGAGGCCTACGGCGTCTGGGTGCAGAAGTCGATGTACGGCCGCACTTACATGGGCAACGAGCGGACCACCTTCGTGATCGGCGAGGACGGCGTGATCCGGAGGATCATGCGCAAGGTCAAGCCCGCAGAGCACGACAAGCTGGTGCTGGGCGCGCTCTCCGAGTAGCGCGCCCCTGTGTGCGGGGCCGTTCGCGGCCCGAGCGCTCCCCCCGTCGCGGGCTGACCCGCGACGCCGGAGCTGACGCCGTGCATTTGGCAGCCGCCGGGCGGCCACGGCAGCCGCCTGAGTCCCACCTGCGTCTACTGCAGCCCCTCGCGCGCCTCGCGCACGAGCGTGACCGCCTCCGGGAAGATCACCGCCATGACCGAGCGCAGCTGCTCGGCCTGCTGTTCGGTGGTCCCCTGGATGTTGGCGCGGTTCATGGCCGCCACCGTCAGATCGACGGCGAGCTTGATGGCGTTGTCGGCCCACGCGAGGCGCTGCGCGCCCTGCATCTGCTCGGCGAACTCGCCGAGCCGGCGCTGCAGATCCTCCGGGTCTCCGAACAGTCCGCCGAATCCACTTCCTTCCATGCCTAAGATGGTAGCCGGCCGTGGTGTCCGGCCCCGCTGCCACTAGCATTCGGTGGCCGATGAGTCCCGAGGAGATCCTCGCCTACGAATCCCGGGCGCGCATCCGGCGCGCCGCGGTCGCGATCGTCGCGGCCGTGCTGGTGATGGCGGCCGCGCTCGTCCAGCTGTCGGGTCCGCACACGACCGTCAACGAGGAGACGCTCAGCCTGCTGACGTTCAACCGCCGCGCCCCGCGCGACCTGATCTCCGCCGTGATCAGCGCCATCGGGACCGTGGCGGTCGCCTGGACGCTGCTGGAGCTGTGGCGCAGCGCCAGGGCGCGCAACCCGGAGAAGGTCCGCACCTGGCTGCGCACGATCGTGCTGGTCGGCACGGTGCTGGACTCGGTGATAGCCGTCGCGTACGCGGTGATCCTGACGCAGAAGGCGCACGAGTTCGCGACCACCGGCGCGCAGACCTACGACGAGGCCGTCCGGCTCACGGGAGGGTCGGCCCTGCTGATCCTGCAGCTGCTCGGCTTCCTGGGAGCATTCCTGATCGCGATCGCGTTCGTGATGGTCTCTCTGCAGGCGATGAACCAGGGCCTGCTGACCCGCTTCATGGGCTACCTGGGCATGTTCGCCGGCGCGCTGGTCCTGTTCCAGATCACGCAGGTGCCGGTCGTGCAGGCCTTCTGGCTGGTCGCGGTGGCCTATCTGATGTCGGGCAAGTGGCCGACCGGGCTCCCCGCGGCCTGGGGTTCGGGGCGCTCGGAGCCGTGGCCCTCGTCGTCGGAGATGCGCGCTCGGCGCGCGGCCGAGGCCGGCTCGCGCGCAGGGGGTGGCCAGCGCGCAGCGGGCGGCCCGCGCGGGCGGGCCAAGCCGACGACGGTCCCGGCGGCGCAGGTGGAGGGCGGCGGCCAGCCGCAGCACGTGCCGGGCGCCTCCAGGCGCAAGCGCAAGCGACGCGGCTGAGCGGGCCTCCGCGCGGCAGGCAGCGCGAGTCGTCCGCGCCTCCGCCCGACGGCGTCTCCCGGGACCCGGATCCCGTCTCGGATTCTGGTTCCGGCACGCCCCTCGGAGGTGCCCGCGCCCGGACCGGGAGGCCGCGCCGGCCGGCGGGCGGTCGCCGCTCGTCGCGCGCCGGCTGCCGTTGAACCCGTGTCGCCCGCCGCCCGCCGATCCGCCCTTGCGCTCGCTCCGGCGGGCGGCGAGGTTACCGGCGTCTCCGTCAACCACTTCAGGAGGAGAGATGGGAGCAACCAAGATGCCGCGGGAGGCGGACGTCGCGCCCGCGCCCGTGGTCGAGGGCACCTCTGGCGGCTGGAAGCCCGCCAACCCTGCCCCGCTCGGGCTCACCGGCTTCGCCACGACGACGTTCGTGCTCAGCATGATCAACGCGAACCTCGTCAGCGGGTCCGCGCTGCCGGTGGTGCTGGGACTGGCGCTCGCCTACGGGGGCATCGGCCAGCTGCTGGCAGGGATGTGGGAGTTCCGGACCGGCAACACGTTCGGCGCGACCGCGTTCTCGTCCTACGGCGCGTTCTGGATCTCGTTCTTCGTGCTGGTGCAGCTTGACATCGTCAAGATCCCGGCCACCGAGGCCAACAGCGCCCTCGGTCTCTACCTGTGGGCGTGGGGGATCTTCACGAGCTACATGTTCATCGCCTCGCTGCGCACGTCGGGGGCCGTCGCGGTGGTGTTCCTGCTGCTCGCGGCGACGTTCATCATCCTCGGGATCGGCAACTCGGGTGGCAACAGCAGCATCGTCCACCTCGGCGGCTATGTCGGCCTCGTGACCGCCGTCGCCGCGTGGTACACGTCGTTCGCCCTGGTCCTGAACGAGACCTGGGGTCGAACCGTCCTGCCCGTATTCCCGCTCGGGGGCTAGGGATCGGCGGGGCCGTGCCGGTGCAGTACAACTAACGGACAATGCCGCGCATTCGCGGCGAGCGTGGGCGCCGGCCTCGACCGCCGGCGCCCGGCGCTGTGGGTGAGGACTGACGTCAGCCTTAAGGAGAGCTCGACATGGCAGACACCGCATCGACCGCCGGGACGGAGCTCGAGCGCCAGCTCGAGGAGATGCTCGAGATCGAGAAGTTCGATCCCCCCGCCTCGTTCGTCGAGCGCGCGAACCTCGCGGACCCGGCGGTCTATGAGGAGGCGAACGCCGACTGGAAGGGCTGGTGGATGAAGCAGGCCCGGGAGCTGAGCTGGTTCCGGGAGCCGACCTTGGACGTGAACGAGTCCAACCCGCCGTTCTACAGGTGGTTCGAGGACGGGAAGATCAACGCCTCCTACAACTGCCTGGACCGTCACGTCGAGGCGGGCAACGGCGACCGTGTGGCATTCCACTGGCGCGGCGAGGAGGGCGAGGAGCGCGAGCTCACGTATTCCGACCTGCTGCGCGACGTGCAGCGTTTCGCCAACGCGCTCAAGGACCTCGGCGTGCGGAAGGGCGACATCGTCGGGATCTACCTGCCGATGATCCCCGAGGTGATCGTCTCGATGCTCGCGTGCGCGCGGATCGGGGCGCCGCACAACGTCGTGTTCGGCGGCTTCTCGGCGGACGCGGTCAAGGAGCGGATGGAGTTCTCCGAGGCCAAGGCGCTGATCACCGTCGACGGCGCGCGACGCAAGGGAAGGACCGCGCCGATCAAGGAGCAGGTCGATGTCGTGATGGACGACCTGGAGACGCTCGAGCACATCATCGTCGTCAAGCACTCGGGCGATGCGTGCGAGATGCGTGAGGGTCGAGACGTGTGGTTCCACGAGATCTGCGATGCCGCGGCGCCCGAGTGCCCCCCGGAGGAGCTTGATGCCGAGCATCCGCTGTACGTGCTCTACACGTCGGGCTCGACCGCCAAGCCCAAGGGCGTGCTGCACACGACCGGCGGCTACCTGACGGGTGTCAGCGCGACCCACAGCTACGTGTTCGACCACAAGCCGGGCGAGGACGTGTACTGGTGCGCCGCCGACGTCGGCTGGGTCACCGGTCACTCCTACATCGTCTACGGACCGCTGTGCAACGGCGCGACCTCGGTGATGTGGGAGGGAGCGCCCGACTACCCGCACAAGGGGATCTGGTGGGAGCTTTGCGAGCGCTACGGGGTCACGATCTTCTACACCGCCCCGACCGCGATCCGCGCCTGCATCAAGTGGGGGGCTGAGCACGTGGAGAAGCACGACCTCTCCAGGCTGCGGCTGCTGGGGACGGTCGGCGAGCCGATCAACCCGAAGGCGTGGCTCTGGTACCACAAGGTCGTCGGCGGCGAGCGCTGCCCGATCGTCGACACCTGGTGGCAGACCGAGACCGGCGCGATCATGATCACCCCGCTGCCGGGGCTCGTCTCCACCAAGCCCGGCTCGGCCACGCGGGCGTTCCCCGGAGTGCTGGCCGACGTCGTCGACGAACGTGAGGGCAACCCCGTTGAGGAGGGCCAGGGACTGCTGGTCCTCAAGCGGCCGTGGCCGTCGATGCTGCGCACGCTCTACAAGGAGGACGACCGGTTCGTCGAGACCTACTTCTCCAAGTTCGGGCGCACCACCTATCTGGTCGGCGACGCCGCGCGCAGGGACAAGGACGGCTACTTCTGGGTGATCGGCCGGATCGACGACGTGGTCAACGTCTCCGGTCACCGTCTCTCGACCGCCGAGGTCGAGTCCGCGATCGTCTCGCATCCGAAGGTCGCCGAGTCGGCCGTGATCGGCCAGTCGGACGAGCTCACGGGCCAGGCGATCTGCGCGTTCGTGACCCTCAACGGCGACCTCGCCGGCACCGACGAGCTGATCGACGAGATCCGGGACCATGTGGGAGAGCGGATCGGGAAGTTCGCGCGGCCCAAGCGGATCATCTGGGCCGACGACCTGCCCAAGACCCGCAGCGGCAAGATCATGCGCCGGCTGCTGCGCGACATCGCCGAGGGCCGTGCGCTCGGCGACGTCACGACCCTGCGAGACGCCGGCGTGATGGCGGCGCTGGAGGACAAGATCAAGGAGGAGCAGGCGCAGGAGGGCTGATCCGGCGGGCGCGTCGCTCCGGGGGCCGTCTGGCGGCTCGCCTCCCGGGCCGTCGGGCGGCTTCGCCTACGGGCCGTCGGGCGGCTTGGCTGCGGGGGCCGTCGGGCGGCTCAGACTCCGAGTCGCCTGGCCAGCTCCGCCGTGTGCCGGCGCGCGACCGGGATCCGCTGCCCGTCGGAGAACGTCAGCTCCGCGGTGCCGCCCAGCATCGGGCGCAGCTCGACTGCGTTGCGCAGGTTGGCGACGTACTGGCGGTGCACGCGCGCGAACCCGCGAGGCTCCCAGCGGCGCTCGATCTCGCCCAGCGTGCGGCGCAGCAGATAGCGCCCGTCCGCGGTCACGATCCGGACGAAATCGCCGTAGGACTGCACGTACAGGATCGCGGAGCGCGGCAGCAGACGGGTCGTGCCGCCGTGCAGGTTGGCGACCGCGATCATCTCGTGGTCATCGTCGGCGGCTGGGGCCGGCAGGCGCGCGGTGTCGCGCTCCTCGGCGACCTGCCGGGTCTCGACCGCCTGGGCGATGCGCTCGATCGCCTCCTCGACGCGCCGGCGGCCGACGGGCTTGCGCAGATAGTCGAGCGCGTGAAGCTCGAACGCGTCGACGGCCGCGCTGTCGTAGGCCGAGACGAACACGATCTGAGGTGGCGCGGCGAACCGGCGCAGGACCCGCGCGAGCTCCAGCCCGTCCAGGTCCGGCATCCGCACGTCGAGGAAGATCGCATCGTAGACCTGGCTGGAGGCCTTCAGCAGCGCCTCGTGGCCGTCGTAGGCGCACTCCACCTCACGCACGCCCGGCGAGCCGCGCAGAAGCCTGGCGAGATCCTCTAGCTGGCTGCGCTCGTCGTCGACGGCCAGGATCGTCAGCTGATCGGATCCCCCCGTGCGGCGGCGGGCCGCGCCGTCCTGCTCGACGCTCATCGCCGGGTCGAGGATACCGGCCGGGGTGGCCGGGCCAATATGCTGAGCGGCCAGAGTGGAGGTGATCCTCGGTGTGCTGGTCGGATGGGCGACCGCCGCGTCGGCCATCGCAGCGCTGCGCCTGATCAGGCCGCCGCGGGTGATCTCCTCCGAGCAGCGCGCGATGCAGGAGGCGCTGCACGCTGCTACGGCGACGCTGCCCCACCTGCGGCAGGGGCTGTCGGCCGAGAGCGCCGCCAGGACCGTCGGCCACCTGCGCACGCTCACCCAGGCGCTCGCGGTCGCGCTCGTGGACCGCGAGCGGGTGCTGGCGTTCGCCGGCGACGGCTTCGAGCACCATGCGGATGCCGAGTGGCTGGAGCTGGCGGGCAGGGCGACCCGCGACGACCGCCTCCAGGTCGAGTCGCGGATCGCCTGCTCCCACCCCGGCTGCCCGATCGCGAGCGCGGTCCTGGCGCCACTGGTCGTGCGCGGCGAGCGCGTCGGCACCCTGCTGGCGCTGTTCGCGGGCGCGTGGCGGCTGACGCCTGAGGAGACGCGCACGGTCGGCGACGTGGCGAGCCTCGTGTCGGCCGAGCTGGCGCTGGCCGAGCTGGAGGCCCAGAGCGAGCGCCTCGCGCGCGCCGAGCTGCAGGCGCTGCGTGCCCAGATCTCGCCGCACTTCGTATACAACGCGCTTGCTGCGATCGCCGGCTACATCCACTCCAGCCCGGAGGAGGCGCGCGAGCTGCTGACCGAGTTCGCCGAGTTCACGCGCTACGCGTTTCGCGGCCGCAGCCCGTACGTGACGCTCGCGGACGAGCTCAACTACGTCGAGAAGTACCTGCGGCTGGAGCGGGCGCGGTTCGGCGACCGCCTTGAGGTACGCCTCCAGGTGGCGCCTGAGGTGCTCAACGCCGTGCTGCCGATGCTCTCGCTGCAGCCGCTGGTGGAGAACGCCGTGCGCCACGGCGTCGAGCGTCGCGGCCGCGGCCGGGTGGAGATCATCGGGCGAGACATCGACGCCGATGTCGAGCTGCAGGTCTACGACGACGGCGTCGGTATGGACAACGACCGCGCCGCCGAGATCCTCTCCGGACGCGGGAGCGGGGTCGGCCTGACGAATGTCCAGGCCAGATTGCAGGCCGCGTTCGGACCCGCCTACGGGCTGGAGATCGACTCCACGCCGGGGCGGGGCACGACCGTGACCATGACGCTGCCGAAGTTCCGCGCCGGGGTGCGAGCCGCATGAGCGCCGAGCGGGAGCCGCCGCCGCGCACGCCGCCCCGCCGCTCGCGTCGACAGGAGCTGTGGCCGCCGCCGTTGCGCGCCGGCCGCGGGGAGCGGGCCTCGCGCGCGGAGCTGCGGGCCGGCCGCCAGGAGCGGGCCACGCGCACGGAGCTGAGAGCGCTGAGGCTGCGCTCGCCGCGCCAGGAGCTGGCCGACTCCACCGCCCACGGCGAGGTGTACCTGCGAAGGCTGAGACGCGCTCAGCTGCAGCTGTCGCTGCTCGCGCTGGTCGCCTTCGGCGCGGTGTTCGGCGTGATGCCGGTGGCCCTGTACCTGCTGCCCCAGCTGCACGGAGCGCACCTGCTCGGCGTGCCGGTCGCCGTCTGGATCCTGATCGTGCCGATGCCGCCGGTGTTCATCGCGATCGGCTGGCTCTACGCACGGCGCGCCGACGCGCTGGACGCGGCCTTCCGCGAGCTGGTGGAGAAGTGACCCGTCCGCCCGCGCGGGGCGCGGAGCCGTGATCGCGCTGGCGGCGATCGGCGCGGTCACGCTGGGGACGCTGGGGCTGGGCGCGTGGGGCGTGCGGTTCGTGCGCACGACCTCGGACCTGCTGGTCGCCTCGCGCGCGGTCACGGCATGGTGGAACGCGGCCGCGATCTCGGGGGAGTACCTGTCGGCCGCGAGCTTCCTCGGGATCGCGGGGCTGGAGCTGCAGCTGGGAGCCAGCGCGCTGTGGCAGTCGCTGGGCTTCACCGCCGGCTATCTGGCGCTGCTGCTGTTCGTGGCGGCGCCGCTGCGGCGATTCGGCTCCTACACGATCCCGGACTTCGTCGAGGCCAGGCTGAACCGCTCGTGGATCCGGCCGCTCGCGTCCGCGATCGTGATCCTGATCAGCGGCTTCTACCTTGTGCCGCAGCTCAAGGCGGCCGGTCTGGCGCTCCAGGTCGTGACCGCGGCGCCCTACTGGGTGGGGGTGGCCGCCGTGGCGGCGATCGTCACGATCAACGTCGCGATCGGGGGGATGCGCGGGATCACCTACGTGCAGGCGGTCCAGTTCTGGATCAAGGTGTTCGCGATCTCGGTCCCGGCGTGCGTGCTGCTGATCCACTTCGGCGGACTGCCCGGCCGCGCCGCGCTGTTCGGCGACCAGCTCCCGCGGGCTCCCCACACGCTCGTCGTGCGCCTGCCCGCGGCGACGCGGGCCCAGTTTCCGCAGACCGCGACGATCGAGATCGGCGGCCGGGACCTGACAGTCGCGGGCGGCACGGTACGCACGCTCCCGGCCCGGGTCCCGATCGTGATCGGGCGCGGGACGGTGGTGCCGGTCGCCGAGGGGACGACGCCCCAGACGGGCGCCACCTGGTCACGGGCCGTAGGAGGCACGAGCGAGAGCTCCCCGGTGCTCGTGTACTCGCTGCTGATCGCGACGTTCCTTGGCACGATGGGGCTGCCCCACATCCTGGTGCGCTTCTACACCAACCCGGATGGCCATGCGGCGCGCCACACAACGGTCCGGGTGCTGTCGCTGCTGGGCCTGTTCTACACGTTCCCCGCGGTGTACGGCGCTCTCGGCCGGGTGCTGACGCCTCAGCTGTACCTGACCGGGCAGGCCGACAGCGTCGTGCTGGAGCTGCCGAGGGCCGCCTGGCCCGGAACCGTGGGCACGCTGCTGGGCGCGCTGACCGCGGCCGGGGCGTTCGCGGCCTTCCTCTCGACGTCGTCCGGCCTGCTGGTCTCGCTGGCGGGGACGATCAGCCACGACGTCTGGCCCCGGCTGCGCCGCGAGCGCCAGGCGGGGATGTCGGTCCGGCGCCTCCGGTTCCGGGTCGCGGCGATCGTCGCGATGGTCGCGCCGGCGCTGCTGGCGCTCGTCGCGCGCTCGATCGACATCGCGATCCTCGTCGGCTGGGCGTTCGCGATCGCGGCCAGCACCTTCTGCCCGATGTTCCTGCTCGGGATCTGGTGGACCGGGCTGTCGGCCCGGGGGGCGGCGGCCGGGATGGTCGCCGGCGCCACGATCGCGACCGCGTCGATCTTCACCGGCCTGACGCTCGGCGGCGGCCAGGCCACCATCATCGGAGCGCTCCTGGCGCAGCCCGCGCTGGTCTCGGTCCCGATCGCCTTCGTGGTCATGGTCGGCGTCTCGCTGCGTGACCGCGAGTCGGTCCGCGGGTCGGACGCGATGCTCGCCCTGCACGCGCCGGAGGGACTCGGACTGCGGCTGGCCGAGGACGACCTCGATGTCCCGGCCGAGGTGGCGCCCCGGCGCATGTGACCGTCCGGGCATCGCGGCGCCGGCGGCAGCCGGCGGCGGTGGCCGAGCCGGGTCCGCGGGTGCCGGGAAGCGGACGCCGGGTGGCGGACTCCCGGTCGTGGACCCCCGGTCGCGGACCCCCGGTCGCGGACTCCCGGTCGCGGACTCCCGGTCGCGGACTCCCGGTCGCGGACCCCGATCAGCGCACGGGGCAGCCGAGGCGCTCGAACGCCCGCTTGCTCTGGTAGCAGGTGCCGGTCGGCAGGTACGGACCCATCACCTTGCGCTCGTCGCCCGGCAGGCGGGCGTCCTGGATCGCGTGGTGAAACGAGGGCGAGGGCAGCATGTCGCGCAGCTGCATCCAGCCGAAGTCGTGGTCGCGCCCTCCGTCGCCGCGAGGCGACCATGCCAGCCATGCGACCCCGCAGCGCGCCGTGGCGTTGCTGGGACGGTCCTGCGGCCGGCTGGTGACGATCACGTAGCGCCGGTCTCTGTGCGGCGGGATCTGCTCGTCGTAGACGCAGTCCATCACCCTCGTCGTCAGCACGGACTCGTTCATGCAGAACGACACGTAGCGCATCTGCGCCGGCCGCATGTACCTCTCCCCGGCGAACGTCGCGGGCGTCGTCGGCAGCTTGCCGCGGAAGGCGACGATCGGGCCCAGCCGGCGGTTGATCGCGGCGCGCGCGTACTGGTTGTCGATGTTTGGGAAGAAGCCGCCCTGGCCGCTCTTGGTCACGTCGCCCAGCGCCGGGTGATAGGTGGGGCCGTCGTACAGCGCCAGCAGGTGGGCGCGGTCGTACTGCACGCGCCAGACCGGATGGGGCTTGGCGGGGAAGTAGGGAGGCACCCCGGGCTGGTGGCGCAGCGCGTCGTACTGCGGCTGGGGGATCAGCAGCGCCGTCGGGTCCGGCAACCGGTGCACCTGCGTCGTCAGGGTGCGGCAGAGCGCGCTCCGGTCTCGACCGTGCCGTCGGCGAGCCTAAGCACAGGGCGGGGGAGTGGTACGCCGCGCTCAGGCCGCGACCGCGGTCGGGCACGTAGACGCGCCAGAGCAGCACGTGGAGCCCGGCCGTGTCGCCGGAGAACCCGGTGTAGAGGCGGTTGCGGTGCGGCTCGCCGCTGCGCTGATCGGGGTTGATGGCACGCGGTGGCGCGGAGGCGCGCAGCGCGATCGTGAACGAGCGCCGCGACACGTCTCGACTGACCCCGGCGCGGAACGGGTTGGCGGACCCTCTGTCCGGGTTGATCTGGTAGTCGACCAGCGCGTCGACGGGTGCGCCAAGCAGGTTGTAGGACTCGATCGAGGCGAAGCGCGCGTGCGGGTAGCTGCCCTTGAGCGTGAGCGTCGCGCCCGCCGGCACCTAGTAGGCCGCGGCCCAGCAGTTGGCGTCGGGGTAGGCGACGTTCAGATGGTGGGCGTTCGCGACCCCGATGTTCCAGAAGCAGGTCGAGTCCGGCCCTCCGTAGAGGCTGGGGAGCCGGTAGTAGCCGGCGAATGCCGAGGCG
>JAJZWB010000110.1 GCA_021846845.1 Actinomycetes bacterium | reverse complement strand
CGACAAGCGCAGGGCATACGACCGCGGCTCGCTCCTCGGCGGCATGGGCGGGGCCGGCTTCGACCCCAGCCAGTTCAGCGGAGGCTTCGGCGACATCCTCTCCAACCTGTTCGGAGGCGGCGGTTCCGGCGGGCGTGCGGGCGGGGGGCGCGGCGGCCGCGGAGCTCGTCCGGCGCCCGTTCGCGGGCGCGACCTGGAGACCGAGGTCTCGCTGACCTTCGCGCAGGCGGTCGCCGGCGCCCAGGTACCGCTGGCGGTTCCGACCTCGCAGCCGTGTCCGACGTGTCACGGCTCCGGGGCCAAGCCGGGGACGACGCCGCGCGTCTGCCCGGTCTGCAACGGCCGTGGCGTCGAGGCGCAGAGTCAGGGCATCTTCTCCATGTCGCAGCCGTGCTCCAACTGCCACGGATCCGGGACCGTGATCGACGATCCGTGCCCGACCTGCAGCGGCAGCGGGGTCCAGCGGTCGGTGCGGCGCATGCGCGTCAACATCCCGGCCGGGGTGCGCGACGGCAGCCGCATCAGGCTGGCGGGCAAGGGCGAGACGGGCGTCGCTGCGGGCGGCGGCCAGGCGGGGCCGCCCGGGGATCTGTACGTGATCACCCGCGTGGCCGAGTCGCCGGTCTTCAAGCGCGTGGGCGACAACCTGGAGGTCGAGGTGCCGCTCACGATCCCCGAGGCGCTGCGTGGCGCCGTGATCGAGGTGCCGACCCTGAAGGGCTCCAAGCGGCTCCGGGTGCCGGCCGGCACTCGGCATGGCACCGTGCAGCGGCTGCGTGGCGAGGGGCCGCCGAGGCTGGGCGGGAAGGGCAGCGGCGACATCCACTACCGGTTCGTGCTCGACGTGCCCGCATCCCTGTCGGCGGAGCAGTCCGAGGTGGTTGACAGGCTGTCGCAGGTGCTGGACGGCAATCCACGGGAGCGGCTGTTCGCGGCGGCCGCGCAGGACCTGTGATGGCTGGTCGGCGAAGGATCAGCGCCTCCGCGCGCGTCGAGGTCGCGTCCGACCGCGGCGTGTTCATGATCTCGGTCGCCGCCGAGCTGGCGGAGATGCACCCGCAGACGCTGCGGATGTACGAGGCTCGCGGCCTGATCGAGCCCAAGCGCTCGCCGAAGGGCACGCGCCTGTACTCCCAGCGCGACGTCGAGCGGCTGCGTCGAATCCAGGAGATGACCGCCCAGATGGGCATGAACCTGGCGGGCGTCGAGCGGGTGCTCGAGCTCGAGGAGCAGCTCGAGGCCATGGGCCGCAGGGTCGCGGCGCTCCAGAAGCGCGCGGACGAGCTGACCGCCGAGGTCAAGCGCCTTGAGCAGCTGCGCCGCGAGCTGCGCGCCGAGATCGTGCCCTACACCCGCGGCGGAGAGCTGGTTCGTCGAGCCGATCTGCAGGCACTGCGCTTCGTCCCGTCCGCAGTGGGACGAGGGGGCGCAACGGGCTGACGGCCTCCGCGGCCCGGTGGCGGCGCGGCGGGCTGACGTCCCCGGGGCCGGGCCCGCGGAGCCTGGTGAACCCTCCTGCAGCGGCTCGGCGGACCTAGCCCCTGTCGCCGAGGTCGACCACGATGCGGTCGACCACGGCGCGCAGACCCTGGGCGGAGGATGCCATCGCGGCGGCGTTCACGGCGATGAGCTCTGCCGAGGAGCCGGTCTGCTGGGCCGAGGCGGAGACCTGCTCGGCCGAGGCCGACGACTGCTCCGCGACATCGGCCACCTCCTCGACGCCCTCCCGCATCGACACCGTGCTGGCGGTCAGCTGCTGGGAGGTCGCGGCGATCTGCTCGATGCGTGCGGCGATGTCGTCGACCGCGGTCTCGATCTGCGAGAACGCCTCGTGAGCGCGTGCCACGACCGCGCTGCCCTCGCTGGTCTTGAGGTCGCCCTCGCGCGCCACCTCGACGGCGGTGGCCGTGTCGCTCTGGATCGTGCTGACCAGGGCCCCGATCTCCTGCGCGGCCCGCTGCGATTCCTCCGCCAGCTTGCGGACCTCGTCCGCCACGACGGCGAACCCGCGGCCCTGCTCGCCGGCCCGGGCCGCCTCGATCGCGGCATTGAGGGCCAGCAGGTTGGTCTGCTCGGCGATGTCGGTGATCGTTTGCACGATCGCCCCGATCTGGTCGCTCTTGGCGGCCAGCTCCCGGATCGCCTCGCTGCCGGCCGTCGTGGCCGCCTTCACGTCGGTCATCGCTGCGGAGGCCTGCTCGGCGGCGCGTGCGCCGCCGCGCGCCAGATCGCGGGCGCGCTCCGCCAGGCGAGCGGTCTCCTCGGCCTGCTCGGCGCTGCTCCGGACCGCTCCTGCCACCTCCTCGACGGTGTCGCGCACGGACTGGGCCATCTGCGCCTGGCGCTCGGCACCGTGCGCGACGTCGCCGATCGCGTGCGCGATCTCGTCGCTCGCCCGGCCGGCCTCACGGGAGCTGGATGCCATCTCCGAGGTGCTGCCGCTGATCGCGCCGGCGGCGGCGACCAGCTCACGGGCCAGGCCGGTGAGGTTCTCCGCGGTCGTGTTGTAGGCGTGATAGCTCTCAACGATCACGGCGCGGAACCCCTCCAGGTGGCGCATGATGGCGCCCCAATCGTCGCCGGCGAAGTCGGTCACCGGCGCACTGCCCGGCTGGATGCGCATGGTGAAGTCCGCGACCGCGAACGCCTCCATGCCCGCTAGGAGGTTGGCCTTGGTGGCCGTCGAGAGAGCGTCGATCCGCTGCGTCGCCTCGAGCGCGCCCGTGCGTGCGCGCGCGGCGCCGAGCGCGCCCAGCAGCGCGATCAGCAGGGCGTCGGCGAACGCCACCGCCAGCCGGCTCGCGCCGGACAGCGGCGCCAGCCCCTCCGCGAGCAGCCCGGCGACGCCCAGCGCGGCCAGCGTGAGGATGCGCTTCGCCGTTGAGCCTCCGGCCAGTCCCACCATGGCGTCAGTCCCTTCGCCTCGATCACTGAAACCCGCTCGTGATCGGCAGCTGAGACCGGTACTTGAGCCCGGCGCGGTCTGCTGCCGGGCCGCGGATCTGCCAGACGACCGCTCCGAGGGCGGCTAAAGCGGCGTGCCGCGGTGCCGATCAAGCCCCCGTCCGGGCGCCCGTGCCCGGGTCGTTCTCTCACGTAGCGAGGAGCCTGCGACCCAGATGCCCACTTTCAAGTCGAACCGCAGATCACGACCAGCGGAACGGAGCGATGCTGTTGACGTGCTGCGGGAGCTGAGGGCGCGCCTTCGCAGCCTGCACGACCACTGCCTGACCGACCTCGCCGCGGGCCTGGAGTCAATGGCGGCCGGAGACCTGACGGTCGAGGTGCGGCCGGTCACCGACTCGCTTGACCCGGGCGCGGCGACCGGCGAGATGCGCGAGCTCGTCGAGCTCTTCAACGCGATGCTCGACAAGGCCGGGCACGCGATCGCCGGCTACAACGAGATGCGCGAGCACCAGCGCACCGCGCTGGGCGACCGCTCGTGCCTGGACGCGCTGCAGCAGCGGCTGGGCAGCCTCACCGACCACTGCCTGACGAGCCTCGGGGATGGACTGGCGGCCGCGGCCGCGGGTGACCTGACGGTCGAGGCCCGGCCCGTCACGGCGCCGCTCGAGCCCCGGCCGGGCGAGCGGCTGGGCGACCTCGGCGAGCTGTTCAACGTGATGCTCGCCAAGGCTCAGGGGGGGATCGCGGGCTACAACGCGATGCGCGACCGCCTGCAGACCAGGGTGGGCGGCATGATCGACGAGATCGGATCGCTCGCGGCCCGGGTCGCGGGGGCCTCCCAGCAGATGTCGGCCAGCTCGCACGAGACGAGCCTGGCGATCGGGGAGATCGCCAGGGGCTCGGCGGTCGTGGCCGAGGGCGCCGAGCGGCAGGTCGCCATGGTCCAGGCGGCCCGCCGGACCACGAGCGAGGCCGTGGAGCTCGCCGCCGGCGCGCGCGAGGTGGCCCAGCAGGGGGTGTCGCTGACCTCGGAGATCTCGAGCATCGCCGATCAGACCAACCTGCTGGCTCTCAACGCCGCGATCGAGGCGGCGCGGGCCGGTGAGCAGGGCCGCGGGTTCGCCGTCGTCGCCGACGAGGTCCGCAAGCTCGCCGAGTCGGCGTCCAGGACCGCCGAGCAGACCCGTGGCGCGTTCCATGCGCTCGCCTCCAGCATCCAGGACGTCAGCAACTGCATCGACCGCGTGGCCGAGATCACCGATCAGGTCGCCGGTGTCGCCGAGGACGCCGGCGCATCCACCGAGGAGGTGTCGGCCTCGGCGCAGGAGTCCTCGGCCTCGACGGCGCAGATCACCACCGCCAGCGGCGAGCTGGCGACGATGGCCACGGAGCTCCAGGGGCTGGTCGGCGCCTTCTCGCTCTAGACCGGCGCCGAACGGGCGCCGAGCTCCGGGAGCGCCGAGCCCCGGTCGGGGCCAGGTCGGGGCCAGGTCGGGGGAGGTCTGGGGCCCGGTCGGTGGAGGGCGCGGCTGCGCTCCTGCGGCGGTCCCGGCGCGGCGACCGCATCCTTGGCCGCCGTGGGGTGTTCGGTGTGCGACGACCACGCCGCGGGTGAGCGGGCAGGAACGGGTCGCACAGTCGCGTATGAGGACGCCATGAACATCGAACGGCGGCGCTCCGGCCGCAACCGCGAGTGGCCGCCGCGAGGTGTCGTGCGACGGGCCATGCCGTCCGTCGCCGCCACGGTCGTCGCGTCGGTCGCTCTGGCATGCGCCGTGCCGGCGCTCGCGCTGCTCGCGCCGGCGGCGCGAGCCGCTGCGCGACACCCGGTTCGACGTGCCGAGGCGACCGTTTCGCTGGTGCTGCCGCTGCGCGCCAACGTCGCGGGGCTCGAGCGGTTCGCACGCGATGTTTCGACGCCGGGGTCCTCCCTGTACGGCCAGTTCGAGCCGGTCTCGGTGCTGGCGCGCCGCTTCGGGGTGTCGCAGGCCCAGCGCGCCCGCGTCCTCACCTACCTGAGAGGCGTCGGCGCCACCGGCGTGAGGATCGACGTCACCGGCCTGTTCGCCGACGCGACGCTGCGCGTCTCCACCGCCCAGCGGCTGTTCGCGACACGGCTCGGCGACTTCCATGCCGCCGACTCGACGCCGTTCCTCGCCCCCGTCCGCACGGTCCGGATTCCCGGACCGCTGAGCCGAGCCGTCACCGGCGTGATCGGCCTCGACACCAGGGCCCTGTTCGGGTCCCCCCGCAGGCAGCTCCTCACGCATGGCGCGTGGCCCCGCGAGCCCGCGCGTCCAGCCGCCAGGATCGGCGGCGTCTCGAGCTACGCCGGCTCGGGCTACGCGCAGCGGACCGGCACCGCCGCCGGCTGCTCGGCGGCCACCTCGCAGTCCGGCTTCACCCCCAACCAGTACCTGACCGCATACGGGTACTCGTCGCTGCATGCGGCCGGCATCGATGGGCAGGGGGAGCGCGTGGCGCTGATCGAGATCGACGGGTTCCGCTATTCGGACCTGCGCCACTTCGCGCAGTGCTTCAGGCTGGCCACGCCGGCGATCAACGGCTATGGCGTCGGGTTGCGCCATCCGCTGCCTCCCGGGGCCGAGTCGACCCTCGACCTGGAGGTGCTCGACGCCGCCGCGCCGGACCTCAAGGCGATCGACGTCTATGAGTCGCGCCCGAGTGCGGTCGACGTGCTGCACTCGCTCACCGCTCCGCTGCGCAACGCCGGCAGCCAGCCGGACGTGATCTCCGCCTCCCTGGGCTCCTGCGAGTCCGCGACGCTGGACACCATCGGAAGCTCCGGCCTGCGCACGGTCGAGGGCGCGCTGGCGCTCGCGGCGGCGACCGGGATCTCCGTATTCGCCTCCAGCGGCGACGATGGCTCCTCGGCCTGCCTGACGCCCGGGGGGCGGCCGCTGCCGGAGCTGGCGGTCAGCTACCCGGCGTCGTCGCCGTGGGTGACGGGCGTCGGCGGCACGAACGTGGCGCTCGACGCCGCCAACCAGATCACCGCCCAGCAGGTCTGGAACGACGCCCCGCTGGTCACCGCCGCAGGCGGCGGCGGCCAGAGCGCTCTGTTCGGGCGGCCCTGGTACCAGAACGGGTTCGTCTCTGGCCCCCACCGCGCTGTGCCCGATGTCTCGATGCTCGCCGATGTGGCGCCCGGCTACGAGGTCTACTGCACGGCGCCGGGCGACTGCAACAGCGGTCCGAACGCCAGCCCGTGGACCCAGGTCGGTGGCACCAGCGCCGCGGCGCCGCTGCTGGCGGGCGGGATCGCGCTCGTGGATCAGCAGCTGCGGGTTCGCGGGCACCAGAACGTCGGGCTGGTCAACCCGCTCCTGTACGAGATCGACAGCTCTCCGTCCGCTTCCACCGTGATCTCCGACGTGACCACGGGCGGCAACGATCTCGGCGTGAGCATCGTCGGCTCGCCGCTGGGCTGCTGCACCGCCGGGCCGGGATACGACGAGGCGTCCGGGCTCGGCAGCGTCAACCTCGCGGCTCTCGCATCCGTCGCCGCCGGCGCGGTCCCGAAGGTCGCCTCGGTCGCGCTGTCGCTGCCGGCCCAGCGGCGGCCGGTCGCCGCCGGGAGGATCCAGGCGCGGGTCTCGTGCTCGTCCACCTGCCTGGCGGGCGCCTACGCGCGGATCGCGATCGGGTCATCGCCGCCGGCCACTCAGCGCTCAGCCACCGACCTGCTGGAGCGTGCCGGGAGTCGCACGGTCGCGATCGACCTCGACCGGCGCGTGCTCGCGCGGATGCGGCGGGCGCTGGCGCGCCACCGCCGGATCGTCGTGACCGTGTACGGCGCGGTGTACAGCGCGGGCGGCGAGATGGTGGCGAGCACGCCCGCTCGGACGCTGCGGATCGCCGGCTGACGGCCCGCGCGCTGCGGCCGCCGGTTGACCTCGCGCTGCGGCCGCCGAGAGCGTCCCCAGTCCAGGCGCCGCGCGCACCTCGGCTCAACGGGGCCGATCCGGCTGCGCCGCTCCCGATCGAGCGATCGACCCGCGACCCGCGCAGGCCGCGGACGGATTCGCTTGGAGATCGGCGGGCGATACGATAATCTAAGTCGCGTTCACTTAGATTTGTCACCACATCGGACACGCTCATGCAACCAGACCGCTTCACGATCAAGTCCCAGGAGGCTCTTTCGGCCGCGCAGCGGCTGGCCGACGAGCGTCGCAACCCGCAGACGACGCCAGAGCATCTGCTCGCGGTGCTGCTTGAGCAGGAGGGGGGCGTCGTCGCCCCCGTGCTGCGCAAGCTCGGAGTCGATCCGGCCGCCGTGCGCCGGACACTCGGTCCGCGGCTCGACTCGCTCCCGCGGGTCACGACCGCGGGCGGATCGACGGAGCCCGCCGGTCCCGCCGGCGAGCTTGTCCAGATCCTGCGCGCCGCCGAGGGCGAGATGCGCGAGCTCCGGGACGAGTACGTCTCCACGGAGCACCTGCTGCTCGCGCTCGCCAGGCCCGAGCCGCAGACGCGTGCCGGGGATGCGCTGCGCGAGGCGGGGGCCGAGCACGCGGCACTGCTGCAGGCGCTCAGCGAGGTGCGAGGGTCGCACCGCGTGACCGACCAGAATCCCGAGGACAAGTTCCAGGCGCTGGAGAAGTACGGTCGCGACCTGACCGAGGCCGCGGCGCTCGGGAAGCTTGACCCGGTGATCGGCCGCGACGACGAGATCCGCCGGGTGATCCAGGTGCTGAGCCGCAGGACCAAGAACAACCCCGTGCTGATCGGCGAGCCCGGTGTCGGCAAGACCGCGATCGTCGAGGGCCTCGCGCAGCGGATCGTCGCCGGCGACGTCCCGGAGGGCCTGAGGGATCGCCGCGTGATCGCGCTGGATCTCGCCGCGATGGTCGCGGGCTCCAAGTACCGCGGCGAGTTCGAGGACCGGCTCAAGGCGGTCCTGAAGGAGATCACCGACGCGCAGGGCCAGATCGTCGTGTTCATCGACGAGCTGCACACGATCGTCGGAGCGGGCGCGGCCGAGGGCGCGATGGACGCCGGCAACATGCTCAAGCCGCTGCTCGCGCGTGGCGAGCTGCGCGCGGTCGGCGCCACGACGCTCGACGAGTACCGCAGGCACATCGAGAAGGATCCGGCGCTCGAGCGCCGCTTCCAGCCGATCCAGGTCGGCGAGCCGACCGTTCAGGACACGATCGCGATCCTGCGGGGTCTGAAGGGCAGCTACCAGGTCCACCACAAGGTCCGGATCATGGACTCTGCGCTGGTTGCGGCGGCGACGCTCAGCCAGCGCTACATCGCCGACCGCTTCCTGCCCGACAAGGCGATCGATCTCGTGGACGAGGCGGCCAGCAGGATCAGGATGGAGATCGACTCCAAGCCGACCGAGATCGACGAGGTGGACCGCCACATCATGCAGCTGGAGATCGAGCTGCAGTCGCTGGGCGACGACGAGGACCCCGGCGCGGCGGCGCGGCGCGAGCAGCTCGAGCGCACGCTGGCCGAGGAGCGAGAGCGCTCCGACGCGATGCACGCCGAGTGGCAGCGGGAGAAGGACTCGGTCGGCGCCGTCGCCGAGATCCAGGAGCGGCTCGAGCAGGCGCGGCTGGAGCTTGAGCGGGCACAGCGTGAGGCGGACCTCGGGCGCGCGGCGGAGCTCCAGTACGGGACGATCCCGGAGCTCGCCAAGCGCCTGCAGGCGGCCGAGACCGCCGAGCAGGAGGGGGCCGCGGGCAACCGGTTCCTCAAGGACGTCGTCGACGCGGACGACATCGCCGAGGTCGTCTCCAAGTGGACAGGCGTCCCGGTCAGCCGCCTGATGGAGGGCGAGATCGAGAAGCTCGTGCACATGGAGGACCGGCTCCACCAGCGGGTGATCGGCCAGCAGGAGGCGGTGGAGGCAGTGTCGAGCGCACTGCGCCGCTCCCGAGCGGGGCTCCAGGACCCGAACCGGCCGATCGGCACGTTCCTCTTCCTCGGGCCGACCGGTGTCGGCAAGACCGAGCTGGCGCGCGCGCTGGCGGAGTTCATGTTCGACACCCAGGACGCGATGGTGAGGATCGACATGTCCGAGTACATGGAGAAGCATGCGGTCTCCCGCCTGGTCGGGGCGCCGCCCGGGTATGTGGGCTACGACGAGGGCGGTCAGCTGACCGAGGCGGTCCGGCGGCGTCCCTACTCCGTGGTCCTGCTCGACGAGATCGAGAAGGCCCATCCGGACGTGTTCAACACGCTGCTGCAGGTGATGGACGACGGGCGCCTGACCGACGGCCAGGGACGGACCGTCTCGTTCAAGAACGTGGTCCTGATCATGACCTCCAACATCCCGGGTGGGCGCGCTGGCGTCGAGGCTCACTTCAAGCCCGAGTTCGTCAACCGCCTGGATGACATCGTCGAGTTCGCCCCGCTGACGCGGGGGCAGATCGGCGAGATCGTGGACCTCCAGGTGCGCGCCGTGACCGCCAGGCTGCGGGAGCGCGAGCTCGAGCTGGAGCTCACCGACGAGGCCCGGACGCTGATCGGCAACCTCGGCTACGACCCCACCTACGGCGCGCGCCCGCTCAAGCGCGTGATCCAGAAGCGGCTGGTGGATCCGCTTGCGCTGGCGATCCTGGAGGGGCGGTTCGCTGCGGGCGACAGGGTCGCGGTCGATGCGTCCGACGGCGAGCTGACCTTCGAGCGCGAGCGCCTCGCGGAGCCGGTCGCCGCGGCGGCGTAGGAGGGACCCGGGTCCTGGTCCCGCCTGTGACGGCGCGCGAGCCCGTCACGCGGGGCCGCCCGCGCGCTCGTGCCACGCGGTCCGCCGTCGGCGGCGGTTGGCCGGGCGCGCCGGCGCCGGATCGGGTACAAGTGCGGTGGAGCAGCTCACACCTGAACACGGGAGGGCCCGGATGCCTACCTACATCATGCTCACCACGCTCACGCCCGATGGGGTGCAGACGATCAAGAACAACCCGGCCCGGATCCGCGAGGTCAACCGCGAGGTCGAGCAGCTGGGCGCGACCGTCAAGGCGCAGTGGGCCACGCTGGGGCAGTTCGACTTCGTCAACGTGATCGAGGCGCCCGACGAGCAGACGATCGCTCGCGTGTCGCTGGAGCTGGGGTCGCGCGGAACGGGTCGCTACGAGACGTTGACCGCGATCCCGATCGACGACTTCATCGGCCTCATCTGAGGATGCGATGCGGTGGCGCGAGGGCCGGAGCCGGCTCCATCACGGGCGCCCGGCGCCGGTCCCGCAGGTGAGGGACCGCGTGCTCGTGCTCGGCGCCGGGGCGCGCGAGCACGCGATCGTGCAGGCGCTGGCGCGCTCGCCGCGCGCCCCGGAGCTGATCTGCGCGCCCGGCAACGTCGGCATCGCCCGCGACGCGGCGGTCCGCGTGCTCCGCCCCGACGATCGCGGTGAGGTCGTCGGGCTGGCGCGCGAGCTGCGGCCGACGCTCGTCGTGGTCGGTCCCGAGGCGCCGCTCGTGGCCGGGATCGCCGACGCGCTCGCCGAGGCCGGCATCCGCTGCTTCGGCCCGACCGGCGAGGCGGCTCGGCTCGAGGGCTCGAAGTCCTATTGCAAGGAGGTGATGGTCGCCGCCGGAGTGCCGACGGCCGCCCACTCGGTCGTTCGCACCGTGTCGGAGGGGCTCGCGGCCATCCACCGCTACCCGGTCGTGATCAAGGCCGATGGGCTGGCCGCCGGCAAGGGCGTGGTGATCGCCGAGAACGAGGCTCAGGCGACGGCCGCGCTGCGCGAGCTGCTCGTCGAGCGCAGGTTCGCCACCGAGCGGGTCGTGGTCGAGGAGCACCTCGTCGGCGAGGAGCTGTCGCTGCTCGCCCTGTGCGACGGGGTCAACGCCGTGGCGCTCGCCTCGGCTCGCGACTACAAGCGGATCTACAACGGCGACCTGGGCCCGAACACGGGCGGGATGGGCTCGTTCTCCCCGGTTCCGGCCGTCGACGAGCGCCGCGCGCAGGAGATCTGCGCCGCCGTCCACCAGCCCGTGCTCGACGAGCTGGCGCGGCGTGGGACGCCCTTCCACGGCGTGCTCTACGCGGGCCTGATGATGACCGAGGACGGGCCGAAGGTCCTGGAGTTCAACGTCCGCTTCGGCGACCCAGAGACGCAGGCGATCCTGCCGAGACTGCGCAGCGACCTGCTCAAGCTGCTGGAGGCCGCCTGCGAGCCCGGGGGGCTGGCGGGGGTGGGGCCGCTGCTGTGGGCCGATCAGATGGCGGTCACGGTCGTTCTGGCGAGCGCCGGCTATCCCGAGTCGTTCTCCAGCGGAGATGTGATCACGGGCCTGGATCGGGTTCCGGAGAACGTCTTCGTGACCCACGCCGGCACCGGCCGCGGGCGCGGCGGCGAGCTCGTCACGGCCGCCGGCCGCGTGCTGAGCGTGACCGCGCTCGGGCCCGACGCGGCGACCGCGCGCGCGGCCGCCTATTCTGCGGCGGACATGATCCGATTCGACGGCCGGCAGATGCGCCGCGACATCGCTCTGAGGGTGGCGCCGTGACGCCGGAGCCGGAGACGTCCGAGCCGCTCGCTGAGGCGGCGGCCCAGATCGAGTCCCTGCAGGTCGACCAGCCGCGGGTCGCGATCCTGATGGGCTCCAAGAGCGACCTGCCGGCGATGGAGAAGGCCGAGCAGGAGCTCAGGGAGCGCGGGATCCGCTCCGAGACGCGCGTGATGTCGGCCCACCGCGAGCCCGACGTGGTCGCCGACTATGCGCGCAACGCGAGGATGCGCGGGATCAGGGTGATCATCGCGGGCGCCGGCCTGTCGGCCGCGCTCCCAGGGGCGGTCGCCGCTCACACGGATCTGCCCGTGATCGGCGTGCCGCTCACCAGCCGCACGTCGGTCGCCGGAGGTCTCGACGCTCTGCTGTCGATCTCGCAGATGCCCCCGGGCGTGCCGGTCGCCTGCGTCGGCGTCGACAACGCGCGCAACGCAGCCGTGCTCGCCGCGCGGATCCTGTCGATCTGAGCCGAGGCTCGGGCCCCTCTACGCCGGTCGGTCCGGCGCCGCCGTGTCCGGGTGCCCGCGACCGCTCCGCCGGCTCGGTGCGGCGCCCGCCGTTCGATCCCTCTTGGTCGGCTCCGCCGTGTCACTGCTTCGGCGGGGCCACCCCGGCGGGCGCCGCCGTTCGTCTCTAGGCCGCGGACCGCTCCGCCGCGCCGGCGCCAGCGGCGAGCAGCTCCCGGATGTAGGCGGCGATCACGGCGGCCGTCTCCCGGTGGCGCCTGCCGGCCCCCGGTCTTGCGGATGAGGTTTCGGGCGAGCTTCTCATATGCTTCTCCCCTCGCGGGCCGTTGTACGATGCCCGTCGTACTATACATATGTACGAAGACTGTCGTACGAAGATTGCGAAGCTTCATAGAATGAGTTCCGGATTGTCAGTGCAGGCCAACGACCAGATCCTCCATCCGGAGGCGGAGGAGCTCGAGCTGGGTTCGATCCTGCACGCGCTCAGCGATCCCGTCCGCCTCCGGATCGTCGCCGAGCTCGCCCGCCGGGAGGGCGAGTACGCCTGCGGCAGCTTCTCGCTCCCGGTGACCAAGT
>JAJZWB010000109.1 GCA_021846845.1 Actinomycetes bacterium | reverse complement strand
AGTACGGCGGCCGGCCGATCCGCTTCATCACGAGGTTCACCGACACCGGAAGACCCGCGACGATCCCTTCGCCGAGGCGGTCGTCGGTCACGTAGCGAAGCCCGAGCCGCTCGCGCTGGGCCACGCTCAGGCGCCCGATCGGAGCGCCGAGGTAGCGGATCTCGCCGCGCTTGAGCTGGCGCTGACCGCTGATCGCCTCGGCCAGCGCGCGCTGGCCGTTGCCGTCCACGCCGGCCACGCCGAGGACCTCGCCGAGGCGCAGCGTGAGCGAGATGTCCTCGATCCCGGGCTGCGAGCCGTCGCCGGGCGCGTGCGCGTGCGAGAGCTCGAGCGCCACGTCGCCCGTGGCGCGGGCGTGCTCGTGGCCCTCGACGGCGATGTGCGCCTCGGCCGCCTCCGCGGCCATGCCGCCGTCGCCGAACATCAGGCGCACGATCTCGCCCTCGGCCTCCTTGGGGGAGATGTGCCGGAACTGCTCGCGCTCCAGCGAGCCGGTGACCCGCCCCGCGCGCAGAACCGTGATTCGGTCGCCGAGCGCCACCGCCTCGTGCAGCTTGTGGCTGATGAAGACGATCGCCAGCCCCGTCTGCCGCAGGCGCTCGAGGACCTTCTGAAGCTCGGTGACAGCCTGCGGCGTCAGCATCGAGGTGGGCTCGTCGAGGATCAGCACGCGCGAGCCTCGCCACAGAGCCTTGATGATCTCGACCTGCTGCTGACGCCCGAGCGCGAGCTCCTCGGCTCGGTGATCGGGGTCGATCTCGACGCCGAGCATCGTCGCGAACTCCTGCAGGCGGCGGCGCGCGCTCGCGAAGTGGAGCCGCAGGCCGCGGCCGTCGCCGAGCAGGAGGTTCTCGATCACCGTCAGCGGGCCGATCAGCGTCGAGTGCTGATAGACGGTGCCGATCCCCAGGTCCAGCGCCCGGCGCGGGGAGTCGATCCGGGTCTCGCGTCCGTCGACGAGGATCGTGCCCGAGTCGGGCTGCTGCATCCCCGCCAGGATCCCCATCAGGGTCGACTTGCCCGCGCCGTTCTCGCCCAGCAGACAGTGGACCTCGCCCCGGCGCAGGGCCAGCGACACGTCGTCGTTGGCCACCACGCCGGGGAAGGCCTTGGTTATGCCCCGCAGCTCGACCGCCGGCGTCTGGTCAGACGCCGGGGTCAGCTGCATCGGCTCCGTCTGCACGAGCTCTTGCACCGGTTCCGATCGCCCGCGGCCGTCAGCCGTTGAGGATGCTGTGGACCGCGGAGGCCGTCGTGGTGTCGGGCACCTTGATCGAGCCCGCGATGATCCCCTTCTGCGCCGTCTGGATCTTGGCCCACACCGACGCGGGGATGTAGTTGGTCTTCAGCAGCGAGATGCCGCCGTTGGCCAGGGTGAGGTTGTACCCGTGCGTACCGAAGGTGCCGGCCTTGATGTCGGCCAGAGCCTGCTCGTAGGCGCCGGTGAAGTTCCACATCACCGACGAGAGCAGGACGTGGTTGGTGTCGATCGGCGTCATGTTGCCGATGTCGCCGATGTACCAGACCTTGTGGCCCGGGTTGGCCGTGCCGATCGCCTGCAGGTAGCCGAACGACGCGTCGTCTCCCATGCCGAAGATCACGTCGGCGCCGGAGGCGATCACGCTCGTGGCGACCCGCTTGCCGCCCGCCGCGTCGTCGTAGGAGGCCGACCCGATCTGCCCGAACACGATCGGCAGGTGCGGCTTGACGCTGTGCGCGCCGGCCGCGAAGCCGCCGGTCATCTCATACCAGTTGGTGTCCGAGGCGGAGATGATCACGCCGATCTTGCCGGTCTTGGTCATCTCGGCGGCGAGGATCCCGGCCAGGTACGCACCCTGCTGGCTGGAGGTGGTGATGTTCGACAGCGTGCCCTTGGAGAGCATCGTCGGGATGTCGTAGGTGATCGTTGGGACCTTGTACTGCTCGGCGATGCGCTGCGCGCTGGTGTCGTAGCCGCTCGCGTGAGCGATCATCAGCGTCGGCTTGGTCAGCGCCAGCTGCCGCAGGACCGTGTCGGTCTTGTTGTAGCCGATGTCCTGGACGAGGTTCACCTTCAGACCGTCGGCCGCGGCCGCCTGCTGTGCGGCGGAGTAGCCCTGGGCGTTCCAGCCGTAGTCGTTCGTCTTCGCGGGGGTCGCGATCGCGATCGTCCCCTTGCTGGCGCCCGCGCTGGCGCTGCCCGACGACGCGGCGCTCGAGCTGCTCGATGAGCTGGAGCCGCATGCGGCGGCTATGACCGACAGGGCGATTGCGGCGAACCCCCAGTTGAGTCGCCTGAACCTGATCTGCATCTAGCTGCTTCCTCCTCCGGTGGGTAACGAGCGTTCGCTCGCCAACCGTCGCCCGCTCGACAGCGTTGGCTGCGTGCTGTGGACTGTCAACAATCAGCACCGTACCACATCATGACGCCCGCTGCGCGATTGCGGCCCTGTTTCGCCCGAGCGCCGATCGAACCGATCGCGGAACCGCTTCGCCGCCGGGTGCGCTGAGCACCCGGCAGCGATCACCCCTCGCCCAGGAACAGGCGCGCAAGCTCGTCCCAGTCGCGGACCTCCGCGGCGGGACGCGACACGCGGATCTCCCCGCTCACCATCACGTGCACACGCGCGGAGATCTCGATCGCCTCGATGGCGCGCTGCTCGACGAGCAGGACCGCGACCCCGCTCTCGCTGAGTCGGGGGAGCTGCCCCTCGAGCACCAGACCCGTCATCTCCGGCGACAGCCCGGCGGTCGGCTCGTCGAGCAGCAGCGCCGTCGGCGACGGCATCAGCGCCCGCGCGATCGCCAGCAGCTTGCGCTCGCCCCCGCTCAGCCGCCCGGCGATCCGTGAGGTCAGCGAGCGCAGCAGAGGGAACAGGTCGAGCAGCTCGTCGACGCGAGCCGCGACGCGCCGACGCGGCAGCAGGAACCCTCCAAGCTCCAGGTTCTCCCTGACGGTGAGCGTCGTGAACACGTCGTCGAGCTGCGGGACCCACGCCAGGCCGCGCCTGACGAGCCGGTTGCCGGCCATGCGCGAGATGTCGCTGCCGCCGAGCCAGATCCGGCCGCCGAGGAACTGCGCGTCGCCGGTGATCGCACGCAGCAGCGTGCTCTTGCCCGCACCGTTGGGACCGACGACGCATTCGATCCGTCCGGGATGCAGAGAGAGCGAGACGCCGCGGACCACCTCGTGGCCGCCGTAGCCCGCCGAAACCGAGTCGAGCACCAGCGCGGCCGTCGAGTCGCTAGCCGACAAGATAGGCCCTCCGCACCTCGGGGTTGGCACGGGCCTCGGCCATCTCCCCCTGCATCAGGACCCTGCCCTGCGCCAGGACGACGACCGGGCTGCACAGGCGCTCCACGAGCGCGAGCTCGTGCTCGATCAGGAGGACCGTCATGCCCTCCTCACGCAGCTCGGCGACCAGCGCCTCGATCACGGGCGCGAGCGTCCGGCTGACGCCGGCCATCGGCTCGTCCAGCAGCAGCAGCCGGGGCCTCGCCATCATCGCCCGCCCGATCTCGACCAGGCGCTTCTGCCCGCCGCTCAGCTGCGCCGCGAACGTGTCGGCCATCGACGAGATGCCCAGGCGAGCGAGCAGCTCTCGGGCGCGGAGCACCTGCTCTCGCTCCTCGCGACGCCACCGCCGCCGCCCCAGCAGCGCGGCCGCGATCCCCTCGCCGTGCCACGGCGGCACGCCGAGCAGCAGGTTCTCCAGCACGGTCATGCGCGGGAAGACGCTCGCCGCCTGAAACGTGCGCACGACGCCGCGACGAGCGGTCCGGTGGGAGGGCAGCCCCGCGATCTCCTGGCCCTCCAGCGCGATCGATCCGCGATCCGGCCTGATCGCGCCCGCGATCATCCCTAGCACGGTCGACTTGCCCGCGCCGTTGGGACCGATCATCCCGGTCAGCGACCCGCGCGGGATGGCGAACGAGACGCCGTCCACCGCGTGGACCCCGCCAAAGCTCTTCGCCAGGTCCTCGACCACGACGAGCGGCCCGGGCTCAGGCGTCAACTTCTACCGCCCCCCCGACGTCCCCGGGCGCGAGCACGCGCTCGGCAGCAGGGAACCGTCGCCGGCGCTCGGGCAGCAGGCCCTGCGGGCGTACCCACAGGAAGAGCATCGTCAGCAGTCCCGTGATGATCCACTCCAGCGAGGCCAGCACCGTCGGGTCGCCTCCGATCGGCAGGTACTGAACGGCCTGCTGAACTCCCACGCAGACCAGCGCCGATCCCACCGCCACGCCCGACACGGAGCCGCGACCCCCGACGATCACCGCGGTGAAGAACACGAACGTCTCGGGGTAGAGCCAGTCGCTCGGCGCCCAGGCGCCGATGAACTCGGCCAGCAGCGCGCCGCTCAGCGCCCCGAGGGCGCCGCCGAGGACGAAGACCTGCATCCGCGCCCTGGTCGCGTTGCGACCCATCGCCTCGATCGCGGGCTCGTTCTCACGCGTCCCCCGCAGCACGCGGCCGTAGGGCGAGTACACGAGCGCGTACATCAACAACCCGACGACCAGCATGCACACCGCACAGATGCCGACGAAGACCCACGTCTGGGCCTGACGCGCCAGGCCGGCCAGACCCTCGGCGGGGTTGGGGATCAGCGACAGGCCGGCCGAGCCGTTGGCGAGCCCGAGCACCGACTCGGCCACGACCGTGGCGACCACCGAGACGACGAGCATCACCATCGCCTGGTAGTCGGAGCGCAGACGCCTGAGCGTGATCAGGCCGACCACGGCCGACAGCGCAGCCCCGACCAGCATCGCGCCCAGGATCGGCAGCGGGAACGGAAGGTGGACGCCGACCAGGTACCGCTGGAACCCGCCGTTGCCGCTGGCGGGCCCCAGGCTCAGCATCGCGGTCGTGTAGGCACCGGCCGCCTGGAACAGTATGAAGGCGAAGTTCAGCACCCCGGTCACGCCGAACTGCAGGTCAAGGCCCCAGGAGGCGATCGCGTTGACCGCGATGTAGACGAGGATCGTCGCGATGTAGTACTGCGTCGCGGCGCTCATCGTGCGACCGCCCGTTCGGTGGCGAGCTGCGAGAAGAGGCCCTGGGGCCGAACCAGGAGGACCACGATCAGCACGCTGAAGGCGAGCACGTCCTTGAGCTCAGGATTCCAGTAGGCGGCCCCGACCTCGGTCACGATCCCGACCACGAGCGCCCCCAGCACCGCGCCCCGGGGCGAGCCGATGCCGCCGAGGACGGCCGCCGCGATGATCACGATCAGGAACTCCGATCCGGTCGTGGCGGTGAACGTGCTGATGTCCAGGAACAGGGCCACGCCGCCGATCCCCGCCAGGACGCCGGACACGAACCAGGCCAGAGCGATCACCCGGCGGGTCGGAACGCCGCAGGCCCTCGCCAGCGACGGGTTCACCGATAGGCCCCGCATCGCCTTGCCCAGCCGCGTGTACTGGAGCGCCGCCTGCACCAGCACGGTGAGCGCCACCGCGATCCCGATGATCGCCAGCTCCTGCCCCGTCAGCACGAAGTCGGCGAAGTGGAACGCCTTGCCGGCCGGGGCTTCATAGGAGAAGAAGCTCGGCCCGACGATCGCCTGCAGGGCGTGGTCGCATATGAGCCCTACCGAGATCGTGACGATCACCATCCCGAACAGGTTCACTCCGTGCCGGATGAAGGGCTCGTAGAGAAGCTCGTTGATGGCCAGCGAGAGGGCGCCGCCGGCGATGGCCGCCACCGCCATCGCCGGCCAGATCCCCAATCCGGCGCTGTTGAGCCAGTACGCCACGAAGCCCGAGATCGTCATCACGCTCCCGAACGAGAGGTTGAACACGTTCGTGACGCTGAACTGCAGGGTGAAGCCGACGGCGCTGATCGCGAGGATCGCCGCCGTCACCACTCCGAAGCCCAGCGCAGAGAGGAACACCGCCATGGCTCTACCGTCCGGCTGGCATCAGGTCGACCGGCGGCGGGCTCACGAGCCCGACGCCGCGCTGATCTCGGCCGCGCTCAGCACGGAGGAGACCGCCCAGTTGCCGCCTGAGTAGCGCTCGATCGCGAACTGGTTGCCGGCGTTGTGCCACTGGTTGAAGTCCAGCGGCCCGACCGCGCCGACGTACTGGATGCTCTTGCCCGCCGCGAGCGCGGCCTTGCCGGCGGCATAGGTGTGCACGACGGTCGCGCCCGCCGACGGAGCAGTGACCTTTGAGATGTATCCGTTGTAGACGCTCGGCTTGGTCGAGTGCGCCGCGTCCATCGCCAGCGCCATCACGATCACCGAGTCGTAGTCGGCCACCGAGTAGAGGTCCGAGTCCCACTGTGACGGCTGGGGCACCTGCTTGGCCGAGGCCAGGAGGGCGGCCGTGTACACCTTGTAGGCCGGCGCCGTCGTCGGCGAGTAGGCGACCACCGCGTAGTCCTGCCTGTCGAGCAGGCCGGTTCCGATCGCGCCGCCCATCGCCTTGCGCCAGGTGGGCTCCTGCGACACAGGGTCGGTTATCAGCGCCGGGACCTGGCCGATCTGCGACAGCTCCGAGAAGTACGTGGCGCTCGTCTGCGGGTCGGCCTCGGTGACGATCGCCTGCGGCTTGGCCGTGCTCAGTGCCTGAGCCTCGGAGCGATAAGAGGTCTGCCCGACCGCCAGCGTCTGGTTGGCGACGAGGCTCAGCCCGAGGCGCCTGACCCCGGAGATGGCGGTCGGGGCCGAGCCCTGCGCCGCCGAGTCGTTGCCGAACAGCGCCGCCACGCGGGTGAAGCCGAGCTTCTTCGCCGCCGCGGCCATCGCGCTGCCCTGGGCCGCGTCCGGGGAGAGGATGCGCCAGAAGTACGAGTCGCCGGTGCGATCGAACGCCGACTGTCCGGTGGTCGAGAACACCGGTATCTGCGCCTGCTCGAACAGCGGCACGACCGAGGTCGCCGTGTCGGAGCCGCCGCCCAGCACGCCGACCAGCGAGCTCGATGCGGCGATCATCCGGTTGGCCGCCGGCACCGCGTCGGCCGGATCGCCCTTGGAGTCCACCGGCGTGCACGCGAGCTGATGGCCGAGGATGCCGCCGGCGGCGTTGATCAGCCGCTCGGCGGGGTAGCAGCCCGCCGCGGCCTCCGGGCCGTAGGCTGCGTTCGGTCCCGAGTAGGCGTGGAAGATCGCTACCTCCAGCGCTCCCCCCTTCGAAGCTCCGCTCCCGCCCGTGGCGGCGCCGGCGGTCGAGCTCGCGCTCGTTGCGCCGCACGCTGCGATGGCGAGCGCGCCGGCGAGCGCGCCGGCCACTCCGGCCACCTTGAAACCACCGTGTCTTGGCATCCCTCTCGCTCCTCCTGGTCTCTCTCCCGCGGGATCGAGCCCGGAGCCTCCGGGGCAGGGATCCCGCGGTCGGGCCGAGATGGTCGGCCCCGACGGCCTCAGTAGGCGGCCCCCTGCAGCGGTCGGCTGCGGACTGTCAACACTTGTCTGCAGACGCTACTATGCCCGCAATGCACATGCAAGCCGTCGCCGTACCCCGCGCTCGACGCTGGCTGCTGATGGCGCTCGTCGCCATCTGCGCCGTCGGCGGCGGGGTCGCGTATGCGGCCGCCGGCGGCGCGAGCCGTGTGCGGTCGGCGGGCCGGATCAGCACCGAGAGCCCGGCCGCGTTCCACCGCGCCCTGGCCGCCCGACTGCGCGCCGAGCACCTCGACTACCACTGGATCGCCTGCGTGCCGTCCGGCAGGCGCTTCGAGGGCGTCCGCGTCGTCCGCTGCAACGTCGACTTCGGCGAGCCCCACATCGTCGCCTATTGCTCCGTGCTGCGAACGGGACGGCTGCTGACCAGCGCGGAGGATCCGGCGATCCCCTGCGGACCCGACAACGCCGGCTTCTCGGACCCGGTCGTCCAGTACGGATGACGAGGTTGTCATGAGCCTGCCCCCCTTTCGGCTGCACCGCCCGCGCACCGTCGAGGAGGCGACCGAGCTCCTCCTGGAGCTTGAGTCCAACGCCGCGCCCTACTGCGGCGGCACGGAGCTGCTGCTGGTCGCCAAGCTGGGCCTGACCGAGTTCACCGACCTGGTCGATCTCAAGCGGATCGACGAGCTGGCCGGGATCGAGGCAAACGGGGAGCTCCGGATCGGGGCGTCGGCCACCCATCAGCAGGTCCTTCGCTCGCCCGCCGTCCGTGATGGATGGCCGTCGCTCGTCGCGATGGAGCGGGACGTCGCGAACATCAGGGTGCGAAACGTCGGGACGATCGGCGGCAACCTCTGCTTCGCGGATCCCCACTCGGATCCGCTGACCTACCTGATCGCCGCGGGAGGCGAGGTGACCGTCCGCGGCGGTGGCAGGAGCGCCCGCCGGCTAGGCGTCGAGCGGTTCGTGGAGGGTCCGTACGCGACCGCGCTCGAGCGGGGCGAGCTGCTGACCGCGGTGCACGTTCCGCCGATCGCGGCCGGATCCGCCCTGGCGCATCGCAAGATGTCGTTTCAGGAGCGCCCGGCGATCACGGTCGCGGTCAGCATCTCCGTGGCGGACGGTGCCGTGGAGCGGGCAAGGGTCGCGATCGGATCGGTCGGTCCGGTCGCACGGCGGCTGACCGGCGTGGAGGAGCTTCTGATCGGGCTCGACGCCCTCGCGCCGAGCGAGGAGCAGCTTGCGGCCTGCGCCGAGGCTGCGGGACGCGAGGCCGAGCCGGTCGCGGACGCCAACGGCTCGGTCCAGTACAAGCGCCAGCTCGCTCGCGTCCTCGTCGTTCGCTGCGCGCGGGACGCCATGGCGCAGGCGACCTCGGGCCTGTAGCCGAGGCGCTCGATGCGGGCTCCGGGCGAAGGCTCGACGCGAGTCCCTGGAGGCGAATCGACGCGAGCCCCCGGAGACGAATCGACGCGAGCCCTGGGAGACGAGCTAACTCGTCTGGCCGGCGAGCGCCGCGACGAGCTGGTAGATCTGGTCCGATCGCTGGCGTCGACCGACGCGCCCAGCGGCGCCGGCGCCGAGGCCATGGCGCCCGCCGCCGATCTGCTCGCGGGGCTGCTGGAGCTGCCCGGCGGCCGCCTGAGTCGCACACCCGGGCCGCAGGGCGACCTGCTGGAGCTTGACCTCGGACCAGGATCGGGCCCCCGGGCGCTCGTGCTCGGGCACTACGACACGGTCTGGCCCTACGGAACGGCGGCTCGACGCCCGGTCACGCTGGATGGCGATGCGCTCAGGGGCCCGGGGGTGTTCGACATGCGCGGTGGGCTCGCGGCCGCGATCACCGCCCTGCGCCTGCTCGGCCCAGAGCGCCTGCCGCTCAGGACCACGCTGCTGATCACGCCCGATGAGGAGACCGGCAGCGCGACGTCGCAGGCGCGGATCGTCGAGCTGGCGCTCGAGTCCGTCTGGTCGCTGGTGCTAGAGCCGCCCCTCCCCGGCGGCGGGCTCAAGACGGCCCGCAGCGGCTGGGCCGTCTATCGGATGCAGGCCACCGGTCGTGCCGCGCACGCGGGCCTGGAGCCTGAGCGCGGGGTCAGCGCGATCGACGAGCTCTGCGACGCGCTGCGCGCAGCCCGCGGGCTGGCCCGCGCCAACCTGCGCACGACGCTCAACGTCGGCGTCATCGAGGGCGGAACCGGGGCGAACACGGTCGCGGCCCGGGCTCAGGCGCTGCTCGATGTGCGGGCGCGATCGGTCGCCGAGATGGAACGCGTGGAAGGTGGATTGCGCGCGCTGCGGCCGGCCCGGCCGGGCGCCTCGCTGGACCTCCAGCGCCTCCACGTACGACCCGCGATGGAGCGCACGCCCGCGGTCGCGCATGCCTTCCGGCATGCGTGCGCGGCCGCCGCGCTGCTCGGCCTCGACCTTGCCGAGGGATCGGCCGGCGGAACGAGCGACGCCAACCTGTTCGCGCACCACGGCGTCGCCGTGCTCGACGGCCTGGGTCCCGAAGGCGGCGGCGCGCACGCCGAGGACGAGCACCTGCTCGTGAGCTCCCTCCTGGAGCGGACGGCGCTCATTGGACTGCTGCTGGCCTGGCCGCCCGAGCTCACGGTGGCCGACCGGCGGCCGGAGGCCGACTGATGCCCTCGAAGCCCGGTCAGGCCGGCGGTCGCTCGATCAGCGCGCCGGGGATGTCGATGATCGTCGCCTGGGAGCCGGGCGCTCCACGGGCCGCGGATTTCGATGACCCGAGCGCGGTGGGCCGATGACCCGAGCGCGGTGGGCCGATGACCCGAGCGCGGTGGGCCGATGACCCGAGCGCGGTGGGCCGATGACCCGAGCGCGGTGGGCCGATGACCCGAGCGCGGGCGCCGACCCGAACGCTAGGGCCTCGATGACTCTGCGCGGCCCCTCCGCCAGGGAGCCCGCGATCGTGCGAGCCGCGGCCGGACGCGCGGCGGCACCGCGGTTGCGGACGCCCGGCGCCCGGACGACGCGCTGTGATCGGCGCGCCGACCACAGCCGCCTGAGACAAGCGATCGACCGCGTGACGCGAAGCGTCACCTTAGGAGGTGTTGACCATCCGACTTCCTGATTTCACCCTGACGGCCGGTCCGACCCCGGCCTCGCCTCGGACCCTCGCCGCCCTGGGGCAACCGCTGATCTTCGACTACGACCCGATCTTCCTGGAGCGCTTTCGCGAACTGGAGCGCAAGGCCGCGAGGCTGTTCGGCACGAGCAGCGACGTGGTGCTGCTGCAGGGCGAGGCGGTCGCCGGCCTGGAGGCCGTCGCGCGGTCCCTCACGCGACCCGGGACGCGAGCCCTGAACCTCGTTTCCGGCGTCTACGCGAAGTGGTTCGGCGAGTGGCTGCGAGCGTTCGGCGCCGAGGTCACCGAGATTGAGGTTCCCTACGACCAGGCTCTCGACCCGGCCGCCGTCGAGCGGGCCCTGAGCTCCGCGGACCGCGTGGACCTGGTGTCGATGGTCCATTGCGAGACGCCGGCCGGGATCCTCAACCCGGTGGGTGAGATCGCGCCGCTGGCCAGGGCGGCGGGCGCGCTGGTGATGGCCGACATGGTGTCGTCGCTCGGCGGGCATCCGGCGCGCCCCGACGAGTGGGGCATCGACATCGCCGTCGCCGCGCCGCAGAAGTGCCTCGCTGGGCCTCCGGGGATGACGATGCTCACGGTCAGCGACGCGGCGTGGGACGCGATGCGCGCAAACCCGCAGGCGCCCCGGCACTCGTTCCTCTCGCTGCTCGATTGGAAGGAGCGCTGGATCGACGGGGGACGCGAGCACTTTCCCTACACACCCTCGGTCTGCGACGTCGGCGGCGTCCTGGCGGCGTGCGACGAGGTGCTTGAGGAGGGGATCGACGCGGTCATCGCGCGTCACGAGCGCGCGGCCCGGGCGACACGGGCTGGGGTGATGGGCCTCGGCCTGTCGCTCTGGCCGTCGACGGAGTCGATCGCGGCCAACTGCGTTACCGCGGTCCGGCTCCCGTCCGGGATCGACGGAGCCCGGCTGCTGGCGCTGGTGCGCGAGCGCTACGGCGTGATGCTCTCCGCGGGCTACGGCGAGCTGGCCGACAAGCTCGTCCGGCTCGGCCACATGGGGCCCAACGCGAGTGCCATGCACCCGGTTGTGGCCGTCGCCGCGCTCGGCCGTGGACTGGCCGACCTCGGTCACCCCGTGTCGATCGGAGCGGGGGTCGAGGCAGCACTCGCCGTGGCCGGCGAGGCGTGGGATCGATGAGCGGCGCGGCCCGGCTCGACGAGCCGGGCCGGAGCTGCGACCGCGGTCCGGGCCTGGCGGCGTGGGCCGGGCCTGGCGGCGTGGGCCGGGCCTGGCGGCGTGGGCCGGGCCTGGCGGCGTGGGCCGGGCCTCAGCCGAAAAGGGACCTCCTGCACGAACCGTGGGTGGTGTCACCGGCCGGGGAGTGAGGGGCACAGCCCTCCGAGGGCGAGCATCGCGAGCGCGATCGCGGCGTGAGGGGAGTGGAACCCGAACGCTCGGCGGGTGATCAGCCGGATTTGCGTGTTGACCTGTTCGACGCGCGCGTTGGACAGTCCGTGGCGCAGGGCGGCGTTGATGCCGGCGCGCTGTTCGGTGATCGTGCGGGCGAGCTTCACGAACGGCGCCATGCGGCAGCGGCGGGCCCAGGCGATCCAGGCGTCGAGCAGGGCGATCGCGTCGTTGAATCCGACGCGGTAGATCTCGCGCAGTTGTTGGGCGAGGAGGTAGGCGCGGTAGAGCCGCTGGTTGAGTTGCTGCACGCGGGCGAGCTTGAGCTGCTGGCGCTCGGTCAGGTTGTGAGGGTTCTTCCAGAGCGCGAACCGGGCGCCTTTGAGTTCGCGCGCGAGCTGCTGCTGACCGTGGCGGCGGGCGTCGTTCCAGACCTCGCGGCGGATCTCGTCCAGCGCGTCGGTCGCCAGCGCGACGAGGTGGAACGGGTCGTAGCAGACGCTCGCGTTCGGGCAGCGCTCGCTGATCGGCGCGGTGATCCAGGTGGCCTTGTCGCAGGAGACGAGCTTGAGCTGGTGGCAGCGCTGCTTTCCGTAAGCGTTCAGTGGGTCAGGGGGACATAAGAGCGCTTCGTCGAATCTCGGGGTGTGGAGCGGGCTGAGGCGGAAGCGATCTATGACGCCGGCCGGGAGGTCGTGGTCGAGGTGTTGTTGCGGATG
>JAJZWB010000108.1 GCA_021846845.1 Actinomycetes bacterium | reverse complement strand
TCCGATCTCCGGACCACGGATCCCACAGCGACGGAGCGCGACGATGAGCGCCGAGATCACAGGCCCGCACGATGCCGGCGGGGCGACGCTCCAGGGGCCGGGTTCGGCCGAGTACGCGGCCGCGCGACAGCGCACCAACATGCGCCGAGACATCACCTGGGTGGGCGCCTTCTTCGTCGCCGCCGGGGTGCCCGCGCTGGTGCTGTTCTCGATGGGCGGAATCTCCGCGCTCACCGGGCCGGTGGCGATACTCGCCTGGACGCTGTCGGTCCTGATCGGGTTCGTGGACGCGTTCATCTTCGCCGAGATCGCCGGGCTGCACCCGCGCAAATCCGGCGGCACCGCGGTCCACGGGGCCACCGCATGGATCCGCTACGTCAAGCCTGCCGCGCCCGTCTCCCTGTGGTGCAACTGGCTGGCGTGGACGCCCGTGCTGGCGATCGGGTCGGGGCTAGGCGCCGGATACCTGCTGTCGGTCTTCTTCGCGCCCAGCGCCAGCATCAACACCTGGCAGGTGTCGCTGGTCAACCTGGGCTTCCTGAAGTCCGGGCTCACGCTGCGGATCAACGCGACGTTCTTCATCGGCGCCGCGATCCTGCTATGCGTCTGGACGATCCAGCACCGCGGGATTCTGCGCACCGCCCGGATCCAGACGATCCTGACGATCGGCACGCTCGTGCCGCTGCTGGTCGTGACCGTGATCCCGCTCGTCAGCGGCGACGTGGTGAACAGGAACTTCTCGCCGTTCGTCCCGATCAACGGCCACTGGAATCTGACCGGGTGGAGCTTCTTCTTCGGCGCACTGTTCATCGCCGCCTGGTCGGCGTACGCCTTCGAGACGACCGTCTGCTACATGAGCGAGTTCAAGAACCCGGGTCACGACATGGTCCGTGCGATCCTGTGGGCCGGAGCGCTGTGCATCGCCTGCTACTTCTTCGTGCCGTTCGTCTTCCAGGGCGTTCTGGGCACGAAGGCGATGCTCGCGCCCGGGATCAGCTCGGGCGCCGGTGTCGGGGCGGCGCTCGCCGGAATGCTGAACGCCGGGCCCGCGGTGACGAAGATCTTCATCGTCCTGCTGTTCTTCACGCTGATCCTGGCGATCATGACCGCCATGTCGGGATCGTCGCGGACGCTGTTCCAGGGCGGCCAGGACGGCTGGCTTCCGAAGTACCTATCGCACCTCAACGAGCACAAGGTCCCGACCTACGCGATGTGGACCGACCTGGGCCTCAACCTGATCCTGCTGCTGATGTCCAACTACGTGTTCGTGCTGGCCGTCTCCAACTGCAACTACATGATCTTCAACTTCCTCAACCTGAACGCGGGCTGGATCCACCGGATCGACAACCCGCGCGTGCCGAGGCCGTACAAGGCGCCGCTGCCGCTGTTCGTGCTCGGGGTCTGCTTCGCATACCTGAACATCTTCCTGCTCGGTGCCGGCGCCAACGCGTGGGGCAACGGAACCTTCGTGACCGGCCTGGTCTCGGCGCTGATCGCGGTGCCGGTCTTCTACTGGCGTCACAAGGTGACCGACAAGGGGCGTTTCCCGGACCACATGTTCGCCGATCTGGTCCTGGCCGGCGAGCGGGAGATCGGACCCAGGCGCGCGGGTCTGCTGCCGTACGTGTCGATCGCGGTGGGCGTGGGCTTCATGCTGCTGGGCTACTTCATCTTCTGGTGACCCGGTCCCGGACGGCGCGGTCCGGTCAGCCGAACGTCTGCGCGCACTGCTCTGCACGAACCCGGACGGCGCGGTCCGGTCAGCCGAACGTCTGCGCGCACTGCTCTGCACGAACCCGGAGGCGCGGTCCGGTCAGCCGACCGTCTGCGCCCACTGCTCTGCACGAACCCGCACCGCGCAGAGCCGGTCAGCCGACCGCTACGCCTGGGGCTCTTCGCCGCCCAGCAGCGAGCCGACCCGGACCGCGTCGACGTTGCCGCCCGACAGCACCACGCCGACCCGCAGACCCGTGACCGGGACCGAGCCGGCGATCAGGGCCGCCAGCGCGGACGCACCGCTGGGCTCGACGACCAGCTTCAGGCGCTCGAAGCAGAAGCGCATCGCTGCGACGATCTCCTCGTCGGCGACGGTCACCACCGAGTCGACCAGCGCCCGAATGATCGGCCAGGTCAGCTCTCCCGGCGAGGGCGTCTGCTGTCCGTCGGCGATCGTGCGCCCGACCTGAACCCTCTCACGTCTTCCGCTCGACAGCGAGCGCGCGACGTCATCGGAGGCCAGCGGCTCGACGCCGATAACCCGCGTGTGCGGCGAGAGCGCCGCGCAGACGGTCGCGCATCCGGAGATCAGCCCGCCGCCGCCCACCGGGACCATCACCACATCCAGCTCGTCCGCCTGCTCCAGCAGCTCCAACGCCACCGTCCCCTGCCCGGCGATCACGGCCGGATCGTCGAACGGGTGCACGAGCGCCAGCCCCCGCTCCGCCGCAAGCGCGCGCACGAGCCGATCACGGTCGTCGTGGTAGCGATCGAACTCGATCACCTCCGCGCCGTAGCCCTCGGTCGCGGCGCGCTTCAGCGCCGGCGCGTCGGACGGCATCAGGATCGTGGCTCGGGTCCCGCAGAGACGTGACGCGAGCGCCACCGCCTGGGCGTGGTTGCCGGACGAAACGGCGCACACGCCCTGGGCGCGAGCGTCTGGACCCAGCGAGGAGACCGCGTTGAACGCGCCGCGGAACTTGAACGCGCCGCCAAGCTGGAAGGTCTCCGCCTTCAGCGTGAGCCGGGCGCCGAGCAGCTCGTCGAGGGTCCGCGACGAGAGCACCGGCGTTCGGTGCGCGACCCCCCGCAGACGAGCTGACGCACGCCGGACGTCGTCGAGCGCGACGTCCGGCGCCACCAACGGTGCCCCGCCCTCAGTCGCGGGCGTCGGCCTGATGGATCAGCTGCCCGACCGGGACCGCCGACAGGTGCTCCATGCGGAGATCGGCAACCAGCTTGTCGATCAGCGGCTGAAGCCGCGCGGATGATCCGACGTCGAACTCGATCACCTCGCCGGCCCGCAGGGCACCCAGCGAGTCGCTGACGTCCTGGAGCTTGACGGCGCCCGCTACGAGGCTCCCGCCCGCTCCGTGCGCAACCAGCCACTGGCCGATGCTGGGCGCTCTCGAGGCGTACAGGAAGTGGCGGCGGTAGCCGAGCCAGTGAAGCATCCGCTCAAGCTGACCACGCTCCCCGAGCCAGCGGAACAGCCCGCCCCCCGGCAGCCAGGGAACCGCCTGATCGTGGTTGTCGATCACGCTCGCGAACACGGGCACGGACGGCTGCCCCACCGCGAACGACGCATGGATCCCGTAGTGCGACAGCTCCGCCGCGAGCGCGGGAATGTCGCCGGCCGGAGCGGTGACCAGCACGCCGACCCTGGGCTGGTCGGTCGAGACCGCGGTCACGGGCTTGATGTGGACGATGTGGGACACCAGCGAGTAGGAGACGCCCGTGGTCAGGGTCCACCCTGTCACGGCGACCATCGCCGCCAGCGAGGTGGCCGCGCGCACGGTGCGCAGCCGCCATGTCGGGATCGGCACGGAGCGCCGGTCATCCGACAGGATCAGCGACGCCGTCGACGCCCTGCGGGCGAAGCGCAGGTCGGGCTCGGGCCGCAGGCTGAGTGCCCGCTCGATCGCCGGCGCGAGCTCCTGCTCTCGCCGGGCCACCTGAGCGAGCTTGAAGCGCTCCAGGGCGGCGTTGGTCGCGCGCACGTGGCCGTAGTTGAAGCCGTAGGACACGACCGGACAGCCGCGGATGATGGCCTCCAGGATCGTCAGCCCGCCGCTCGCGTGAACGAGCACGTCGGCGGCCGCGAGCACGTCGCCCATCCGATCCGTGAAGCCCATCACGCGCAGCCTGGACTCAGAGCCGAAGCGAGCCATGACCTTCGCACGCACGCGATCGTTGCGGCCGCAGAGGCAGAGCACGGTCGCGTCCTCGAACCGCAGGGCAGCCTGGGTCGCGCCGAGCAGGTCGCCAACCCCCCAGCCGCCACCGGAGACCGCGATCACGCGGCCCGAGGCGGGCAGGCCCAGAGCGCGGCGGGCGTCGGCGCGCGAGCGCGCCGCGAGGAACGCCGGCGCGGTCGGCGGCTTGGCCCAGCGAACGCTCCCGGGACCGGCGATCCGCTCAACCTCGGCTGCGGACTCGGGGTGCGTGATGAAGTGCAGGTCGATCCCGGGATGAGCCCAGAACTGGAGCCCCGCGAGGTCGGTGATCGACGAGTAGCAGGGGACCTTCAGCTTCCCCCGGCGGCGAAGGTCGCCGAGCACGGCGGTCACGCCCGGATAGGTCGAGACGATCAGGTCCGGGTTGTGCGCACGGATGATGCGCTGCAGGCCCCGGCTGCCGAACAGCGTCAGGAGGCGCTGTGAGAGCCAGCGGGTCGGCGCGAAGTTCATGAACAGCCGGTACTGGAGGTTGAACAGCCACGGCACGAACGTGAACATGAAGGCCGAGTTCTCGCGCAGCAGCTTGGTGAGCAGGCCGCCCATCGCGGGCAGGCCGTTGACGATCGACACCAGCACGTCGGGGTCCTCGTCACGGAACTCGCGGGCGACCGACCGGGCCGGCAGGTCGTGACCCTCGCCGATGTCGGCGGAGATGATCAGCACCTTGCGCGGCGGCGACTCGGCATCGGGCTCTCCGGCCGGGATGACCGACCCGTCGTCATCGTCGTCGTCGTCCCTGTCACGTTCGCAGCGCCAGTCGATGTAGCGCCGCACTCCCTCCGAGAACGGCGTCGAGGCGCGCCATCCAAGCTCGCCCAGCGCCCGCTCGGAGGACACGATCTTGCCGCCGAAGTCGCCCGGCCGAGCCGGCGTGTGGACGATCTCCACGTTGCCGATCAGCTCCTGGACGGTCTCCGCGATCTGCTTGATGGTGACGGTCTCATCACTGGCGAGGTTGTACACGCGGTTGACGGCGACGTCGGCGAGGCCGAGGGCGACGCCGTCGGCGAGGTCCTCGACGTAGACGAACTTGCGCGTCTGCAGCCCGTCGCCCGCGAGCGTCAGGGGCTCGCCCTTGAGCGCCTTGTTGACGAACGCCGGGATCACGGCCGCCTCCCGCGCGCGGGGGCCGTAGGGGATCCCGAAGCGCAGGATCGTGTAATCGATCCCGTAGAGCTCCTGGTAGGCCTTGCAGTACAGCTCGCCCGCGAGCTTCGTGGACGTGTAGAGGTGACTGGGCGGAGGCAGCAGCGTCTCCTCGTCTACCTCCTCGCCCTCGCAATCGGAGTAGACCCAGATCGTGGAGGCGTAGAGGATCCGCTTCACGGACGCTCGCCGCGCGGCCTCCAGCACCGCGACGGTGCCGCGGGCGTTGACTCGCTCGGCGTCCTCCGGCTCGGCGTGGACGTCGTTGACGTCGGCGACCGCCGCCAGATGCGCGACCGCATCGCACGAGTGCAGGGCCCGCTCGAGCGCCTCCCGGTCGGTGATCGACCCGAGCACGGTCTCGACCGGATCGTACCCGTTGGCGCCGGTGTGCCACGGCGACGGGCGCAGGTCGTAGATGACCGGCTCGTGGCCGTGCGCGCGCAGCCGATCGACCACGTGCGAGCCGATGAAGCCCGAGCCGCCTGTTACGAGGACCCTCATGCCGCCGGCCTGTAATACAGCGGGACGCACGAATGGTTTCGCGCAACCCAGTCGGAGTTGGGCAGATCCACGTGGTGGCCCATGACCCGATGGCACGGCTCGTCGTAGACGCGCCCCGTCGAACGCTCCAGCCAGTCGAAGACGATGTACTTGTAGAAGCCGGACACCATCCCGTCGGGAAGCTCCAGGCGAGCGGGGTGAACGGGATCCAGGTGCTCCCGGGCAACCTGGTTCTTCCAGGCGACGATCTCGGGCAGGCGCTCGATCTGCAGCAGGCCGAGCGCCGCGGTGAACTCGCTCATGCGGAAGTTGAGGCCCGGAACCTCGTAGCTCGGCTTCCCGTAGTTGCGGAACGCGCGCGCGTGCTGGATCACCTCAGGGCGGCGTGAGACGAGCACACCGCCCTCGCCGGTCGAGATCGTCTTGGTCGCATACAGCGAGTAGACGCCCGCATCGCCCCAGGTGCCGGCCCGGCGGCCGTTCCAGGAGGCGCCGTGCGCGTGAGCGCAGTCCTCGATCAGGAAGATCCCGTGCTCGGCGCAGTAGGCCGCGATCTGCTCCACCTCGAAGGAGATGTGACCGCCGATGTGGACCAGGAACGCCGCCCGCGGCCGATGGCGCTCGGCCGCACGCTCGAAGTCGGCGAACGACATGCACAGGTCGTCGCGGTTGCAGTCGACGAACTGGACCTCGGCGCCGGCGCGGATCGCCGCCAGCGGCGTTGCCATGAACGTGTTGGACGGACACAGGACGGTCTCTCCCTGGACCCCCGCGAAGTGCAGCGCTGCCATCGCGCCGCCGGTCCAGCTGCCGAGCGCAACCGCGGGGACGCCGTTGTGCGCCTCCCAGGCTGCCTCGAAGCGGGCGTTCATGTCGGCCTCGGCCCATCGGTTGGAGTCGAGGATCTCGTCGATCAGCGTGTGGAAGCGTGCGCGGTCGCGGTGGTCGAAGCCGATCGCGAAGCGTGCAAAATCGGGGGCCTGCTGCGAGGCTGGTTCAGAAGCTGTGGTCATGTGCGATGTGTTCGCGCCGCGAGGACGCAGTTTTCAGAGCTCGGCCGAGGGCCGGCGGTGTCGATGTGAGCGCCTGCAGCCCGACCTTTGGGCGACGGCAAGCGTGTCAGACGGGGAGGACGGTATCGAGTTTGCGCCTTTCCAGCTCTGCGAGGATAGGACCCAGCGCCGCAACGGTCCGCCGGTGGGATCCGCGAGCGCTGTAGAAATCCGCATCGTGCAGCAGGATCACGTCCCCGGGCGCCAGCGCGCGGGTGGCCCGGCGGGCGATCCGGGCCGGGGTCGTGAGGGCACGCCAGTCCTTGCCCCAGCGGGACCACAGCAGCGGCCGCATGCCGGCGTCGCGGACCCATTCGAGTCCGGCCGCGCTGTAGATGCCATACGGCGGTCGGTGCCAGACGGGTGCCGCGCCCCCGGTCGCGTCGGACACCGCGTCCGCACCGCGAGCGAGGTCGTCGGCGACCCCGGCGCGCGACATCCGCAGCTGCAGCCGGTGGCGGAACCCGTGCAGCGCGACCGCATGGCCGTCGGCGAGGATCCGCGTGACCAGCTCGGGGCGCCGCGCGACCTGCTCACCGACGACGAAGAAGGTCGCCCGCGCGCCCGAGCGAGCGAGCGCCTCCAGCACCGCCGGGGTCCCCTCCGGATGCGGACCGTCGTCGAACGTGAGGGCGACGCCGCTCAGCGCGGCCAGCGTCCTCGGCAGCCCCAGCGCGTGCGCGGCGTCACGCTGGACGGGGGCTAGCGCGTGGCGGATCACGACCCGATGATGGCGGGTGAGCGCGCGCGGGGGCGGCGCGGGCTCGGCGCCGACATCCGAGCCGTCGCCCGCCGGAGGTAGCGTGGCCGGTGTGAGCTTCAACGCCGAGGTGACCGTGCGGCTCATCCGCTTCGCCAACGAGGACACGGGCTGGGCGGTTCTGGACGCCGCCGCCCGCGATGGCACGCCGGTGGCGCTCGTCGGGCCGCTGGCTCACCTCCAGGCCGGCGAGCGCGCGCGCGTGCTCGGCGAGTGGGTCACCGATGCCCGCTACGGCCGCCAGGTGAAGGTCTCCCAGGCACTGCCGCTGGCGCCTCGGGACCCTGAGCTCGTGACCGCCGTCCTCCGGCGGATCAGGCACGTCGGCGCCGGGCGGGCGAAGGCGCTGATCGACCGCTTCGGAGCGGAGACCGCGATCGACGCGATCGACGCGGACCCGCCGGCCGCGTTCGCGGCCTGCGGACTGCGCGGGGCGCGCGCGGTCGAGGCCGCGGAGTCCTGGCGGGAGCTGAGGGTGACGCGAAGGCTGCACATGCTGCTTGCGCCCCATCAGCTCGGCTACCTGGCGAACCGGCTGCACGAGCGCTGGGGCGCGCGCGCACACGAAATCGTCACCAGCGACCCCTACCAGCTGACGAGCGTTTTCGGCGTCGGCTTCCAGCTCGCCGACCGGATCGCGCGCGGCCTCGGGATCGAGGGCGACAGCTCGATGCGCCGGAGGGCCGCGATCGTGCACGTGCTGGGCGAGTCCGAGCGTGGCGGCTCGACCTGCCTGCCGCTGGACGCGGCGCTGGCCGCGGCCGGCGAGCTGGTCGGCGGCGAGATCGACGCCGAGCTCCTGGAGCGCCTGGCCGATGACGGAGCGCTCACGATCGAGGACGGCTGGGTCTACCGCGCGGCGACCGCGGAGCTTGAGGCGGAGCTGGCGCGCCGGATCGACGAGCTGCTGACCGGCGAGCCGAGCGAGCGGCTGTCCGGCGCCGCGCGCTCCGAAGCCGGCGGCTCAGCGCGCCCGGGCCCCGCCGCGAACGCGCGCCGGGTCACCGCCCACGATTCCCGCGAGGACGCCCCGACCGACGCCCGCACGGACGCCGACACCGGCCCCGAAGCCGAGCTGACCGCCGAGCAGGGGGCCGCGCTGAGCGCCGCTCTCGCGCACCGACTGTCGGTGATCACCGGCGGGCCGGGCACCGGCAAGACCGCCACGATCAGGGCGATCGCGACCGCGGCGCAGCGCCGCGGCGGGAGCGTGATGCTGGTCGCGCCGACCGGTCGGGCGGCGGTTCGGATGAGCGAGTCCAGCGGATTGCGAGCCCGAACGGTGCACTCCGCGCTCGGGTGGGTCCCGGGCCTCGGTCCCGAGCACGACCAGGACGCGCCGCTGGCCTGCGACCTGCTGATCGTCGACGAGACCTCGATGGCCAACCTCGAGCTGCTCGTGGCGCTGCTGCGTGCGGTCGCGTCGCGCACGCACGTCGTCCTGGTCGGCGACGCCGACCAGCTGGCGCCCGTCGGCGCCGGCAAGCCGTTCGCGGAGCTGGTCGGCTGCGAGCGCGTGCCGGTCACGCGGCTGACGCACATCTTCCGCCAGGCGGCCGGAAGCATGATCGTCCAGGGCGCCCACGCGATCCGTCGCGGCCTGCCTCCGAGCTTCGCGGCCGCCGAGGGGATGCGGCGCGACCTGTTCCTGATCGAGCGGGGCCTGCCGCGCGACGCGCTGTCCGAGATCGTCACGCTGGTCTGCGAGCGACTGCCGAGCCATTACGGCGTGGACCCGGTGCGAGACATCCAGGTCTTCGCCCCCGTCTATCGCGGGGAGCTGGGGATCGACGCGCTGAACGCGGCGCTGCGCGAGGCGCTCAACGGCGGCGGGCGGCCGGTGCTCGGCGGACGGCTGCGGATCGGCGACAAGCTGATCATGACCGGCCGCAACCTTCACGAGCTGGGCCTGATGAACGGGACCGTCCTGCGGCTGCTCGACGAGGTCGAGCGCGACCCGGACGGCCGTGACGAGGCGGCGCTGATCCTCGGTGACGACGACACGGTCTTCAGGCTCGCGCCCGAGGAGGCAGAGCGGCTGACGCTCGCCTACGCCTGCTCGGTGCACCGCGGTCAGGGGATCGAGCTCCCGGTGGCGGTGATCGTCGCCCATCAGGCGGCCGGCGCCTTCTTCCTGCGACGCGAGATGCTCTACACGGCGGTCACGCGCGCTCGCCTCGCGACCGTGGTCGTCGGCACCCGTGAGGTCGTAGCGCGCGCCGCCCGCACGCCCGACACAGCGCGCCGCCACGGCCGGCTGGCGCAGCGGCTCGATCAGGCGATGAACGCCCAGCTGGCGAACTGAGCGGTGTAGAAGGCGAGCGCCAGCGCGCTCAGCGCCAGCGCCCCGCGGCGCACCGCCGGCCGCCGTCGCGACAGCCAGCTCCCGGCGACCATCCAAAGCGGAAACAGCGTCAGCACGAAGCGATCGAGCGACCACAGGGGCTGACCGGCCCACGGCTCCGAGACGCAGACCGCCAGCACGACCGCGCAGTAGATGCCGTACTCGGACGGGAGTCGGCGCCAGCACGCCACGGTGGCCGCCACGGCGAGCGCCAGCACCGCCAGCAGCACGATGCTCTCCGCACCGGGCGACAGCGGCCCGACCAGCGACGGGCGGTAGACGGGGATCGTCCCGCCGGCGATCCGCGCCAGGCCTCGCAGCGCCTGCCAGACCCCCTCCGCCACGCCGATCACCGGCCCGACCAGAGCTCTGCGCCAGTGGCCCTGAGCGGCGAGGACCGCCAGCAGCGGGTGGCCCGCCAGCGACTGCGCGGCGACGTAGCCGCCCAGGACGAACGGCGGCGTCAGGGCCCAGAGCAGCCCGCGCTCGGGCCGCCCGCGCTCGCGCAGGCGCCCGACGACCAGCGCGACCACCAAGAGGACGCCGGTGGGGCGGGTCAGCGTCGCGGCCCCGGCCAGCACGCAAGCCAGCCGCCAGCGGCCGGCTCGCGACGCGGCCACCGTCGCCACCGAAGCCAGCAGGAACAGCGACTCCGTGTACGCCGCGGTGAAGAAGAACGACAGCGGCGCAAAGCAGAGCATGATCGTGGTCGCATCGGCTGCGGCGGGCCCGAGCTCACGCTCGGTGAGCCGGTGCAGCAGCGACATCGCCCCCGCGAACGAGGCGAGCGAGATCGCCGCCGCGGAGACCAGCGCCGACCCGGCGACCGGCGTGACCGCCCGGATCAGCATCGGGTAGGCGGGGTAGAAGGCGAGCAGGTCAGACGCGCCGACGCCATAGCCGTGCGCCGCGATCGACAGGTAGTAGGCGGCGTCGAAGCGGTCGACCGAGCCTGCCAGCACGTTCCCTACAGGTCCGAGCGACTGCAGGGCGGCGGCGGCCGCGGCGCGGTCGTGCTTGCCCAGCGCCAGCACGCCGAAGGCACCCGCGGCGACCACCAGCAGCCGGGAGACGATCAGCGCCCCGGCGACGATCGCCAGCCGTCGCGAGCGAGGCAGCGCCAGCGTCGCGCCCGCCGGGGCCGGGACGCCGATCGCGCTCACGTGCGCGCGCTCCCGACGCGCCGGTAGAGCACCGCGGTCGCGTCGGACCCGGCGACCTCGAAGTCGGTCATCCTGGACATCAGCGCCTGGCTCGGTGATCCGCGCGCGACGAGCACGACGCGGACTGCAGGCGTCAGCGCTCCCGCGCCGTCCCGTGCCCCGGAGACCCAGTCCAGGTATGCCGCCTGGACGGACGCGGAGAACGCGTCGATCGGGTCGCCGGCCCAGATCCGCCCGCCGGCGAGCGCCACCTGCTCGTCGATCGACCCGTCGGCGAGCACCGGCGAGCCGTGCGCGAGCGCCACCGCTCCGCGTACGAGCGAGCCGCCGGCGCCCGACGGGGCCGGCCCTCGGGCGACCGCCGCGAAGAGCAGCGCCGCGGCCGCGACGGCTGCGACGGCGGTCGCCGGCTTCACGACCTGGTTCAGGGCGCGCGAGGCGCCGGCATCCCGGGGCCGGGCGGGTGAGCGGTCATCTCCGGCCGGCGCGAGCGAGCGGGCGCGCCGTGACCCTGCCGGGGCGAGCCCGCGCGCCGCGGGCGCCGCCAGGAACAGCATCAGCCACACGCCGTTGCGGGCCGCGCTCACGGTCGCGATCGTCAGCGCGGCGATCACCAGCCACTCCCAGAGCGCCGGCCGCGCCCGCGCCGCCGACGGCAGCGAGGCGGCCGCCGCGACGATCGTCAGCAGGTCAAACGGGGAGCTCAGCGACAGGGGGGCCCACATCCCGGCGCCACGCTGAGCCGCGACGTTGGTCAGCACGCCGTGGTAGTAGGCGATCGTCGCCACGCCGGCCGGGGTCACGCAGAGCGCCGCGGCACCGGCCACCGCGATCGCCAGCGACTCCCATGGCCGGTGGCGACCCCGCTGCGCGAGCAGGTGGCAGATCAGGATCCCGAGGCCCAGCAGCGCAGCGCCATGCAGGTTGGACCACAGGGCCAGCAGCGGCACGGCGAGCCAGATCCGCGACGACGGCGCGCGCGCCTGCGAGCGCAGGAGCGCCACCAGCGCAGGCATCATCACCAGAGAGAAAAGCTGCACGCGGACGATCGCCAGGCTCGCGATCGTGCCCAGGGCGACGAGCGCCAGGACCGCGGCGGTCGCGGAAGAGCTGGCACCGCCGGCGCGGGCGTCACGGGCGATCAGGGCCAGGCCGGCGGCGACGGCGACCAGCTGCGCGAGCATCAGACCACGATCGCCGAGCGCGCCCTCCAGCGCGGCGAAGATCAGCTCCGCGAGCACCACCGGGTTGGGCCAATGGGCCGTCCCGGCGCCCGCGAACGGCAGTCCGGCCGGGATCGCGCCGCGCAGGGCGATGTCGCGGCCCAGCGCGGCCAGCCAGCGCGCGTCCGAGCCGACCCGCGTCAGCAGAGCGGCGAGCGCCACGACGGCGGCGATCGTCAGCGGGACGTAGGCGCGTGATCCTGCGCGCGGGAGCTCTGGCCGGCGATTCACCTCACATCCGTGATCGCCACGGGGCCCGCGGGCGCACCCTGGACCTTGGTCTGGCAGGACCCGGCGAAGGTCCGATGAGCACCCCCAGCGCGCGGTCGAGCGGTCCGCACGTGTCCGCTCACGTACGCGACCGAGGATGCTCCCGACGGCCCGGCCGCTGCCGGCAGCCCGGCGCAGAGCGCGTCACGGCACCCGACCGGCCGCCCGAGCCGGCACTGCGCGCGCTTCGCCGCGCCCGCGACGAGGAGCACGGCGTCGTG
>JAJZWB010000107.1 GCA_021846845.1 Actinomycetes bacterium | reverse complement strand
GCCGCCCGCGCGCCGCGCGCACGTCGTGGCGCGCTCGGCGCGGCCGCGCCGCGAGACGGGCGGCCGTCGCCGACCAGCGCCGCGCGAGCGGCCTTCAGCTTCGACACCTCGAGCTCAAGCTCCGCGAGGCGGCTGTCGATGTCCTTTACCGTAGTGTCAACGAAGTCTGCCAACTCAACTTACCTCCGAGTCAATGTCGATATAGCGCTCGTGGTGCAAGATACACACCCGGCGATGGGGCGCGGCCGATTAACGCTCCAGCAGCGCCTTGAGTCGCGAGAGTGAAGCGTTGGCCTCTCGCTCTGACGTGGCGCCGACGATCATCCTGCCGGCAACGCTGCCGATCCGTCCGCCCGGAGGGTGGAACTCATTGGTGTACTCGAACAGGGTTCGTCCCTCGGAGTCGCTCTCAAGCTGGTAGCGGATGATGGCGGTGGAGTGCGCGGGGCCGCCGCCCTCCCACTCGGCCAGGCGCGGGCGGTCGATGGATGTCAGCGTCCAGTGGACCCTGAATGTCAAGCCGCGCACGTGGATCGTCTGCGCCATCGTCGAACCCCTTCGCAGCGGCGAGTCCGAGACTTCGGCGACAGAGCGGTGGATCGTGACCCAGTCACCGAGGCGGTACGGATCCATCACCAGATCCCATACGCGGTCGATCGACGCACCGATCACGATCCTGGCGGTCACGGTGCTCATTGCCGGCGCACACTAACGGACGCGGAACCAACGCAAGCTGCCGGCACGACGTCCGCGTGGGCTGGCGGGCGGACCCCCGGCCGCTCGCGTCGGTCAGCGTGCCGCCAGCGGCTCGTCGCGCTCCCACTCCCGCAGCGAGTGCTCGATCGCCGCGTCCAGCGAGTGCAGGCGCACTCCGAGCAGGCCGGCGGCGCGGTCGTCGGCGGGGAGCAGGTCAGCGGTCAGGCTCTCCATCAGCGGCCCGACCAGCTCGTGGCGCTCACCGCTGACGATCGCGGCGACGCGGCTGGCGATCGGGGTCAGGGTCAGGCGTCGCAGGCCGATCGCCGGACGCTCGACGAGCATCGCGTCGGCGATCCGGTCGATCAACTCCCCGTAGGTCACCACCTCCGGGCCGCCGACGTCCAGTGACTCACCTGCGACCCGGTCGCTGGTCGCGGCGGCCGCCAGGAGCGCGACGATGTCACGTTCGTCGATCGGCGCCGTGCGATGGACCCGCCAGGCGGGCACCGCCAGCACCGGTAGGCGTTCGACCAGCCTCACCAGGAAGCGGAACGACCGTGAGCGAGCGCCGATCACGATCGAGGCGCGCAGCGCGACCGAGCCCGGTACCGCCTCCAGCAGGATCCGCTCCACGGTGAGGCGGCTCTCCAGATGCCTGGACAGCGGCCGGCCGGCGGGCAGCAGCCCCCCCAGGTAGACGATTCGCCGCACTCCGGCGGCCGCGGCGGCGTCGCCAAAGCGCTGCGCGGCGGTCCGCTCGCGGGTTGAGAAGCGGCCGCCGTCGCCGGATTCGGCCGGCTGTGGCTCCATCGAGTGGATCAGGAAGTAGGCCACGTCGACACCGTCAAGCGCGCGATCGAGGCCCTTGCCGGTGATCGCGTCGCCGGCCACGACCGGCAGACCGTGAGCCGCTCGGTCGGGGTGGCGCGCGAAGCCGCGAACCTCGTGCCCCTCCTGAAGCAGTCGCGTGGCCATCAGGCCGCCGATGTAGCCGGTCACGCCGGTGACGAGGATCCGCATATGGGTTCAGCGCGTTCGGGCAGGGACCCGGAACGCTACCCGGCTACTGCGTGGTCGCGGGGGACACGGTGACGGTGCCCGACGCAGTCGCGGTGCCGGGCGAGACGTTGAGCCGCGCGAGGACTGACAGCGTGCGTCCGCCGCCGGTGACCGTCGCGGCGATGTCATTGCCCTGCAGCCCGGTGACCTGCCCGGTGTAGAGATCGGGATTCGCCCCGGAGCCCAGCGTCACCTGGCTCGATGTGAGCTGGACGCCTCCGCCGTCCAGGGCCTCACCGCGCAGCGCGACGTGCATCGTCGTGATCTGCGGGTTGGAGACGCTCAGCGAGATGTCGACGAGCGCGTTCCCATCATCGGGCTCGCTCTGCTGGACGCTGCCGCTGGTGGTGGCGGTGAACCGCGTGCTCGGGGCGCCTGCGGCGCCCGCCCCGGCGCCCGCGGATGCGCTCGGCGCGCCCGCAGCCGCCGCCAGCACCGAAGTAGGGGTGCCGGCGCGCTTCGCCCATCCGGGCGCGAGCGGGCCGCGGGGCAGCCAGACGAGCAGCCCGAGGGGGAGCAGCGCGGCCGCGCCCAGCGCCGAGAGCCGCACCGTCAGGTGCTTTGGCCAGCCGGAGCTGACACGGACCGCGATGGCGGCCAGGACGACCAGGATGCATCCGGCCGTGAGCAGGAGCATCCAGTGCGTCCTCGCGTCAGAGCCGGTGCCGAATCCGTGGACGAGCGCGATCGGCCAGGAGGCGTAGGTGAGCCAGTGGGTCGCCTTCCAGGTCCGGTAGCCGAGCCGCCGCCGCAGCAGGCTGACGATGATGGTCGCCACCAGCAGGTCGAACGCGACCGCGCCGAGGCCGAGCCACAGCGGCCGGTAGACGGAGTGCAGCGGGATCACGACATCGAGCACGCTGATGTGCGCGAAGGTGTCAAGCACGGAGGTCGCGACGTGCACGCACACGAATGCGAGCGCGAGCAGCGCCACGTTTCGGTGCACCTTGTCGAGCACGAACCTCGGCAGCCCGGCGATCTTGGTCCTGCTGACGTGCGCCACGCCGAGCGCCACGGTCACCGTGAGCAGGACGAGCGCGGTCGCGCCCGTGCCACGGGTCATGAACCACATCGGGCTGGGGGTTACGGCGGCGATCGGCACGGCGGCAGCGACTCCGCGCTCAGGAGCCGCCGGAGACCACCGGCGGCGCCGGGGATGGCGCGGCCGGCGCAGGCGCCGCCTGCGGGGTGGTCGTGCCCCCGTCGTCCCCGATGGCCGGCAGCGACGTCGTGGCCGGCTGTGCCGCGACGGCGGTCTTCGGATGGAAGGCGTGCGCGGTGACCGCGGTGACCGCCCCCGCGAAGGCAACCGCGCCGGCGGCGATCCATACGTTCGCGCGGCGCACGAAGTCGATGCCCGCCGCGCGCGAGCTCAGCGCGCCGGCCGGGGCGCCGGGCCCTGCGCCTGGCCCGCGGGCCGCGGTCGAGCCGGCCCGCCCGCTCGAGGCGTGGGCGGAGGCCGCGGAGCCAGCGAACGGCGCGTTCGTCTCGCCGGCCGCGGCCTCGCCGAGCGGCGCTCCCGTGTCGCCGGTCGCGGACTCGCGCAACGGCGGGCCGGCGCGGCCGGCCCGCGCCACGTAGCTGGCGGCCCTCGACACGTAGTCCGGGGATGGCTCCAGGCTTTCCGAGGCTGGCCCCAGGGTCTCAGGGGGCTCGGAAGATGGTCCCGTGGGCGGTTCTCGATCGAAGCTCATCGTGGACCCGATGATCGGCCGCCCAGCAAAGAGGCAGCTAAGAGAATCGTGAGATTGCGCTCAGAGCCGAGCGGGGCCAGATCATCCCCGCAAATTGCGGCACCGATCAGGAAATGCCTGCAATTTGCGGGAAGGCGAAATGCTTGCGATTTCCGGCATTCGTCGTTGTGAGGGGGGGTGGGATCCGCTTACATGCCCGCGTCGGAACTTCGCGAGGGTCTAGAGGAAGGCGGGTGACAGGACTCATATGGCTCAACGACGTGCCTTGGCTTCAGGGGTCAGCTGTGAGGATTGCTACTTCGGGCGCAACCAGCTCTGTTCGCTTGCCGTGACGGAACCGTGCGCGACCTTCCGTCCGGCGCACCCGGACGGCCTGCGGCCGCCCAGCCAGCTGCGCCTCGTGTTCCGTCAGGAGCGCCGTCTCCAGGTTGCATGGGCGTTCCCGACCCCGGGCGAGCAGGTGGCGCTGCACACCTGAGCGCCCTCGACGGTCCGCGGTTGGCGCCTCGGGCCGCCGCGAGCCCGTCCTGATCGCGTTGGCCGGACCGGGGTGGTCCGGCGTGGAGTCCGGTTCCCGCCGCGAGCCCGTCTTGATCGCGTTGGCCGGACCGGGGGCCTGTGGTGGCCGGACCGGGGGCCTGTGGTGGCCGGACCGGGGGCCTGTGGTGGCCGGACCGGCGCTCATGGCTTCGTGCGCGGCGGCCTCCGGCGATCGGTTCCCGATCCGGGTTTCACGGCGGACGGCTCCCGTCCCGCCGGCGCCGGCGGCCGTGCGCGGGCGGCGATCCATTCGACTCCGGCGGTGTCTGTCGCGCCGTGGGCCAGGATGGAGCAGAACACCGTCAGCGCGGCCAGGTCGAAGATCCGCCGAGCCGACGCGATCTGCTGGCCGAGCACCAGCAGCGAGAACGTCATCGTGGCCACCCCCCTGGGCCCGAACCAGCCCATGAACGCTTTGGTTGCCCGATCGGTGTCCGTGCCCGCCAGCGCCGCGAACACGGCCGCGGGCCTGGCCACCAGGAGCGTCACCGCGGCCACGCCGACGGCGGCCCAACCCCCGTGCGCCAGGCCGCCGAGCGTCAGCAGGGCTCCGAACACGACGAAGATCCCGAGCTTGACGATGCTGACGAGCGCCGCCGCGTGCCGTGCGAACTCGCGCCCGATGTCGGGCCGCCTGATCCCGAGCGTGATCGCGGCCACGTACGTGGCGATCAGCCCGTTGCCCTGCGGCGTGAGCACCGCCAGGCCGTAGGCCGCGAACGCCGCTCCCAGCGCGAACAGCGCCCGCTGGTGGCCGGGGATGCCGGCCGCGTCGTCGGCCGCCCGGGGCGCGAGCAGCGCGGCCGCGAGCCCGACGGCGATCCCGGCCGCGAAACCCAGGACGACGTTCTCGAGCACGAACCTCCACCAGACGAACCGCCCGCCGCCGATCGCCAGCGCGGAGCCGAGCGCGAGCACCGCCGGCAGCGCGAGGCCGTCGTTGAGTCCCGACTCCAGGTTCAGCGAGTGACGGATCACCGCCGGCACGCGGGGATTGGTCACGACGCTCGACGAGAGCACCGGGTCGGTCGGCGACAGGAGCGCGCCAACCAGCAGCGACTCCGTCCACGACATGCCGGTCAGCAGTCGCGTCGCGAGCGCCACGATCGCGGCCGTCAGCGGCATCGCGAGCACCAGCTTGCGCAGCGGCAGCGCCCAGTGCGACTGCAGCAGCTCGCCGTCGACCTCCAGCCCGTCGCCGAACAGGATCACGATCAGCGCCACCGTCGCGAGCTGGCCGACGAATCCGGAGCGGGTGTCGAAGCGCACGACGCCGGTGACGCCCGGACCGAGCAGGAGCCCCGCGAGCACGAACGCCGCCGTCAGCGACACGAAGCTGCGGCGTGCCAGGCCCGACAGCCATGCGCCCATCGCCAGCAGCCCCCCGAGCACGAGCGCCGCGACCTCGAACGGGTGAGAGACCGGATGTGCGATCACGCCGGGCAGCGGCGCCGCCATCAGGTGCGGCGCCGGCAGGCCGGACGGCAGGTTCCATCCACCGAGCGCGCCGCCGGCCCAGATCCAGTGGATCGCGCCCACGCCGTTAGAGTGTCAGAGGGCGGCTGAAGAGGAGCGATCGAGTGCGGGTGACGGTGCTGGGCAAGTCGCCCTCCTGGCAGGACGCCGGCGGGGCGTGCAGCGGATATCTGGTGCAGGAGGACGGCTACACGCTGGTGCTGGACTGCGGCAGCGGAGCGTTCGGGAAGCTGCGCGCGTCCTGCGACTACGCCGAGGTGGACGCGGTCCTGATCACGCACATGCACTCGGATCACTTCATGGACCTGATCCCGTTCTCCAACGCGCTGCGCTACGGACCCCGCCGCCTCCCGCGACCGCGGCTGCATCTCCCTCCGGGGGGAGCGGAGGTGCTGCGTCGTGCGGCGGAGCCGGGCGGCGCCGCCGGGCTGGTCGACGCGGCGTTCGAGGCGGACGAGTACGACCCCGGCGCGGCGCTTGAGCTCGGGCCGCTGCGGGCCGAGCTCTGCCCGGTGCCGCACTACATCAGCACCCACGCGGTCCGCCTCGACGCCGCGGATGCGCGGTTCACATTCAGCGCGGACACCGCGCCGTCCGACGACCTGGTCCGCTTCGCCCGCGACAGCGACCTGCTGCTGATCGAGGCGACCCTGGAGGAGCCGGAGACCGTTGGGGGACGCGGCCACCTGACGGCTGCGGAGGCGGGCGAGCACGGACGCCGCGCGGGCGCGCGGCGTCTGGTGCTGACGCACTGGTCGGACGAGCGCGACGTCGAGCTGCTGCGGGCGCAGGCCGGCGCCGCCTTCGGCGCCGACGTCGAGCTCGCCGCGGAGGGCGTCGCCTACTCGGTCTGATCGCCGCCGTCGGGCTCGCGGTCGCCGGTGCTCGGCTCACCGTCGCCGGTGTCGGGCTCGCGGTCCTTCGGCTCTCGGTCGCCGATGTTCGGCTGGCGGTCGCCGGTGTCCGGCTCGCTATGGATACGCTTTGGTCGAGGGCAGATGTCCGAGCGCGACCTGTTTGCCAACTTCGACCGTATGCGGCGCGAGATGGACGAGCTGTTCGGCGACGTCTTCGAGCGCACAGGGCTTGCGCGCCGTCACAGTCGCCGCTGGCCCCCGGTGGACGTCTCCTACGCCTCGGACCCCCCGCGTGCGATCGTGACCGCGGAGCTCGGCGGCGTGCGGATCGAGGACATCGCGCTCCAGATCGAGGGGCGCAAGCTGTTCCTCGCCGGACGCCGTGGCGCGGTCCCGCCGGCCGGCGAGGTCTACCAGCAGATCGAGATCGAGCGCGGCAGCTTCCGGCGCCTGATCGAGCTCGGCGCCGACGTGGACGCCGACCGGATCAGCGCCCGCTATGAGAACGGCATGCTCCATGTGGAGCTGCCGATCGTCGGGCGGCCCACGAGGCGCAGGTCGGTGCCGGTTCGAACCGGCGGGGCCGGATGAGCTCCGGCGCGCGAGGGGCACGGGTCGCGGCTGCGCCGGCCGCGCAGGCCGAGGCGCCCGAGGCTGTCGCGCCGGCCGCCGACGAGGCTGGGGGCGAGAGCGAGCGGCGCTTCCCGGCGCAGGTCGGGGTGCTCCCGCTGCGCGACGCGGTCACCTTCCCCGAGCTGGTGATGCCGCTCAACATCGGCCAACCCCGCAGCATCGAGCTGATCAACGACGTGCTCCGCGGCGACCGGTCGATCGTGCTGATCGCCGGGCGCGACTCGGACGTCGAGGCGCCGGGCCCCGACCAGGTCTACGAGGTCGGCGTGCTCGGGACCGTGGTCCGGATGGTGCGCCTTCCCGACAGCAGCCTGCGCGTGCTGATCCAGGGCGGCGAGCGCGTCCGCGTGCGCGAATGGGTACAGACCGAGCCCTACCTCGTGGCCGAGGTCGAGCAGGCGCCCGACCGCGTGCGCCAGAGCGATCAGCTCCAGGCGCTCGCGCGCAACGTTCAGCGCACGTTCTCCGGGATCGTCGGCCAGGTCCCGTACCTGCCCGAGGAGCTCCAGGTGATGGTCTCCAACATCGACGACCCGGTGCTGCTCAGCCACCTGATCGCCGGCGCGCTGCGGCTCCCGACGACGGAGAAGCAGGAGCTGCTCGAGGAGCTGGACGTAACCCGCCGCCTGCGGCGGCTGTCGGAGATCCTCGCGCGCGAGGCGCAGCTGGTGGCTCTTGACACCAAGATCCAGACCCAGGTCCAGTCAGAGCTTGAGAAGGGACAGCGCGAGTACTTCCTGCGCCAGCAGCTGAAGGCGATCCAGGAGGAGCTCGGCGAGGGCGACGAGGCACGCGCCGAGGCGGCCGAGCTGCGTTCGCAGCTAGAGGCGCTGGTGCTGCCCGAGGAGGTCTCCAAGCAGGTTCAGCGGGAGCTCGGCCGGCTCGAGCGACTGCAGCCGGCGATGGCCGAGTACGGGGTCGTGCGCACTTACCTGGAGTGGATCGCGTCGCTGCCGTGGAACACCACCACCGAGGACAACCTCGATCTGGGTCATGCCCGGGAGGTCCTGGATGCCGACCACTACGACATCGAGCAGGTCAAGGACCGGATCCTCGAGTTCCTCGCCGTCCGCTCGCTGACGCGCGACCAACCCGATCGGCGCGCCGGCTCGATCCTCACCTTCGTCGGCCCGCCAGGGGTGGGCAAGACCTCGCTCGGAAGATCGGTGGCGCGCGCGCTCGGCCGCCGCTTCGAGCGCATCAGCGTGGGCGGGGTGCGCGATGAGGCGGAGATCCGCGGCCACCGGCGCACCTACATCGGGGCCATGCCCGGGGTGATCATCCGCGCGATGCGCGACGCGGGCGCCAACAACCCCCTGTTCATGATCGACGAGATCGACAAGCTGGGGGCCGACTTCCGCGGAGATCCGGCCAGCGCGATGCTCGAGGTGCTGGACCCCGAGCAGAACGCGACCTTCCGCGACCACTATCTCGATCTGCCGTTCGACCTCTCAAACGTGATGTTCATCGCGACGGCGAACACGCTGGACACGATCCCGGGACCGCTGCGCGACCGGATGGAGGTGATCACGCTCTCCGGCTACACGGCCGACGAGAAGCTCCAGATCGCGCGCCGCTACCTCGTGCCGCGCCAGATCGAGCGAAACGGACTCACGAGCGCGAGGATCGCGTTCAACGACTCGGGGCTGCGGGCGATCATCGCGGGCTACACGCGCGAGGCGGGGGTGCGCCAGCTGGAGCGGGAGATCGGCGCGGTCGCGCGCAAGGTCGCGCGGCAGGTCGCAGAGGGACGCGCTCGCGGCCGGCTGACGGTCACGGCGCCGCGGGTGCGTGAGCTGCTCGGAAAGCCGAGGTTCATGCCCGAGGTCAGGCGCCGGACCTCCCGTCCCGGCGTGGCGACGGGCCTGGCCTGGACGCCGGTCGGCGGCGAGGTGCTGTTCGTCGAGGCGACCGCCATGCCGGGCGGCGGGCGGCTGACGATCACCGGCCAGCTCGGCGAGGTGATGCGGGAGTCGGCACAGGCGGCGCTGTCCTACGTGAGGGCGAGCGCGGCGGAGCTGGCGCCGGACCTGCCCGAGGACTGGTTCGCGAAGCACGACCTCCACATCCACGTCCCCGCGGGCGCGGTCCCCAAGGACGGCCCCAGCGCCGGGATCACGATGGTCACCGCGCTCGCCTCCCTGCTCTCCGGCAGGCCGGTCCGCTCCGACGTGGCGATGACCGGCGAGATCACGCTGGCCGGGAACGTGCTTCCGATCGGCGGCCTCAAGGAGAAGGCGCTCGCCGCGCAGCGCGGCGGGCTGCACACCGTGATCGCGCCGGCGCTCAACGAGCAGGACGTGGAGGAGATCCCCGAGCACCTGCGCAGGACGATCGAGTTCGAGTTCGTCTCGACGATCGACGAGGCCCTGGCCGTCTCGCTGCGCCGCCGGCGCGCCCACGACCATCGCGTATCCTGAGATCCCACCCGCCCGAATCGAGGGAGACCGATGGCATCAGCAAAGAGGAAGGTCGCGAAGGCGGTGCCGTTCACACCCGCCGACGTGGCCTCGATAACCAAGGCCAACCCGTACATCCAGCGGCTCATCGACGACGCGGAACTGCGGGACAACGTCCGCACGGCGCTGGATTCGAGCAAGAACGCCTACGAGCGGCTGATCGGCAGCAAGGCGCCCCAGCGGGCGCTGCTCGACGATCACAAGCTTCACCACGAGCTGCGCCAGGCGGCGGACGCCGTGCGCAACGCGGCGATGGCGCTGTCGGACGCACCCAGGCACCCGCATCCCTCGAAGCGTCGCCGCAAGCGGCGTCTGGGACGTCGGCTGGCGATCCTGGTGTTCGGCGCGGCGCTCGCGCTGACCCTGTCGGAGTCGCTGCGCTCGAAGGTCCTCGACACGCTGTTCGGCGCCGAGGAGGAGTTCCAGTACGTCCCGCCGCCCGGGACTCCTGCACCGCAGGGCCAGGGCGCCGCGTCCGCGGCGTAGCGCGGCGCAGTCGCGGCCGCCCGCTCCGAGCTCGGGCGGCCGCCGGTCGGTCAGCGACCGCGAGCGGTTCGCGCGACTCCCGCCAGAGCAGTGCGCGCGGCCGCTTCCCGACCAGGTCGCGCGACCGTCACCCGAGCGGTTCGCGCGGCCGCGACGAAGCGGGTCACGCGCCGGAGGGCGTGCGTCGCGCCCGCGGGGCAGGCGTAGAATCCGCGCGGCATGCGGGCCGCAACCGCAACCGATCGCGCGCCCGCGTCCGACCTGCCTACCGACAAGGCGCAGAGGATCGTCGAGGCGATGCGCGCGAGCGTGGCCGAGCGCGGGATCGCGGGCTCCACGTTCGATCACGTCGCCCGCGAGGCCGGCGTCTCCCGGGGGCTGCTCCACTACCACTTCGGGACCAAGGAGCGGCTCCTCGTCGAGGTGGTGCGCCGTGAGTCGGAGCTGCGGGGCCGGCTGCTCGACGAGGCGGTGACGGCCGCGGCGGGCGCCGACGAGCTGATCGACGCGCTGGTGCGCAACCTGAAGGACGTGCTCGGCGTCGGGCGCAGCGAGATGGTCACTTTCTATGAGCTGCTGACGCTCGGCCAGCGCAACGCGGAGATCGCGGCCGAGCTGACCCGGCTGGCACGGGCCATGCGCACCCGCCTGGCGGCGGCGCTCCGCGCCGGCAGCGACGGCGGGGCATTCTCCCTGCGCTCGGACCCGGACGACGTGGCGGCGCTGCTGCTGGCGCTCGCCGACGGAGTCGCGATCCGGCGGCTGGCCGAGCCGGGGCTCGATCTGGAGCCCCTGATCGAGCTGGGGGTGGCGGCTGTGCGCACTCAGCTGGCCTGAGCGCCGGGCGCCCCGCCTCGGGCCCCGGGCCCCGGGCCCAGGGCCCCGGTCCGCGTGCCTTGTGTCTCGTGTCTCGTGTCTCGAGCCATGCTTCAAGGGTCGGCGGTCAGCCTCGCTGTTCCGGGGCGGTTGCCGTAGCGCTCCATCTGCGAGATCCCGCCGGCGGCGTGCTCCAGGTAGTGCTCCAGGAACCCGATCGAGACCCGCTCGACGATCCCCAGCTGGGGCTGCTCGTCGGTGTATGGCGAGAGGTGCCCGGCGCCGGGCAGCGAGAGCAGGAACTTGGGCCGGCGCGCGAGCGCGAAGAATGCGCGGGTGTTGCGCGGCGGGTCGATCCGGTCGGCCGTCCCCTGGGTGGCGAGCAGGGCGGGCTGGCCGGGGCCGACCCTGAGGTCGGCGACGCTCGGGATCCGGGCGCCGGAGAGGATCACCGCGGCCCGCACACGCGGGTCCCGGTACCAGCGGTCGTAGGCGACCGCCAGCGCGGTCTCGCCGCCGTCGGACTGGCCGGCGACGGCGATTCTCCGAGCGTCGACCATCCCGGCCAGCGACGAGCGGCGATCGGCGCTCAGGCGCAGCAGCTGCGAGATCACGAAGCTCATGTCGCGCGGCTGGTTGACCAGGTCGGACTCGTTCGGGCCGCCCGGCGCGTGGGCGTTCTCCAGCGGGAACACCGGCGCCGCGACCACGAACCCGGCCTGCGCCCACGCGTGCAGAAGCCGGTGGTAGATCGCCGGGGTGGTCGCGAATCCGTGGCCGAAGACGACGAGCGGGAACGGCCCCTCTCCCCGGTCCGGCGGAGCGTCGGGCACGGAGGCCGGCGAGGGCCGGCCGACGGCGGGGTAGCGCACGACCGTGACCAGCGTGCGCGGCACGGGACGGCGCCCCGGATAGGCCACCGTGCGGCTGTGGTCCACGAAGGTGATTACGCGCTCGCCGACCGCGAACGGCGGCCGGTGCGCCGGCGCCTCAGGTCCCGGGCGACCGGACGAGGACCCCGAGCCCGGGCGACCGGACGAGGACCCCGAGCCCGAGCGACCGGACGAGGACCCCGAGCCCGGGCGACCGGACGAGGACCCCGAGCCCGAGCGACCGGACGAGGACCCCGAGCCCGGGCGGCCGTGGACGGACCCCGCCTGTCCGGCAGGGCCGTGGCCCGAGCCGGTCGCCGAGGCCGCGACGACGACGGCGGCCGCGGTCAGGGCCAGCAGCGCCGGCGCCGTCCGCGACAGCCTCCGGCGGGTCACTTGATGTAGACGGCGAAGAAGTCCCGGTCGTCGGGCGTCAGGTATCGGTAGGGCGAGCGCGTCATGTCCGGCAGCAGGTTCGCGGGATTCACGGCGCCCGGGCGCTTGTAGGTGATGAAGCTCGGCCAGTAGGCGTTGATGTCGAGCTGCATCGCCCGGACCGCTCCGGCGTGGAGGAGGATCTGGGCCAGCGACGAGACCGTCTGGTAGTTGGCCACCGCGTAGATCAGGTTTCCGTGGCGGTCGATCCCGATCCCAGAGCGCCACACCTGGATCGCGTTGCCCAGCGTCGCGCCCCACTGCGGCCCATCGGACAGGTTCGGGTTGATGCGGCCGTTGTCGATGATGAGCGGCAGGTTCTGGCGGGCGTAGACGACGTTGGAGGCGACCCGCGGCCCTCCGTTCCAGTCGATGATGTTCAGCTTGCCGTTGCTGTAGCGCACGATCGCCGACAGGCCGTTGACCATCGGCGCGTACGTGTGGCCGTCGTAGGCGAAGCCGCCACCCGAGTCCACCAGCTTGAAGGCGCTGTTGAAGGTCGCCACCAGGCGGCCGCGGAGCGCGGGTGGGACCTCCTCCGGGCCGCGTGAGGGCATGACCACGGACGGCTGGTGCATGCCGGGGTAGAGCCAGATGTCGGTCCTGGACTGGTTGATCCAGGCACGCCCTGCGCCCCGCTACGG
>JAJZWB010000106.1 GCA_021846845.1 Actinomycetes bacterium | reverse complement strand
GTCGCGGCGGCGGTTCGGCCCGGCACCAGGGTGCCCAGGGCGGGGGGCAGCGCGCCGGCGCCGCTGGCGATCGCCGGGCTGGCCGTCACGGCGCTCGCCGTGGCGCTTGTGCTGGCGCTCGCGCTGCGCGACCCTGGCGGCGGGCTCGATCCCGTGGCGGAGCTGGAGCGGGCCTGGGCGCGCACGCGCCGACCCCTCGCGGGAGGCTCGACGCTCGCCGGGCTCGAGCGCCGCCTGGAGGGGGCGCCAGCCGCGGCCGCGTACGTCCGCGCGCTTCGGGTCGCCCGCTATCGGGGCGGCGGCTCGAACCCGACGCCCGCGCAGCGGCGCGCGCTGCGGCGCGAGCTGGCGCGCGGGCTGGGCATCGCCGGCGCGCTGCGGGCGCTCTGGGCGCTGCCTCCGGGGCCGCCGCGGAGGCGCTACCGGCGCGGCTGGCGCGATCGCGTGCACGTGGCGCTCCGGAGGGCCACGCCCAGCCGCGCCCCCGGCCGGCGCTCCTAGACTCACCTGGGTGGACGACGTCTACGACCTCTACCGCCGCGGCATGGAGCTGCTCGAGTCCGGGCACAGCCATCAGGCCGCAGTGCCGCTCTCGCGGGCACGCGACCTCGCTCCCGACAAGGCGTCGATCCGCGAGGCGCTCGGCCGGGCGCTGTTCGGAGCGCAGCGCTATCACGAGGCGGCCGAGGAGTTCCGCTCGGTGATCGAGCGCGCGCCGACCAACGACTTCGCGCTCTTCTGCCTGGGACGCTGCCTGCAGCTGCTGGGCCGCGACAGCGAGGCCCGGCGCCCGCTGGCCCTGGCGGCGTGCATGGCCCCCGAGCGGCGCGATTACCGCCTCTATCGCGACCGCGCCCGGGAGCGAGCCGCACGGGCGGCGCGGGCGGCGGGCAGCTGAGCGCAGCTCCGGGATGTCAGCTCGCGGTCGCGGGAGATCGTGCGAAGCCGCTCAATCCCTCGCACCGGAACCCGCGGCGGTGCTACCCTCAGGTCCACAGCTTTCCGGCCGGGCGTTCCCGGTGCAGTTTTCGAAAGTGGGCGCCCGCCCGCTTTTTTTGTGACATTTGGAGGAGCAAGTGAGTGACATCCAGACCGAGATCGAAGCCAGCCTCGCCGGCGTCGAGCCCGAGGTCGAGGTGCTGCTCGCGGAGGTCTCAGGCTCGACGCTGAGACTGTTCATCGACCACCCGGCCGGCGTGACGCTCGACCTGTGCGAGCGCGTATCGGGACACCTGGGCGAGTACCGCGACCGCTGGTCGCTGGAGGTCTCCTCGCCAGGCCTGGACCGGCCGCTCACCAAGCCACAGCACTACCGCCGGTTCCTCGGCCGCCGCGCGCGGGTTCGCCTGCGTGAGGCTCAGCATGGCCACAAGCAGATGACCGGAGAGCTTGTCGGCGCGTCTGACAGCGAGATCACGCTCGCTGCCGGCGAAGGGATCGTGACGATCCCATACGAGCAGATCGTCCGCTCAAACCTCGTACCTGGAGACTGAGCCCATGTCCAAGGAGATCGTCGAGGCCGTACGGGGCCTCGCAGCGGAGAAGAACATCTCACCCGACAAGCTGATGGAGGCGCTCGAGGACGCGCTCCTGTCCGCCTACAAGAAGACCCCTGGCTCGGCGCCGTACGCGAAGGTCGAGATGGACCGGGACTCGGGCGACTTCATCGTCTGGGAGCTGAAGATCCCGCCGGAGCTGGAGGAGCAGCTGCTGATCGAGGCGACCGAGGACCAGGAGCCGACCGTCGACCCGGAGACCGGGGACATGCGCGAGGCCCCGGAACCCGAGATCGACATGGAGAAGCTCAAGCTCTACGAGGACCAGATCGAGGTTCAGGACGTCACGCCGCACGACTTCGGCCGGATCGCCGCTCAGACGGCCAAGCAGGTGATCCTCCAGCGGATCCGCGAGGCCGAGCGGGACATGATGTTCGAGGAGTACCGCGACCGGATCGGCGAGCTGATCACCGGCATCGTGCAGCAGTCCGACAGCCGTTACACGCTCGTGCAGCTGCGCGAGCGCGTCGAGGCCCTGCTGCCCAAGTCCGAGCAGGTCGACGGAGAGCGCTACGACCACTCGCAGAGGATCAAGGCGGTGATCAAGGACGTCTCCAACTCGACCAAGGGCCCGAGCATCATCGTCTCGCGCCGCGACCCTGAGCTGATCAAGTCGCTGTTCGAGCTGGAGGTGCCCGAGATCGCAGACGGCCTGGTGGAGATCACGGGCGTCGCCCGGGAGCCGGGCTACCGCTCCAAGATCGCCGTCGTGTCGCATGTCGACGGGGTTGACCCGGTCGGCGCCTGCGTCGGCCCGCGCGGCTCTCGTGTTCGCATGGTGGTCTCGGAGCTGCGCGGCGAGAAGATCGACATCATCCCCTACAACGACGAGCCGGCCCGCTTCGTGGCCAAGGCGCTGTCGCCGGCGCGCGTGCGCGAGGTTCTGGTCGACGACGCCGGCAAGCAGGCGACCGTGATCGTCCCCGACGACCAGCTGTCGCTGGCGATCGGGCGCGAGGGCCAGAACGCACGCCTGGCGGCGCGCCTGACAGGCTGGCGCATCGACATCCGCTCCGAGACCGAGTTCGCCGCGGAGGAGGCCGAGCACGGCTACGAGGAGGAGGAGCTCCAGGGCCGCTGCGCCGCGATCCTCTCGAACGGCCGCCGCTGCCCGAACGCCGCCCTCGCCGGTTCTCGCTACTGCGGCCTTGAGGCGCACCAGGCGCTTGCCGGTACCGGCTCGGACCGGGTGCGGTCCGACTCCGACGACGCGGACGAGGCGGACGGCCCCGAGGACGCCGGAGACGCCCCGGCCGCCGCCGGCGGCGCGGCGACGGACGAGTCCTAGACTGATTCGAACATGAACAAACGCGTGCATGAGATCGCGAAGGAGCGGGGGATGTCGCCCAAGGACGCGCTGGCGCGCCTGAGGGCTGCCGGCGTCGACGTCAGGGCCACGTCGTCGTCGGTCGACTCCGAGGTGGCCGCACGCGTGCTCGGCAACGGCGCCCATGGCGCCAGCCAGTCCAGCCGCGCGGCCGGTGCCGAGAGCCCCGCGGGCGGGCCCGCCGGGGCAGGGCGTCCGGCGGCCCCGGACCCGAAGGCAGCCTCGACCGCGCCGGCCGACACGGGCAGGTCCGACGCCGCGGGCCGCACGGGCAGGTCCGACGCCCCGAGCCGCACGGGCAGGTCCGACGCCCCGGGCCGCACGGGCAGGTCCGACGCCCCGGGCCGCACGGGCAGGCCCGACGCCGCGGGCCGCACGGGCAGGTCCGACGCCCCGAGCCGCACGGGGGACGCGCTGCGCGCCGATGCCCGCGGTGGCCCTGAGCGGACAACCGCCGGGGAGCCGGCCGGTGCCCCGACGCCGGACGCGCCCGGCGACGCGACGCAGTCGAAGTCCCAGGCGCCCGGCGAGGGCGCGCACAAGCGCCCGACGCGCGATTCGCTGCAGGGAGAGCGGTCTCCCGGCAGCGCCGGCGGGCGCCGCCGCGTTGTGATCGACTCGCAGGCCTCCCGACGCGCCGGTGGCACCGGTGGACCGCCGCAGTCCAACCAGCCGCCGCGCCGCCAGCGCCGCGGCCGGCGCCGGCGCGGCGTATACGACGAGGAGGCCGAGTCTCGCCCCTCGCGCACGGCGGTCGCCGATCCGACGGCGATCCAGATCAACTCCGGATCGACCGTCAAGGACGTCGCTGAGTACCTGGACGTGCCGGTGCCGGAGGTCATGAAGAAGCTCATGGCGCTGGGCGAGATGAAGACTCTGACCCAGACGCTCTCCGACGAGTCGATCCTGGTCCTCGCCGAGGAGCTGGGCAAGGAGGTCGAGATCGTCCATTCCGAGGACGAGGAGATCTCCGAGCCGACCTATCACGACTCCGAGGAACAGCTGGTCGAGCGCGCGCCCGTGGTCACGATCATGGGCCACGTCGACCACGGGAAGACATCGCTGCTCGACGCGATCCGCCAGACCCAGGTCGCCGCGGGCGAGGCGGGCGGGATCACGCAGCACATCGGCGCCTACCAGGTCAAGCACGACGGGCACATGGTCACGTTCCTCGACACGCCCGGTCACGAGGCGTTCACCGCGATGCGGGCGCGCGGCGCGAAGGTGACCGACATCGCCGTGATCGTGGTCGCCGCCGACGACGGCGTCAAGCCCCAGACGCAGGAGGCGGTCGATCACGCCAAGGAGGCCGGCGTGCCGATGATCGTCGCGGTCAACAAGATCGACAAGCAGGGCGCTCAGCCGGACCGGGTCCGCACCGAGATGACCTCGCTCGGGCTGCAGCCGGTCGAATGGGGAGGCGAGACCGAGTTCGTCGACGTCTCGGCCAAGACCAAGCAGGGCCTCGACGAGCTGCTGGAGACGATCATCGTGATGGCCGAGGTCGAGGAGCTGAAGGCCAACCCCGACGCGGCCGCCTCGGGGACCGTGATCGAGTCCAAGCTCGACCCGGGCCGCGGGCCGGTGGTGACGATCCTCGTCAGCCGGGGCACCCTGGAGGTCGGCGACGCGCTCGTCGCCGGCGCCCAGTGGGGTCGCGTGCGCGCTATGTACGACTTCCTCGGCAACCGCGTGACCCAGGCGCTCCCCGGCGAGCCCGTCGAGGTGCTCGGCTTCGATGGCGTGCCGTCCGCGGGCGAGCACGTCCGGGTGGTGGAGCACGAGCGCCGCGCGCGGCAGCTGGCGATGGAGCGCGCCTCCCGCCTCAAGGCAGAGTCGCTGGCGCGCCAGCAGAGCGGCAAGCGGGTCTCGCTGGAGAACATCTTCGGCTCGGACCTCCAGGAGCTCAACCTGGTGCTCAAGGCCGACGTCGCCGGCTCGCTGGAGGCGATCGAGGACGAGATCGCCAAGCTTCCGCAGGACGAGGTGTCGGTCAACGTCATCCGTCGCGCGGTCGGCGCGGTGACCGAGTCCGACGTGATGCTGGCCGCCGCCTCCAGCGCCGTGATCCTCGCCTTCAACGTGCGGCCGGTCGGGGATGCGCGCGCGGTGGCGGAGCGTGAGGGCGTTGAGATACGCCACTACTCGGTGATCTACCGGGCGATCGAGGAGCTTCGATCGGCGATGCAGGGCATGCTCGCGCCCGAGGAGGTCGAGGTCGCGCTCGGCACCGCCCAGGTGCGCCAGATCTTCCGCGCCTCCAGGGTGGGGACGATCGCCGGCTCGCACGTCACCGACGGCAGGATCTCACGCGGCTCCCGGGTCCGGCTGGTGCGCGACGGCACCGTCATCTGGGACGGCGAGATCGCGAGCCTCAGGCGGTTCAACGAGGACGTGCGCGAGGTCAGCGCCGGCTTCGACTGCGGCATCGTGCTGCGCGACTACGCCGACCTCAAGGAGGACGACGTGCTCGAGGCCTACACCACGCGCCAGGTCGAGCGAGAGCTCGCCTGAGCCGCCTGTCCGGGAGGCGCCGCCTTGCAGTCCGGAGGCTTCGTCGCCGTGCTGGTGATCGAGCTGCACTTTCCCGAGGCCGGCAGCCTCAAGGCAAAGCGCAGGGAGCTTCAGTCGATCAAGTCCCAGCTGCGGTCGCGGCTGCGGGTCGCGGTCTCCGAGACCGACCACCAGGATCTGTGGCAGCGCGCGCAGCTGACCGCGGCGCTGACCGGCGGCTCCCTGCCGAGGCTGGCCGAGGCCGCCGACGAGGTGGAGCGCTGGGTCCTGGCTCGCTGCCCCGAGGGGGCGAGCGTCGAGCGCCTGGTCGCCTCCGTGCAGGACCTGCGAGGGTGAGACGCGCGATGCGCGAGCACATGGGGTCACTGCGCGAACGCGGGTGCGGAGGATAGGATGCGATCAGCCCGCATGCGGCGCGTCGACGAGGCCATGAGAGCGGTCCTCAGCGGCGCGATAGCGACCGAGCTGAAGGACCCACGTGTGGGTTTCGTGACCGTGACCGGCGTCAAGACCAGCCCCGACCTGCGACACGCGCGCGTGTACGTGAGCGTGCTCGGCAGCGAAGCCGAGCGCACGGCGACGATCGACGGACTGCGCTCCGCGCACGGCTTCCTGCAGCGGCGGCTCGCCGCTGAGCTGACGCTCAAGCACACCCCCTCTCTGACGTTCGAGTACGACGACTCGGTCGACCGCAGCATGCGGATCACCGGCCTGCTGGAGGAGCGTGCGGGTGGAGGCGATCGGCGGGATGACGGCCGTTGAGGGCGCAGGGATCGAGCTCGGTCGGATCCTGCCGGGTTCTGGAGCGGACGGTACCGCGATGACGGCGAACGGCACGCCGTCCGAGCGCGAGCAGGTCCTCGCCGAGCTGCGCGCGGCGCCGAAGCTGATCGTCGTGGCCCACGAGAACCCGGACGGCGACGCGCTCGGCTCCCTGGTCGCGATGCAGGGCGCGATGTCCCAGCTGGGAGCGGACTGCCTGATGTTCATCGCACCCGCCGACCTGCCGCTGCCCCAGGAGTACCGATTCCTGCCGCTCAACGGGCTGGTGACCGAGCCGCCCGCCGATCTCGCGGAGCGGACGATCGTGTTCCTGGACTGCGGCAACATCGACCGCAACCCGGCCGAGGCCTTCCGCGGCGAGGGCGCGCACATCATCAACATCGATCACCATCACGACAACACCCGCTTCGGCACCGTCAACCTGGTCGTGCCGGACGCGTCCTGCACGGCCGAGATCATCTGGGACCTGATGGGCGGTCTGGGCATCGCTCCCGGCGGGGCGGTCGCCGATGCGCTGTACGTGGGGCTGATCACCGACACCGGCCGCTTCATGTACGAGAACACCGGCCGCCGCGCGCACCTGATGGCGGCGGATCTGATCGCCGCCGGCGTGGACGTGCACGGGATCTACCGGCGCGTGTACGAGGGGGTGCCGTACGGCAAGCTGGCGCTGCTGGCCCGGGGCCTGGCGAACATCGAGCGCTACGACGACGGCCGCCTGACGATCACCGAGCTGACGGCCGACGACTTCACCCGCTCAGACGCCGAGGAGAGCTACTCGGAGGGCGTCGTGGACCATCTCCGGGCCGTCCAGGGAACCCGGGTCGCGGCGCTCGTCCGCCAGCGGATCGGCGACGGAGGACGCAACGGCCTGCGGAAGGTCTCGCTGCGCGCCGGCGACGACTCGATCGACGTGTCGGCGATCGCGCGCGCGCAGGGCGGTGGAGGCCACCGGCAGGCGGCCGGCTTCAGCACCGAGCTCCCCCACGACGAGCTCGTCGCGTTCCTGCGCTCGCAGCTGGAGGCGCAGCTCGCGCCGGCCGGCTGACGCCGGAGCACCGGCGTGCCGGACCGAACCGACGATCGCCGCCGCCCAGGCGTTCCGGCCCTCGAACCGCCCCCACCGCAGGGCTACGTCCTGCTCTGCGACAAGCCCGCCGGCGTCACCTCGCACGACGTGGTCGCCACGGTGCGTCGCCGGCTGCCGCGCGGCACCAGGGTTGGTCACGCCGGCACGCTGGACCCGTTCGCGACCGGCCTGCTGCTCGTCCTGGTTGGCCGCGCGACCCGGGTCCAGCGGTTCCTGATGGCGCTTCCCAAGCGCTACGAAGTGGTGGCGAGGTTCGGCGCGGTGTCGAGCACCGGCGATCCCGAGGGCGAGATCGTGCCCACCGGGTCGGTGCCGGCGGGCGAGCTGGAGCTTCCGACTGGGCGGGTGCGCCAGCGCCCGCCGGCCTACTCCGCGGTCAAGGTCGGAGGGCGCCGGGCCTACCGGCTGGCGCGTGCCGGCGAGAGTGTCGAGCTGCCGGAGCGGGAGGTGACCGTGCACCGCTTCGAGCAGCTCTGGCAGGACGGCGACCGGCGCGCGTTCGTGATCGAGTGCTCGTCGGGAACCTACGTGCGCAGCCTGATCGCCGACCTCGGCGACGCGTACTGCGAGCAGCTGCGCCGCACGCGGATCGGGCAGCTGGACGTCGAACAGTCCGATCCGGATCGGCCCGTCTCGCTGGAGGCGGCGCTCCGGTTCATGCCCCGCGTGGCGCTCGGCGCCGCGGACGCGCTTCGGGCGGCGAATGGGCGCGCGATTGCCACGCTGCGGACAGGCGCCCCCACGGTGCTCCTGACCGACTCCGGGGGCGCGCTCGCGATCGCCGAGCCCGGCGACGCGAACGAGCTGCGGCCCGTGGTGGTGCTTCGGTCGGCGAGCGACGCCGCACCCCCCGTCGGTCCATCCCGGGCGATCGCCGAATAGGCTTCCGGCGATGCAGGTGACCTTGCTCGGCGATGCCGCGTCCCGCTCGCGCCGGGTGGCGCTGGGCGAGTTCGACGGCGTCCACCTCGGCCACCGGGAGGTGATCGCGGGCAGCGACACGGTGGTCACGTTCGAGCCGCACCCGCGCTGGGTGCTGCGCCCCGACGATGCTCCCAAGCTGCTGACCACGCTTGAGGCCAAGACGGAGCTGATCGCCGAGCTGGGGGTCGACGAGCTCGTGGTGATCCCGTTCGACGATCGCTTCCGCGCCCAGACGCCGTCCGAGTTCATCGACGACGTGCTCGTGCGGCGCCTGGGCGCCACGCACGTGTCGGTCGGCGAGAACTTCCGCTTCGGCGCCGGCGCGGCCGGCGACCCGGAGCTGCTCGCCGCGGACCCGCGCTTCCGGACGCGCGTCGTGCGGCTGGTCGAGGTCGACGGGGAGGTCGTGTCCTCGAGCCACATCCGGGCGCTGGTCGCGGCCGGCGACGTCGAGCACGCGGCGCGCTTCCTCGGCGCGCCGTTCCGGCTGCGCGGCACGGTCGTGCACGGGGACGGCCGGGGGCGCGGGCTGGGCTTCCCGACCGCCAACATCGTCCCCGACGAGCGCCTCGCGTATCCGGGCTTCGGCGTCTACGCCGCCCGCGTCGGCGATGCCTGCGCCGCGGTCAGCATCGGCGTGCGCCCGACCTTCGGAAGCAGCCTCGCGCCGCTGATCGAGGCCTACCTGCTCGACCGTGACGAGGATCTGTACGGCAGGAAGCTGCGTCTGGACTTCATCTCGCGGCTGCGCGGCGAGCGCCGGTTCGACTCGGTGGAGGCCCTCGTCGCGCAGATGCTGCTCGACGTGGAGCGGACCCGAGAGCTGTGCGGATGCTGAGCGCGGCGCCTCTGCTAGCCTCACCGGCCGCATGACATTGACCCAGGAGAGAAAGCGGGAGCTGATCGCCCAGTTCGGCGACAGCGAGACCGACACCGGAAAGACCGAGGTGCAGGTCGCGCTGCTGACCGAGAGGATCAACCAGCTCACCGAGCATCTGCGGACCCACCGCAAGGACCACCACTCGCGTCGCGGGCTGCTGATGCTCGTCGGCCGCCGTCGTCGGTTCCTGGATTACCTCCGGCGTGAGGATCTCGAGCGCTACCGGGCGCTGATCGCGGCGCTCGGCCTGCGGCGATGATCCCGGCCGGCACGCCGGTTCCGGAGTTCACGCTCAAGCGGGCAGACGGCCGCGACTTCACCCGCGCCGATCTGGAGGGCCAGACCACCGTTCTGGTCTTCTACCCGTTCGCGTTCAGCCCCGTGTGCACCGACCAGCTGAACCTGTACGACGATCTGGTCGACGATTTCCGGGCCAGGGGCGTGACGCTTGTCGGCGTCTCCTGCGACGCGACCTACTCGCAGTCCGCGTTCCGGGAGCATCTGGGGGTGTCGATCGAGCAGCTGTCGGACTTCGAGCCCAAGGGCGCAGCCTGCCGCGCCTTCGACGCCTATCACGAGGGCGGCTTCCCGCAGCGTGCGCTGGCGATGGTGGGGCCCGACCTGATCGTGAGCTGGAGCTACCAGGCGCCGTCGCCCGGCGACCTGCCAGGCGCGAACCTCATCTTCGACGCCCTCGGCGGCTGACGCTGCGGTAGGGCGCGCCTTCGGCGGGAGCGCAGATGAGCGATCTCCGCTCGGCGCCGATCCCGCCTCCCGATGGGCGCGATCACCGGCGCGGACGCCCCGAAGCACCCATCCTGATCGTCTACGCCGACTTCGAGTGCCCCTTCTGCGCGGCGCTGGACCTGCGCCTGCGGCGACTCGCCGTGCAGGTGATCTTCCGCCACTTCCCCGTCCGCTCCGCCCATCCGCGAGCCTGGCCGGCGGCCTGCGCTGCCGAGGCGGCCGCGCTCCAGGGCCGCTTCTGGGAGATGCACGACTCGCTCTACGCGGATCAGGGCCGGCTCGAGGATCCGCACCTGTGGGCCCGCGCGGCCAGCCTCGGCATCGACGTGGACCGCTTCGACTCCGACCGCCGCGGCCAGGCGGCCGAGGACCGGGTGGCGAGCGACTTCCGCGGGGGGGTTCGAGGCGGGGTGGTGACCACGCCGTCGGTCCACATCTGGCGCGACGGCGCCCCCGAGCCGGTCGCGACCGCCGACCTGGAGCGGTCGCTGGCCGGATGAGCCCGGATGCCAGCCGGCCGGGTGGGGGCACGGACGCCCGCCGGCCGCCGGGCGAGGCGCGCTAGCATCTCGCCCGTTCGGAACGATGAGAGAAACGAAGGACTCCGCCGACCGAAGGGCGGAGCGGGAAGGAAACTGAATATGTCTGACGCCGTCACGCGCGTGTCCGTCGAGATCGAGGGCAAGGAGATCTCTTTCGAGACGGGCAAGCTGGCCAAGCAGGCCTCCGGCGCCGTGGTCGTCCAGGCGGGCGAGACGATGGTCCTCTGCACCGCCACCCGCGGGAACCTCCGCGACGCGGACTTCCTGCCCCTCACGGTCGACGTCGAGGAGCGCATGTACGCGGCCGGCAAGATCCCCGGCTCGTTCTTCAAGCGGGAGGGCCGCGCGGGCGAGAAGGCGACGCTCACGTCCCGGCTGATCGACCGCCCGATCCGACCCCTGTTCCCGAAGGGGTGGCGCTACGAGACGCAGCTTGTCGCGCTGCCGATCTCGGTCGACCACGTCAACCCCTACGACATCCTGGCGATGAACGGCGCCTCGGCGGCGCTGATGATCTCAGACGTTCCGTTCCCGTTCCCGGTCGGCGCGGTCAGGATCGGCAAGGTCGACGGCAACTTCGTCGTCAATCCCGACGAGGACTCGCTGCTGGAGTCCACCGACCTCGACCTGATCGTGGCGGGCACCGAGGACGCGATCCTGATGGTCGAGGCGGGCGCCAACGAGATCCCGGAGGCCGAGATCCTCGACGCGCTCGACATCGCCCACGAGAACATCAAGCGGCTCTGCGCGGCCCAGCGTGAGCTGGCCGAGCGGGCCGGCAGGCCCAAGATCGAGTTCGATCCTCCCGTGGTCCATCCGGACCTCTACGAGCAGATCAAGGGCTCGCATGGCGCGGCCCTGGACGCGGCGACCCAGGTCGAGGACAAGCTGGCGCGCCAGGAGGCGACCAGGCTGGTCGAGGAGCAGGTGCTCGAGCGCTACTCGGGCGACCCGGCCGCCGAGACCTACGCCGAGTACCGCGCCAACGCGCAGCGCGCGTTCGACAAGCTGGAGAAGACGCTGATCCGCGAGCGGATCGCGGTTCAGAAGAGGCGCCCGGACGGCCGCGGCTCCGAACAGATCCGTCCCATCTCGATCGAGGTCGACGTCGCGCCGCGCACCCACGGATCGGCGCTGTTCACCCGTGGCCAGACGCAGGCGCTGAGCGTCGTCGCGCTCGGCACCACGCGTGAGGAGATGCGGCTCGACACGCTCGGGCTGGAGACCACCAAGCGCTACTTCCATCACTACAACTTCCCGCCGTTCTCGGTCGGCGAGGCCGGCTTCATGCGCGGACCCAAGCGCCGTGACATCGGCCACGGGGCCCTGGCCGAGCGCGCGCTCGTGCCGATGATCCCCACCCAGGAGGAGTTCCCGTACACGATCCGGGTCGTGTCGGACATCCTCGAGTCGAACGGCTCGAGCTCGATGGCCAGCGTATGCGGATCGACGCTGTCGCTGATGAGCGCCGGCGTGCCGATCAAGGCCCCGGTCGCCGGTATCGCGATGGGCCTGATCAAGGAGGGCGACGACTACATCATCCTGACCGACATCGCCGGCGTCGAGGACCATCTCGGCGACATGGACTTCAAGGTGGCCGGCACGCGGGACGGGATCACCGCGCTGCAGATGGACATCAAGATCACCGGCGTGACGTTCGAGATCATGCGCGACGCTCTGGCTCAGGCCCGCGTCGCGCGCGAGTTCATCCTCGGGGAGATGGCGAAGGTGATCTCGGCGCCGCGCGGCGAGCTGTCCAAGTACGCGCCGGGCATCGCGTCGGTGCAGATCGACCCGGAGAAGATCGGGCTGCTGATCGGCAAGGGCGGCGAGACGATCCGCGCGCTGCAGGAGGAGTTCGAGTCCCAGATCGACGTCAACGACGAGGGCATGGTGCTCGTCTACGCGGCCGACCGCGAGCGCGGCGATCAGCTGGTCGAGCGGATCCGCGCGATGACCAAGGAGGTCGAGGTCGGCGACGAGTACACCGGCAAGGTCGTCAAGACGACCACGTTCGGGGCGTTCGTGGAGCTCTCGAAGGGCACCGACGGCCTGCTGCACATCTCAAACGTGGCGCCCGGCCGGCGGATCGAGTCCGTCGAGGAGGTCCTCAACAAGGGCGACGAGGTGACGGTCAAGGTCGTCGAGGTCGATCGCGAGCGCGGCCGGATCGGGCTGCGTCTCGTCTCCGACCCGGAGATCCAGGGCAAGACCAACGAGGAGCTGGCGGCGATCGCCGCCGCCGAGAACGGCGGCGCGGCGCGGCGCGAGCGCTCCTCGGGCCCGCGTGACCGCGACCGCGCCGGGCGCGATCGCGGTGGCCGCGACCGTGACCGAGACCGCGACCGTGATCGCGGTCGGGTTCGCGACCGCGATCCCGACCGGCCGCGCTCCCGCCACAAAAAAC
>JAJZWB010000105.1 GCA_021846845.1 Actinomycetes bacterium | reverse complement strand
GGGCGCCCCCGGTCGAAAGACCGCAACTCGGCCGTGAACGCCTCGTTATTGTGATCCGCTTGCCCGAGGCCGTCCCAAGATCCGACCGCCGCGCGCGGACGCGCTTCCCGGCCCGCGCCGGCTCACGCGTCGCCGCGCTCGCCGCCGCCGTCCTGGCGCTCGCGGGCTGCGGGTCCCAGGCCTCCTCCGGGTCCTCCCCGCTGCCGGCGCTGCACGCGGACCGACCCGGCCCCGTGACGATGCTGACCACCCCCACCGTCGGCGATCTGACGCCCGCGAACCTGCAGCTGATCAAGAGCCTCGGCGTCGACGAGGTCCAGATCTACATGCACTGGGCCGACATCGCGCCCAACCCGGGCTCGCGCACGCGCCCCTCGTTCGACGCGGCCAGCCCGGCGGCCTATCCAGCCTCCGGCTGGGCGCCCTACGACACGGCGATCCGCGAGCTGGCGGCCCTGCACCTGGGAATGGACCTGGCGCTGGTGCCGCCTCCGCCGCTGTGGGCCCAGGGGCGTGGAGCCCCTCGCGGGCGAACCCCGCACCCGCAGTGGAAGCCCGACGTGAGGTGGTACGGACAGTGGGTGGCGGCCGTCGGCACGCGCTACAGCGGCCACTACACGCCTCCGGGGCAGACAGCGCCTCTGCCGCGCGTCCACTTCTGGTCGATCTGGAACGAGCCCAACCTCGGTCTCGACCTCGCGCCGCAGACGACCCAGCACGGCGCGCTGGAGGTCTCGCCCCGCTACTACCGAGCGCTGCTCGGATCCGCGTGGAGCGCGCTGAGTGCCACGGGCCACGCCGGCGACCGGATCCTGATCGGCGAGCTCGCGCCCGCCGGGATGACGCGCGGCAACGGCCCCGGCAACTTCGGGATGATGCCCGGACTGAGGTTCCTGCGGGCTCTTTACTGCGTCGACGCCTCCTTCGCGCCGCTGACCGGCGCGGCCGCCACCGAGAGGGGCTGCCCGGCGACGGCGGCGGGCTCGGCTCGCTTCAGGGCCGACAACCCGGCGCTGTTTGAAGCGAGCGGGTTCGCCGACCACCCCTACCAGTTCGGGCTGCGACCCGATCAGCTGGCGCCGGGCGAGCCCGACTACACCAACCTGGCCGCGATCCCAGCGCTCGAGCGCACGCTTGACCGGCTCCAGCAGGTGTACGGATCGACGAGGCGGTTCCCGATCTGGTCGACCGAGTTCGGCTACCTGACCACCCCCCCGAACCCGCCCGGCGGCGTCGCGCCACAGGTCGCCGCCTACTACCTGAACTGGTCCGAGTACCTGACCTGGCTTGACCCGAGGATCCGCTCCTACGATCAATACGAGCTCCAGGATCCGGCGAGCGGGAGGTTCGCGTCGGGTCTCGAGACGGCCGCCGGGGCTCCCAAGCCGGCGCTGTACGCGTTTCGCATGCCGATCTACCTGCCGGTGACTGCGACCGCCTCCGGCCACCCGCTGCTGGTCTGGGGTGGCGCTCGCGCCGCGCCGCTCGCCGCCGCGACCACGCACCGCAGCCAATCGGTCGCGATCCAGTTCAGCCCGCGGGCGAGCGCCCCCTTCAGGACACTCAGGACGGTCTCGATCGTGAGTCGACACGGCTACTTCGAGACGCTGCAGAGATTCCCGGCAAGCGGCCGGGTGAGGCTCGCCTGGACCCCGCCGCAGGGCGCCACCCAGTACAGCCGGATCGTCTCGATCACGCTGCACTGACGTTCCGCCGTGACGCGGCGGCCGTGGCCCCCGCTCGCCGCCGCCGGCCTTCGCTAGCCTCACCGCGGACTGCACCGAGACCCCACCGGTCAACCTCGACCGCGGGCCGGCCGCCTTTGCGCGGCCGCAACTTGGGCCCGCCCGGAGCTGTTATCGACACCATGCGCTCTCTCACCACCACCACAGACCACGTACGCCGACGAATCGCGCGGCTCGCCCTCGGGGCCCGCGTCGCTCTCGGAGCCTTGGTCGCGCTCGGCGCGATCGCGGCCCTGCCCGCGCCCGCGCTTGCCAGCCACCGGCAGCTGGCGATCATCGAGGACGGCACCGAGCTGACCAACCCCGCCGCAACGCTGGCCCAGTTCCGGGCGCTCGGCGCCAACACCGTCCGGGTCGTGCTCTGGTGGTCCCAGGTCGCGCCCGACCCCAACTCCCGGGTCAGGCCGTCGTTTGACGCGACCAACCCGGGCGCCTACCCGGCCGCCGGTTGGGCGCAGTACGACGCGCTCGTCCGCCAGGCCCAGCAGGACGGGCTCACGGTCTACATCCAGCTGTCGGGCGGGGCGCCGCGGTGGGCCGAGGCATCGGCGCCGCCCCCGCACCCCAACAACCCGACGGCGGCGCTCGCCTGGAGGCCGAACGCGCGCGAGTACGGGCAGTTCGTCCAGGCGGTGGCGACCCGCTACAGCGGCAGCTACACGCCCCCCGGCGCCTCCTCCCCGCTCCCGGCGGTTCACTTCTGGTCGCTGTTCAACGAGCCGAACTTCGGCGAGGACCTCGGTCCGCAGGCGATCAACGACTCGCGCGTGGCGACCGCTCCGGCGATGTACCGGGCGCTCGTCAACTCGAGCTGGCGGGCGCTGCACGGCCAGGCGGCGCACGCGCACGACACGATCCTGATCGGAGAGCTCGCGGCCCAGGGCTTCGAGCCCGGTCCCAATCCGAGGCGGTCGGGAGGCCTGCCAGGCAACTTCGGGCAGACGCGGCCGCAGCTGTTCATCCGCGACCTGTACTGCGTCGGCAGGAACCTGCGGCCGCTGCGCGGCGCCGCTGCCCGGGCGGTCCAGTGCCCCGCCGGCGGCCGTGCCGCCAGAAGCTTCCGCCGTGACAACCCCGGCCTGTTCCAGGCCAGCGGCTTCTCGCTTCACCCCTACCCGCAGGGACAGTCCCCGGTCAGCCGTGCCGGCAACAAGCCGGACTACGCGCTGTTCCCCGACATCCCGGCGGTGGGACGGCTGCTGGACCGCGTCAACGGCGCGTACGGCTCGCACACGCACTTCCCGATCTACAACACGGAGTACGGCTACATCACCCGGCCGCCCAAGGGGCGTCCCTACGTGACCCCCCAGACCGCCGCCTACTACATCAACTGGGCCGAGTACCTCAGCTGGCGCTCGCCGCGGATCGCCAGCTACATGCAGTACCTGCTGCTCGACCCGGCACCGACCACGGCGTCTCCCTACAACGGCTTCGCGAGCGGGCTGGAGTTCTTCAACGGCCGCCCGAAGGCCGACTACGCCGCATACCGGCTGCCGATATTCATGCCGGTCACGTCGTTCCCACGCAATCGCAGCGTCGAGCTGTGGGGCAACGCCCGCCCGGCGCCGTTCATGGTCGGCGACGGCGCGGGCCCGCAGACGGTGTCGATCCAGCTGGACGGGCGCACGGTCAGGACGGTCGCGATCAACGGCTCGCAGCCGTGGAGCGGCTACTTCGACCTGCACCTGCGCTTCGCGCACAGCGGCAACGTGCGGCTCGCGTACACCTACCCGCAGGCCGATCCGCTGCTGCCGGTCTCCGAACTCGGCCAGACCGTCTACAGCCGGACGATCAGGATCCGGGTGCGCTGAGAAGCGGCCGTCCGGTGCCCCGCAAGCGGGGCACCGGACGCGGGCGGGCGGTCCAGGGATCTCCCGCCCGCCCGCGTCGGCGCGCGGGCCGTCGCCCGGCGACGTGCGAGCACTCTCACGGCAAGGCGCGGGATACTGCCCTCAGATGTCCGGCGACAGGCACGCGCTGATCTCCCGCCTGCAGGATGCGTGCGGCGGCGAGCACGTGATGACCGAGTCTCACGAGCTCGCGACCTACCGCTCCGACGGCCTGCTGCACTACCGGCAGGCTCCGCTCGTCGCGGCGCTCCCCGGCACCGCCGAGCAGGTCAGGCGGTGCGTGGCGGCATGCTACGAGGCCGGCGTCCCCTGGGTGGCCCGTGGCGCCGGAACGGGCCTCTCCGGCGGCGCGCTGCCGGTCTCCGACGGCGTTCTGATCGTGCTCAGCCGGCTGCGGCGGATCGTCTCGGTGGATCTGGACGACGCCCGCATCGTGGTGGAGCCCGGCGTTACCAACGTCGCCGTCTCACGCGCGGTCGCGCCGACGCACTTCTACCCGCCCGATCCCTCGAGCCAGATCGTGTGCTCGATTGGCGGCAACATCGCCGAGAACTCCGGTGGAGCGCACTGCTTCAAGTACGGCTTCACGACCAACTACGTCCTCGGGCTCGAGGTGGTGCTCACCGACGGGACGATGGTCACCCTCGATCGCGACGCGCCGGGCTACGACCTGCTCGGCGCCTTCGTGGGCTCCGAGGGCACGCTCGGGGTGGCGACCAAGATCGCGCTGCGCGTGATCCCCGCGCCCGAGGCGGTTCGCACGCTGCTGGCCTTCTTCCCCGACACGGTGTCGGCCGGCGACGCGGTCACCGCGATCGTCGACGCCGGGATGGTTCCGGGGGCGATCGAGATGATGGACCGACTCTCGATCCAGGCCGCCGAGCAGGCGACGGGCGCCGGCTACCGGCTCGACGCCGGCGCAGCCCTGATCGTGGAGCTCGACGGACCCCACGAGGAGTGCATCAGCGGCCTTGAGCGGCTCACGGCGCTGTGCCGCTCGGCAGGCGCGCTGGACCTGCGCATCGCCCAGTCCGACGCCGAGCGGGATCTGATCTGGCGAACGCGCAAGGCGGCGTTCGCCGCGATGGGCAGGATCGCGCCCGCCTACTACGTCCAGGACGGGGTCGTGCCGCGAACGCGCCTGTCCGAGGTGCTGCGCCGGATCGACGAGCTGGCCTCGCAGTACGGGCTGCGCGTCGCCAACGTCTTCCACGCCGGCGACGGGAACCTGCACCCGCTGGTGTGCTACGACTCGGCGGTCGAGGGCGAGGCGGCCCGCGCCGAGGAGCTGGCGGGGATGATCATCCGCGCGTGCGTCGATGCCGGCGGCTCGATCACCGGCGAGCACGGTGTCGGCGTCGACAAGCGTGCCTACATGCCGGCGATGTTCGGGGAGGCGGACCTCGACGCGTTCCAGCGGCTGCGATGCGCCTTCGACCCGTGGGGGCTCGCCAATCCCGGCAAGGTGATGCCGACGCCCCGGCTGTGCGGCGAGGTCCCGGGGCCATATCGCCAGCATCCGCTCGAGCGCGCGGGCCTGGCGGAGCGCTTCTGAGCGATGGCCGCGACGACCGTCGAGCCCGCCACCTTCGAGCGCGCCGCCGCGGACCTCGCGCAGGCGACGGCGGCGGGCAGGGCGGTCCGGATCGCCGGCGCGGGCAGCAAGCGGCTCTGGGGAGCTTCCGGGCGCCAGCCCGACGTCGAGCTGCGCACGACCGCGCTTGACCGGATCGTCGAGCACAACTCCGGCGACCTGACCGCGCGCCTGCAGGCCGGCGTCCCGCTGTCGGCGGCTCAGCGCGCGTTCGCCTCGGCCGGCCAGATGCTGGCACTGGACCCGCCGCCCTCACCCGACGGCACGGAGCCGACGATCGGAGGGATCCTCGCGACCGGCGACTGCGGCCCGCTGCGACACCGCTACGGGGCGCCGCGCGAGCTGGTGCTCGGGATCACGGTCGCGCTCTCGGATGGGACCATCGCGCAGGCCGGCGGGCGCGTGATCAAGAACGTCGCCGGGTACGACCTCGCTCGCCTGTTCGCGGGCTCGTTCGGGACCCTCGGAGTGATCCTCGCCGTCAACGTGCGTCTGCACCCGCTCCATGACCTCGCGTTCACCGCGTTCGGCGCGTCCGCCGACCCCTCCACGCTGACCGCGGGCGCGATCGCCCTCGCAGCAGCCCCACTGGAGCTGGACGCGCTCGACGTGGCCTGGGACGAGAGCGGAGGACGGCTGCTCGCCAGGTGCACCGGCGCCGAGGCGGCACGCCGCGCGCGCCGGGCCGCGTCGCTGCTGGCCGGGAGCGGTCTCAGCGCGGTCGAGCTCCTGGACGCCGACTCGGAGCTGTGGGCAGGCCAGCGGGCCGCCCAGCGCTCGGCGCACGGCGCCGTGGTCAGGGTCTCGAGCCGCCCGACCTCGCTGACGGCGGTGATCGCCGCCGCCCGGGAGTGCGCGGGGACGCTGGTCGGCCGGGCCGCGGTCGGCCACAGCTACGTCCGCGTCGAGCCCGGCGCCGTGACGCTGCTGCGGGACCGGCTGCGGGACCGGCTGCCGGCCGGCGCCGTCGCGACCCTGCTCGACGCGCCCGACGGGCTGCGGGACACCCTCGACCCGTGGGACACGGTCCCGGGGCCGGCGCTCGAGCTCGCTCGGCGCGTGAAGGCACGCTTCGACCCGGCCGGCACCTGCAATCCGGGCGTCTTCGTGGGAGGTATCTGATGGCTGACGGAGCGGCGGACACGAAGGCGTCCACGGGGGCTTTCGACTCCCACCGCCCACCCGAGCGGTCGGTGATCTCGGACTGCGTGCACTGTGGCTTCTGCCTGGAGACGTGCCCGACGTACCTGCTGTGGGGTGCCGAGGCGGACTCGCCCCGCGGACGGATCGTCCTGATCTCCGACGCCCTGGAGAGCGATGCGCCGCTGTCGGAGGAGACCGTGGCTCACTTCGACCGCTGCCTCGGCTGCATGGCGTGCGTGACCGCGTGCCCATCCGGGGTTCGCTACGACCGCCTGATAGAGCGCGTGCGGCCGCAGGTCGAGCGCCAACACAGCCGCCCGCCCCGCGAGCGGGCGCTTAGAGCGCTGCTGCAGGCCACCCTTCCCCATCCCCGCCGGCTGCGAGCGCTCGGCCCGGCGCTCGCCTTGGGCCGCAGCCTGGGGCTGATCGACAGGCTGCCGCAGGAGCTGGCCGCGCCGGCCCGGATCGCGCCCAGCGTACCGGCGCTCCGGACGCTGCGCACCGGCGTGCCGGTGCGCACCCCGGCACGCGGAGCGCAGCGCGGCCGCGTCGCGCTGCTGCTCGGCTGCGTGCAGCGGGTCTTCTACCCAGAGGTCCATCGCGCCACGGTGCACGCGCTGGCGGCCGAGGGCTTCGAGGTGCTGGCGCCCCGGCTGCCCGACTGCTGCGGCGCCCTGGAGATGCACAGCGGCGCCGAGCCGGCCGCGATCCGCCGTGCGCAGGCGACGATCGAGGCGCTCGACGGGCTCGGCGCAGACCACGTGGTCGTCAACGCCGCCGGCTGCGGCTCGGCGATGAAGGAGTACGGCGAGCTGCTCGGGACCGAGCGCGCGCGAGCGTTCTCGGCCCGCGTGCGCGACGTCTGCGAGCTGCTGGCCGACATCGAGCCGCGCGCCCCCCGCGGAGCCGTGCCGCTGCGCGTCGTCTACCACGATGCCTGCCATCTCGCCCATGCGCAGGGGATCCGACGGCCCCCGCGCAGCCTGCTGGAAGCCATTCCCGGCCTGGAGCTGATGGAGGTCGGCGCCGAGCGGGACGTGTGCTGCGGCTCGGCGGGGATCTACAACCTGGTGCAGCCCGAGGCCGCCGCCGAGCTCGGCGCTCGCAAGGCACGCCACCTGGTCGCCACGGGGGCGGAGGCGATCGCGGCCGGCAACCCGGGCTGCGCGGCACAGCTGTCGCTGCACGTGCGCGCGCTCGGCGTGGAGCTTCCGGTCCACCATCCGGTGGAGCTCGTCTCACGCTCGATCGCGGCCGCCGCGGGCGGCTGACCGATGCGGCGACCCGTCGCGGGGATGCTCGCGGTGGCGCCGCTCGCGGTGGCCGGGCCGCTCGCTGTGGCCGGGTGCGGGTCCGGGCTTGTCTCCCTGCACGCCTCCACGACTTCGTCACGCTCATCGAGCGGCACGACCGCCCCAGCCGGCACGACCGCCCCAGCCGGCACGACCGCCCCAGCCGGCACGACCGCCCCAGCCGGCACGACCGCCCCAGCCACCTCGACGGCCTCCCGCACCGGCCTTCGTGGCCGGTCGGCGCGCCCGGCGGCGTCCGGCCTCGTTCCCGCGGCCGGCTACGCGAGCTACGACCTCTGCCAGGGCACCTGCACCGGCACGGTCCCCGCGTCGCTGCGAAGACCGCTGCGCATCCCGGCCGCAGGCGCCGGGCCGTGTCCGATCAGCCTGTCGGCCGACGGGCCCGTCTCCCCGAACCCAGGTCCCGTGCTCGGAGCGCGCACGTTCGGCGCCAGCCCCTGGCTGGGAGCCGAGGTCACGTGGACAGCGAGCCGGGCCTACGAGGGGCCGGTCCTGATCCGCGGGCGCGAGCTCGGCGGCTCGACGCCCGTTGGCTTCGGAGGCGGCCAGACGCCGTACGACGAGCTGCAGCTGCTGGACGGCGGTCGCGGCGCCCCTTCGCGCGGCGGCCGAGCCTGGCTCACCTACACCAGGGTGCGCGGTCCGGGCTGCTACGCGTATCAGGTCGACGGCACCGACTTCACCGAGGTGTTCGTGTTCCGCGCGGTCGGCTGAGCCGGCGGTTCCGTACTCGGACGGAGCAGCGCCCGGCGCTCGAACCCCAGGACCGGTCTCGCCCAGGCCTCAGAGGTACATGCGCTCGATCACCTGCGCGTACTTGTCGGCGATCGGCCGGCGCTTGAGCTTGAGGGTCGGCGTCAGCTCGTCGCCGCCCGGCAGCCAGTCACCGGGGACGATCTCGAACCGCTTTATCTGCTCGACGCGAGCGAGGCGCGCGTTGGCAGCGTCCACCCCGTCCTGCACGGCCTGCACGACCAGCGGCTCGCCGGCGAGCTCCTCAAGGCTGAGATCCCCAAGCCCGTTGCGGGCGGCCCACTGCGGCGCGAAATCCGCATCAAGCACGATCAGCGCGGTGTTGTACGGGCGCCGGTCGCCGATGCAGCAGGCCATGCCGATCATCGGGCTGCCGGACTTCAGGGCAGCCTCGATGTTCGCCGGCGACATGTTCTTGCCGGCGGAGTTGATGATGATCTCCTTCTTGCGATCGACGATCGTGAGGTAGCCGTCCTCGTCGAGGCGTCCGATGTCGCCGGTGTGCAGCCAGCCGTCGGCGTCTAGCGCCTCCCCGGTCAGACCCGGCTGGTTGCGATACCCGCGCATCAGGAAATCGCCCCGGCAGAGCACCTCTCCGTCCGGCGCGATCCTCAGCTCGACGCCTGGCGAGGCGGGGCCGACCGTCCCGATCCTGACCCGTCCCGGACGGTTGCAGGTGCCGGTGCCGCACGTCTCCGACATCCCCCACAGCTCCGCCAGCTCGATCCCGATCGCATGGAAGAACTCGACCACGTCGACGGGGGTCGGAGCCGCGCCCGCGTTGACGGCTATCGCCTGGTCGAGCCCCAGCATCTCGCGCAGCTTCGAGAACAGCCGCTCGTCGGCGGCGGCCACCGCCGCCTCCAGCTCGGGCGGCACCGGGCTGCCCGCCTGGCGCAGCCGCACCCGCTTCAGCGACGCCTCGAGCGCCTCGCGGATCGGACGCGCCCGCTCCTCGGGCTGGGCCTCCTGCATCGCCTCAAGCCCGGCCTTGAGCTTCTCCCAGATCCGTGGCACCGCGAAGAACCAGTTCGGTCGCACACGCGGGAGATGGGCGACGATCTCCCGCGGGTCGCCGACGCAGGTCACGCTTCCGGCGTAGACGATCGGTATGTAGTGGTGGGCCATCCGCTCCGCGATGTGGGCCGCCGGCAGCCAGGAGATCACGCGCGAGCCCTCGGGGAAGCTGATCACCTCCTGCACACCCTGGGCCGCCGCGAGCGCCGCCCGATGGGTCAGCTCGACGCCCTTGGGGTGTCCGGTCGTGCCCGACGTGTAGATCAGCGTCAGGAGGTCGTCCGGGGCCACGCGCGCTGCTGCCGCGGCAGCGTCGAACCCCGGCTCCGACCCCTCCACGTCATCCAGCGCGAGCACGCCGCCGGCCGTGTCGTCCGGCTGCGCGTCCACAACGATCACGTGCTCCAGCGCGGGCGCGGCGCGGCGGGCCTCGGCGATGATGGGCAGGAAGGCGCGCTCCACGATCGCCACCCGAGCACCCGAGTCGCCGAGCAGGAAGCCGACCTCAGGCGCCGGCAGGGTCACGTAGACGGAGAACGGCGTCGCGCCCAGCGTGACCGCGGCCAGATCCGCGATCGAGAACTCGGGCCGGTTGGTGAGCATCAGCGCGACGGTGTCGGAGGAGCGGACCCCCAGTCGGTGCAGCCCGCCGGCGAGCGCGTCCACGCGCTCCAGGAGCTTCGACCACGTGAGCACCAGGCGATCGTCGGCGGTCCGCACCGCGACTGCGTCGGCGTGGGCCGCGGCCGTGAGGCGCAGCGCCTCCGCGATCGTTCCGGCGCCGACGGCGCTCGGAAGCGGATGTGTCGTGGTGGTGCTCGCCTCCATCGCTCCCCTCCTCGGGATCGGTCGCGGCCAACGCTACCGCAACCCACATCGTCGCCGCGGCATCGACCGCGGCGAGCTCTAGCGGATGCTGAACCCGGGCCCGGTGAGCGTCGAGATGTCGTTGGAGAGGCCGATCACGAACAGCAGCACGATCACCGCGAAGCCGATCACGCCAGCCCGCTCCATCACGCTGAAGGAGATGCGCCTCCCTCGCACCTTCTCGGCCAGTGCCCAGAACACGTGCCCGCCGTCGAGCGGCAGGAACGGGAACAGGTTGATCACGCCCAGCGAGAGCGAGATCAGCGCCAGCACCGTCAGGGCCATCGACGGGCTGGTCGCAAAGGACTCCTGGGTGACGGTGTAGACGCCGACCGCACCGCTGAGCTGGCGGCGATCGGCGGGCTGGAAGATCCGGACGATCGTCGAAACGGTCTGGCTGGTCACCGACCACAGCCACGACCCGGCGCTGCCCGCGGCGCGCGTGACACCCGGGTGCACGACCCCCGTCACCCGCTCGTGGAAGTAGAAGCCGAGCTCGGGCCTGCCGGCCGTGTACCTCGGGCGGATCTCGAACGTCAGCAGCCGCCCGGAGCGGTCCACCGTCACCCGGGCCGGGGTCGCCGCCAGGCAGCCGGAGACCTGCGGCCCCGCGCAGCGGTGCGTGCCGATCTGGCGCCGGATCGCCTCCGCGGAACCGCCGACGCCGTCGACCGAGACGATCCGGTCCCCGGGGCGCAGGTACGCGGCGGCGGGCATCGAGCTGACGACCCCGGCGACCTCGCTCGTCGGCGCGCCGACCGGCTGGCCGCTGGAGAGCAGGACGCCCCATGCGAGCAGGAATGCCACCACGATGTTGACCGCGGGCCCGGCCAGAATCGTCACCACGCGCTTCCAGACCGGCTGGTTGTAGTAGGCGCGAGACTCGTCCTCGGGCGCGATCGGCTCGTTGGGGTTCATCCCGACGATCTTCACGTAGCCCCCGAGCGGCACCACACCGATCCCGTACACGGTGTCGCCCCAGCGGCGCTTGATGACCATCGGGCCGAAGAACAGCGAGAACCGCTCGACCCGCATTCCGACCGCCTTGGCCGCGGCGAAGTGGCCCCCCTCGTGCAGGACGATCAGGGCGGCGAAGCCAAGGAAGGCGAGTACATAGGACATGCTCGATGACGAGTTTGGCAGGCGCTCGTTAGCGGTCGGCTAAAGGCATCCCGTTGGCCGGCCTCTGCGAGCGCCGTCCGCGCTCAGACGCGCAGGGAGCCGGCCAGCTCCGCCGCGACCCGGCGTGCGCGCGCGTCGGCGTCGGCGAGCGAGTCGAACGAGTGCACGCTCGCCGGCTCAAGGCGCTCCAGCGTCCGCTCTATGACCTCCGCGATCTGCAGGAAGGTGAGGCGCCCGTTGAGGAACGCGTGCACCGCGACCTCATTGGCCGCGTTGAGCGTGCAGGGGGCGGTGCCGCCCGCGAGCCCCGCCTCGCGGGCGAGCCGCAGGCAGGCGAAGGTGCCCTCGTCGGGCGCCTCGAACGTCAGCGATCCCAGCGACACCAGGTCCAGCGGCGCTACGGGCACGTCAACCCGGTCGGGATGGTGCAGCGCGTAGGAGATCGGAACGCGCATGTCCGGATAGCCGAGGTGCGCGAGCGTGGCGCCGTCGCAGAGCTGGATCAGGCTGTGGACGATCGACTGGGGGTGCACGACGACGTCGATCTCCGAGTAGGGCACCCCGAACAGGTGATGGGCCTCGATCACCTCCAGCCCCTTGTTCATCAGCGTCGCCGAGTCGATCGTGATCTTGCCGCCCATCGACCATGTCGGATGCGCGAGCGCCTGCTCGACCGTGACCTCGCGCAGCCGGGAGGCGTCGCGGCCGCGGAACGGCCCACCGGACGCGGTCAGGATCATCCGCTGCAGAGCTCCAGGTCGCTCGGCGGCGAGCAGCTGATGCAGCGCCGAGTGCTCGGAGTCGACCGGGATGATCGAGGCTCCGGTCGCCTGCGCCAGCTGCGTGACCAGATCGCCGCCCACGACCAGCGACTCCTTGTTGGCCAGCGCCAGGTCGATACCCTCCCCCAGCGCCGCGACCGTTCCCATCAGCCCCGCAGAGCCGACGATCGCGTTGAGCACCAGGTCGCAGTCTGACTCGGCGATCAGCGACACGAGCCCGTCGGGGCCGGAGAGCACCTCGCCGTCGAACGCCTCCCGGGCCCGGGCGGCGGCGCCCGCGTCGGCGAGCGCGACGCGCCTGACACCCAGGCGCTCGGCCTGCTCCAGCAGGCGCTCCCACGAGCCGCCCGCGCTCAGGCCGACGACCCGCAGCTCACCGTCACTGCGGTCCACGACGTCCAGCGCCTGGACGCCGATCGAGCCCGTGGACCCGAGGATGACGACCCGCCGCGGCACGGCGCGATTGTAGGCGCGAGATGCCGCCAGCCCTCTCGCCGCCCCCGGCGCGGCCTCTCGCCGCCCCCGCGCGACGGGTCAGTGTCCGACGGTGGACCAGATGTAATAGCCCGCGACAACCGTGAAGATCACGGCGTCGAGGCGATCGAGCGCGCCCCCGTGGGCCCCGAAGACGCCGCCGGCGTCCTTGGCGCCCGCGTCACGCTTGACCAGCGACTCGAACAGGTCTCCGATCGGCCCGAGCACCGCGGTCGAGATCCCGAGAAGCAGCGCGTCGCCATGCGTCAGCCAGGTCTGGTTGAGGCCGATCACGTAGACGGACAGGATCGCGATCAGCGCACCGCAGAACAGACCCTCGACCGTCTTGTGCGGCGA
>JAJZWB010000104.1 GCA_021846845.1 Actinomycetes bacterium | reverse complement strand
GCCCGGCCAGGTGAGGAAGCTCTGCGGACATCCCCACCATCCGCGCGGCCGAGGCGGCGACGGTCGCAACCGAGACCGCGTGGACGTGCAGCTGCCCGCGTGACGCGCGGCCGTTGCCCGGCGCCGACTCGAAGAACCGGAACGTCACCGCCTCCAGGCACAGCTGTCGGGTCGCGCGCCTGCCAACCATGGTCACCGCCTGCCGGACCGTGCTCGCCCGGATCGGGCGCCCCGCATGCGCCGAGTTCGCGTATCGCAGAACGTTCGCGGCCAGCGCGGGATCAGCCTCGAGCGCCGCGGCCAGGTGGCTGGTCTGCGCATCCTCGTCCTCGGTCAACGCCAGCACGCGCTGCACCGAGCGATCCATCACCGGCAGCCGATCGCACCGGGCGACCGCATCAACCCCGCGCGCCTCAACGCGCGGATCCAGACCACGATGCCAAGCGGCCCGCTCGCTCACACACGACTGATCGGTCGCGGCCCGCCAGATCCAAATGCGGGAAAAGCACCCTGCGTGACTGCGGTCAATTACGGATGCCACCCGCCGTCCAAATCGCTCCGGACACCTCCGCGGAGGCAGGCCGCCAGCCGTGCGGGACGGCTCCGAGCCCGTTCAGGCCGATCCACGGCCCTGCGAGCAGCCTCCCGCGGACCATGCGAGCAGGCTGCCGCGCCCAGTGGCGCGGCTCTCAGCTGCCCGGGGCGTCCCCATCGCCTCGCAGGCGTCTCCTGGCTGGAGGCGCCATACACTGCACCGGTGCCCGCAAGAGTCCAGATCGCCGGCGCCACGACCCTCGTCACCGGTGCGACCGGCGGTCTTGGGAGGGTCATCGCCGCAGCGCTCAGAGCCCGCGGCGCCCGGCTGATCCTCGGCGGACGCCGGCGCGAGGAGCTTGAGCGCCTCGCCTCCGAGACCCGCGCGGCGGGCGTCGCCGTGGCCGACCTTGCGGTCGGCGCCGACGTTCAGCGGCTCGCCGAGGAGGCCGTCGCGGCCGGCGTGGAGATCCTGATCGCCAACGCGGCGCTGCCCGCCAGCGGCCTGCTCGTCGAACTGGGCCATGATGAGATCGAGCGGATGATCGACGTGAACCTGCGCGCGCCGATCATGCTCGCACGGACGCTCGCTCCCGCGATGATCTCTCGCGGGCGCGGCCAGATCGTGTTCGTCTCCTCGCTGGCCGGAAAGGTCGCCTCGCCGGCCTCCTCGATCTACTCGGCCACGAAGTTCGGGCTGCGCGGCTTCGCGCTGGGGCTTCGCGCCGACCTGCACCGTCACGGCGTCGGCGTGACGGTGGTCTCCCCCGGTTTCATCAGCGACGCCGGGATGTTCGCCCGCGCCGGCGTGCCGCTCCCCGCCGGGGTCGGGACCCGGCCTCCGGACGCGGTCGCCGCCGCCGTGATCCGCGCGATCGAGCGAGATCCAGCCGAGCTGGACGTCGCGCCGCTGTCGCTGCGGATGGGCGCGGTGGTCGGTTCGGTGGCCCCCGGGCTCGCGGCGTGGGGCTCGCGCACGCTGGGCTCGGACCGGATCGCCGAGCAGCTGGCCGACCGCCAGCGCGGCGAGCGCTGACCACCGAGGATCGGGCGCTCACCACCGGGCGGTTACCGGCCGCCCGTCCGCGGCCCAGACGCGGTCAGGGCGGTGACGCCCGTGCGGTCAGCTCGGGGACGCCCCGTCCAGGCCGGCCGGGTCGTCCGCCGGAGCGTGCTCACCGGTCACCGACGAGAGCGCGAGCATGATCTCGTCGGCGAGTCGTGCCCCGTCGTCGCTGCGCTCCGGCGTAGCCTGGACGCGCACGACCACGTCGGAGCCGTCGACCTCCTCCAGCAGCACCGAGGTGCCGCTGCGGGTCGGGGTGCTGACCTCCTGGTCGAGGATCGCCTGGACCTGGCTGGGCCGCACGCCGGACGTGAGGCGCACCCGGACATCGATCCGCTCAGGCTCCCGGATCGGCACCACGACCGCGGCCAGCAGCACGTTGTTGGGGATCATGATCCGGTCCGCACCGCGCGCGACGGTGGTGTAGAGCAGCCCGAGCGAGCTGACGACCCCCTCGATCGGCCCTCCGAGCGCGCCCGCCTGCAGCCGGACCCGCTCTCCCACACGGAACGGGCGCGCGCCGAGCAGCACCATCCCCGCGAACACGTTGCCGAGCGTCTGCTGCGCAGCCAGGCCGATGATCACCGCCGTGAAGGCGCCGCCCACGGCGACCGCCTGCAGGCCGATGCCGGCCACGTTGAGCGCCACCAGCAGCGCGACGAGCATCGTCGCCAGCCGCAGCAGGAACCCGAAGGTCCCCGCCGCGGCCGGGTCCATCCGGCGCATGAACACGGGGCCGAACCAGCGCGCCAGCGCTCGCGCCAGCGACCATCCGAGGGCCAGCGCCACGAGCGCGCCGGCCACGCGCAGCGGTACCGCGACGGGCTCAAGGCCCCAGCGCGCCAGGATGGTAGGCGCGTGGCGGGGCTGGTGGTAGACGACGTTGAAGAAGACGGCGAGTCCGACCAGCAGCGGCGCCAGCACGAGGGTTCGGCGGCGCGCGTGGCGAATGGCCTGCTCGTTGACCTCGAAGGAGAGCCCGACCGCCTCCCAGGCGTCGCTGCGGGTCTCGAACATGCGGTCGAGATTGAGGTCGCGTCGGGATCGGAACTGTCGCGGCATCGTCTTCTGTTATAGGAGACGCGGCGACCGGGCGGATCTCACCGTGTCGAGGCGAGCCCGCGCCCGCGCATCATCGGGGATCAGGCTCGGGCGGCTGATGCGCTCCAGCTCCGCCTCGCGGGCCATGGGCACCTCCTCCGCTCGTCGGATGCGCAAGGGACGTGCGGGTCCTACTCTGACGGCGTGGCGAGTCGCCGAGAACGACCACTGACGATCGCGCTCGGATGGCGGCTTCCCGGCTGGCTGCTGGACCTCGGGCCGGTCGCGCTGGTCGTGGTGATCGGCCTGGCGGCGCTCCACTACGCCGGCCACGTGGCGATGCCCAGGCTCGTGCTGGCGCTCGGACTGGCCGTCAGCGCCGCGGCTCTGGCGATGCGTCACCGGGCGCCGCTCACGGTGCTCGGGGTCGTGCTCGCGCTCGCGCTCGCGCTCGGCTGGGGACCCGTTGTCGCGCTGCCGGTGCTGCTGGCCGTCTTCACGGTCGCCGAGTACGTCGACCGTCGCCGTCTGGTGGCCGCGGCGGGCGTCTCCGTGCTCGTGCTGGCGGCCGGCGAGGCGGTGCACCACGACACGCCCAGCTTCGCCTCGGTGCTCTCGCACCTGGTGGCGGTCGGCCTGGCGCTCGCGGTCGGCCTCTACGTCCGCGCGCGGGCCGACTACATCAGCGGCCTGCACGAGCGCGCCGAGCGCCTGGAGCGCGAGCGGGAGCTGCTCGCTCAGCAGGCTGTCGCGGAGGAGCGCGTCCGGATCGCGCGAGAGCTGCACGACGTGGTCGCGCACAGCGTCTCGCTGATGGTCGTACAGGCGCAGGCTGCTGCTGCGACCGGCACCGAGCCTCAGCGTGAGGCCCTGCGCCAGGTGGCCGACCTGGGCCGCGGCGCGCTGTCGGAGATGCACCGGATGCTGGGGCTGCTGCGCCTTCACACCGGCGGCGCCCCGGAGCGTGCGCCGCAGCCGGGCGTCGGGGAGATCAGGACCCTCGTGGATGGGACCCGGGCCGCCGGGCTGGAGACGAGGCTGACGGTCGCTGGAGCACCGCGACCGCTGCCCGCGGGGGTGGACCTGTCGGCCTACCGGATCGTGCAGGAGGCGCTCACCAACGCGATCCGGCACGGAGGCGCCAACCGGGCTTCGGTGACGCTCGCGTACTCGCCCGCGTCCCTCGAGGTCACGGTGCTGGACGACGGGACCGGCGGCGGCGCGCCGGGGACGGGGCCCGGGCACGGGCTGATCGGGATGCGTGAGCGGGTCGCGCTGTTCGGCGGCGAGCTCGAGACCGGGCCGCGCAGGGACGGCGACGGGTACCGCGTGCGGGCGCTGCTGCCGCTGAGCTGATGGCCGCCAAGCTGAGGCTGTTGATCGCCGACGACCAGCCGCTGATGCGCGCAGGGTTCCGCGCCGTGCTTGAGGCGACAGGTGAGATGGAGGTGGTCGCCGAGGCTGCCAACGGGGCCGAGGCGATCGCCGCCGCGCGCGGCTGCCGGCCGGACGTGATCCTGATGGACATCCGCATGCCGGAGCTTGACGGCATCGAGGCGATCCGCCGGCTCCCCGGCCACCGCGTGCTGGTTCTGACGACCTTCGGCCTCGACGAGTACATCGTCGAGGCCCTGCGGGCCGGGGCGAGCGGCTTCATCACCAAGGACGTGCCGACGGAGGAGCTGGTGCGCGCGGTACGCGTGGTCGCGGCCGGGGATGCGCTCCTGACTCCGGCCGTCACCCGCCAGCTGCTGGACCGGGTCGCCCGGCGGCTGCCGGCGCCCGTGGGCCGGGGTCCGGTGCAGCTGGCGGAGTTGACCGACCGCGAGCGTGAGGTGCTTGAGCTGCTGGCCCGCGGGATGTCCAACGCCGAGATCGCCGAGGCGCTCGTGGTCGGCGACGCTACCGTCAAGACGCATGTCTCAAACGTGCTGATGAAGCTCGGGCTGCGCGATCGTGTCCAGGCGGTCGTGCTGGCTTACGAGATCGGCCTCGTCACGCCGGGGGGCATTCCCCCCTCCTGAGCGGGGCCACCGCTGAGCACGGCCGGCGGGTGGGCGGCGCGGCGGGCGGGGACCCCAGCGTCAGCGGGCGGCGCGGGCCGCGAGCGATGCCACTCCGCTCAGCGTCTGGCTCGTCGCGGCGCTGATCGTCACATCCACGAGCTCCCCCGGCTCGCCGAGGCCGTCGAAGTTGACGACCTTGTTGTGGCGAGAACGGCCCCTCAGACGGCTCGGATCGGTGCGCGACGGTCCCTCGACCAGAACCTCGATCGTCCGCCCCACGAACCGCTGGGCGCGCTCGCGGGCGCGGCGCTGGACGACCTCGACCAGCCGCTCCATCCGCTCGACCTTGAGCTCATGCGGCACCTGGTCGGGCATCGTCGCGGCCTCCGTGCCGCGGCGCGGGGAGTAGACGAATGTGAAGGCCCCGTCGAAGCCGACCTCCTCGGCCACCGCCAGCGTTTGCTCGAAGTCGCCGTCGGTCTCACCGGGGAAGCCGACGATGATGTCGGTCGTCAGCGCGCAGTCGGGCACGTGCTCGCGGATCAGCGCGACGCGGTCCAGGTAGCGCTCTCGCCCGTAGGTGCGCCGCATGCGCTTGAGCACCGCGCTTGACCCCGACTGCAGCGGCAGGTGGATGTGCTCGCACAGCGCCCGCAGGGTCGCGTGCGCCCGGATCACGTCCTCGCGCATGTCCTTCGGGTGAGGGCTGGTGTAGCGGATCCGCTCGATCCCCGGGATCGCGTCCACGCGCTCCAGCAGTTCAGCGAACGTGAGCCGTGACCCGCGTGACAGGTCCCGCCCGTACGAATTGACGTTCTGGCCCAGCAGCGTGACCTCCCGGACTCCGTCGCACGCCAGACGCTCGACCTCGGCGATCAGCTCGTCGGGACTGCGGCTGACCTCGCGCCCGCGCGTGGAGGGAACGATGCAGTAGGAGCAGACCGAGTTGCAGCCGACGCTGATCTGCACCCAGCCCTGGTGGTGACGGGCTCGCTTCGCCGGCAGGTGGCCGGTGAAGCCCTCGAACTCGAAGAACCCCTGGGCGCCGAGCGAGTCGCTGGTGAGGAACTCGGCCAGCCTGTGGACCTGGCCTGGACCGAACGCCACGTCGACGAACGGGAACCGCCGGAAGACCTCGTCCTTCACCGATTGCGCCCAGCAGCCGCCGACGCCGACCACGCGCTCCGGATGCTCGCGCTTGAGCCGCCTGGCCTCCCCCAGGTGCGCGATGAAGCGGCTGTCCGCGGCCTCACGGATCGAGCAGGTGTTGAACAGGATGAGATCGGCGTCCGCGCGCGACTCGGACTCCGCGTAGCCGAGCGACTCCAGCATCCCCTTGATCCGCTCCGAGTCATGCTCGTTCATCTGACAGCCGAACGTGGTCACGTGGTAGAGGCGCCTGGTCATCGCGGCGAAGGCTAGTGGCTGCACGGCCGGGCGGGGTCGGCATCCCGTCCGAGTGCGGCGGCGCTCAGCGCGCGAACTCGACCGCGCGCGACTCGCGGATCACCGTGACCTTTATCTGCCCCGGGTACTCGAGCTCCTTCTCGATCTCGCGCGCGATCTCGTGGGAGAGCATCGTGGCGCCGTCGTCGTCGACCGCCCCCGGTTCGACGATGACCCGGATCTCGCGCCCGGCCTGCATCGCGTACACCTTGTCAACGCCCTTGTGCCGGGTCGCGATCTGCTCCAGGTCCCGCAGCCGGGTCACGTACTGCTCAAGCGACTCGCCCCGGGCTCCGGGCCGTGCGCCCGAGAGTGCGTCGGCGGCCTGGACGATCACCGCCTCGACGGTCTGGGGCTCGACCTCGTTGTGGTGGGCCTCCATCGCGTGCGCGACGGCGGCAGACTCGCCGTACTTCCGGGCCATCTGGCCGCCGACGAGCGCGTGCGGCCCCTCGATCTCGTGCGACACCGACTTGCCGATGTCGTGCAGCAGCGCCGCACGGCGCGCGGTCTTGGCGCTCGCTCCAAGCTCGTTGGCCATCATCGCCGCCAGCTGGGCCACCTCGATCGAGTGGGCGAGCACGTTCTGGCCGTAGCTCGTGCGAAACCGCAGCCGTCCCAGCAGCTTGACGAGCTCCGGGTGCAGCCCCTGCACGCCCGCGTCGAACGCGCCCTGCTCGCCGAGCTTGACGATGTGGGTCTCGAGCTCGGACTTGGTCTGGTAGTAGGTCTCCTCGATTCGCGCCGGGTGGATCCTGCCGTCCTGGAGCAGCTTCTCAAGCGTCAGGCGCGCGATCTCCCGCCGAACGCCGTCGAAGCCGGACAGCACGACGGCGCCGGGCGTGTCGTCGATGATGAAGTCGACCCCGGTCAGGTTCTCCAACGCGCGGATGTTGCGGCCCTCGCGGCCGATGATCCTGCCCTTCATGTCATCGGACGCGAGCTGGATCACGGACACCGTCGTCTCTGTCGCATGGCCGGCCGCGAGCCGCTGCATGCAGACCGAGAGGATGTTGCGCACGCGTCGCTCGGCCTCACGCTTGGTCTCCGCCTCGATCTGGCGGAGCCGGCGAGCGGCCTCGTGCCTGGCCTGGTCCTCGATCTCCGACAGCAGCAGCTCCCTGGCCCTCGCGGCCGACATGCCCGCGAGCCGCTCCAGCTGCTGCTCCACCTCGCCGCGACGCTCGGCCACCTCCTCTCGCGCCGCGGCCAGCTCGGTCTCGCGGCGCTCGAGCGCGTCCTCACGGCGCTGCAGCGCGGCGCTGCGCTCGGCGAGCGCCGCCTGGAGCGCGGCGACGGCGCCGGCATCTCCGCGCTCGGGCTCGGGCGCCGGAACGCGACCGCGGCCGTAAAGCGCTGCGGCGACCACGATTCCTACCGCTATCAGTGCTGCGGCGACGATCGCGTCCATAGCCGTTCCTCTCACCGAGCCCAGCGAGCCCGGGTTGCAGATCCCTCTGTGGTTGTTTTTGAGAGCGACCGACCGGCCCGCGCTTGACGCACGGCTGCACCAGTCTCAGACGACCGCGATCACCGCGGCTGCGGCTGAGAACCCCTAACCCGTTCGGACCAACCTATCGGTCCGCGGTCGAATGGCTTGGACACCGATATCTCTTTGGTTTGCTGGCGTTTTCAGTGGTCGCGAGGACCGTTCGATCATCCACCAATCGTAGTACCGAGGCCGATCGTGCGCAATGACGCTTGCGCGGGCGCCCCGGGGTCGTGCCCGGCACCGCTCAACGCGCCCCGCGGGCATGAGCCGCCAGTGCGTCGAGGGAGAGCTCGCTCTCATACCCCTTGCGCAGCAGCATGCCGAGCGCGCGATCACGGTCGCGGCGATCGCGCGGGCCGTCCGGGAAGCGCCTTCGCAGGAGCCCGAGCGCTCGTTCGAGCTCCGCCTCACGCGCGCAGGCCAGCTCCTCCCGCCGATCGGCGGGGGCGCCAGGAGCGCGCCCACCGCCGGTGCCGGCGTCCGGGTCGCCACCGGCCCGGCCGCCGGCGCCGGCGGGGACCCCGCCGTCACCATCAGCCGCCAGCGCGGTCTCGGCCAGCTCCGGCTCGATCCCGCGTGTGAGCAGGCCCCGGAGGATCCGCTCGCGCCCCCACAGCTGGAGCTCGCGCTTCTCGGAGACGAACATCGCCGCGAAGCGAGCGTCGTCGAGCATTCCCTGCTCGCAGAGGGCCCTGATCGCCGAGCACGCGGCCCGCTCGGGGATCCCGCGTCCCTCGAGCGCCAGGCGGACCTCGGCGACCGTGCGCTCCCGCCGGTTGATCTGCGCGCAGGCGAGCGCGAGCGCGCGCTGAACCTGCTCGGCCTGATCGGACGGGCCACCGCGATCCGACGGGCCACCGCGATCCGACGGGCCCGTCCTGGCTTCGGCCGTCACGGGCGGCGAGCGCTCCACGCCGCCGTCGTCCTCACACAGGTCAGGGGTCGGCCGCCTACGCCGCCGGTGCCACCGCCGCCAGCGATGCCCCGTCGTGCTCGGGATCCTCGACGCGCTCGATCGCTCGCACCTGGTCTCGGCCGATGCCGAGCGCCGCGTAGACCTTGGCCTCGATCTCGGCCGCGGTCTCGGGGTGCTCATCCAGGAATGCCTTGGCGTTGCCGCGTCCCTGTCCGAGCCGCTCGTCGCCGTAGGAGAAGAACGAGCCCGACTTGGTGACGATGTTGTGCTCGATCCCGTAGTCGAGCAGGCAGCCGGAGGATGAGATCCCCCTGCCGAACTCGATGTCGAACTCGGCCGCCTTGAATGGCGCCGCGACCTTGTTCTTGACGACCTTGACCTTGACGCGCGTGCCGACCGCCTCGCTTCCGTCCTTGAGCGTCTCGATCCTGCGGATGTCGAGCCTCTGCGAGGCGTAGAACTTCAGCGCCCGGCCACCGGGCTGCGTCTCGGGCGAGCCGAACATGACCCCGACCTTCTCGCGCAGCTGGTTGGTGAACAGGCACAGCGTCCGCGTGCGGTTCAGGTTCCCGGCCAGCTTGCGCATCGCCTGCGACATCATCCGCGCCTGCGCGCCCACCGTCTGGTCGCCCATCTGCCCCTCGAGCTCGATCCGCGGCGTCAGCGCGGCGACCGAGTCGACCGCGACGACGTCGACCGCTCCGGAGCGGACGAGCATGTCGACGATCTCCAGCGCCTGCTCGCCATAGTCGGGCTGGGAGACCAGGAGCTCGTCGACGTCGACTCCGATCTGCTGCGCGTACTGCGGGTCCATCGCGTGCTCGGCGTCGACGAACGCGCACACCCCGCCGCGCTTCTGGGCCTCGGCGATGATGTGGTACACGAGCGTCGTCTTGCCCGACGACTCGGGGCCGAAGATCTCGACGATCCGGCCTCGGGGCACTCCGCCGATCCCGAGCGCGATGTCCAGCGACAGGGCGCCGGTGGGGATCGCGTCCACGTTCTGGCGCGCGGACGGGTCGCCCATCCGCATCACGGTCCCCTTGCCGAACTGACGCTCGATCTGGGTCAGGGCGCCCTGGAGGGCGGCCTGCCGCTTGCCGTCCGCCTTGATGTCGGCCGCGCCGAGGGCGGCGGCTCTCTGATTCTGGCTCATGCTCGCTGGGCTCCTTGTTTCTCGCGCGTTCAGGGATGACGCTACGGCGCGCACCGGACGGAAGCCAACGCTAGAGCGGGGCCCTGAGACCGAACAAGACACGGACGTGCCAATACGGCGACGACGGCGTGTCAATCCTGAACACGGTCGCGGACGGGACCTCTAACCGGTCGTTCGGCGCGACCCCGCGCCGCTGCGGAGCGACCGTCGGCGTCGACCCCGCGCCGCTGCGGAGCGACCGTCGGCGTCGACCCCGCGCAGCCGGAGAGCCGCACCGTCGCGAGCGCCTCGTAGCGTCCCGGCGCCGAGCCGGGCAGGGACCTGAACAGCGTCACCGAGTCGGCCGTGAACCGCACCGGATCGGGCGCCCGGATCGCGGCTCGGAGCTCGGGGCCACGGGAGCGCACGCGCGCGACCGTGACGTGGGCGAGGAACGCCCGGCGGTCGGGGCGGACGAGCCCGGCCTCCGCGAGGCGCTCGACGAGCGCGGCCCGGAGGGCGGCCAGGGTCCCGGAGCACTCCGCCAGCCCCACCGCCAGGACCCGCGGGCGCCGGCTGGGGAGCCACAGCACCGCGTCCAGCTGAAGCTCCACCGCCGGCGAGGTCTCGACGACCCGGCAGGCACGAACGATCCGCTCCACGTCGGTCAACGACCGCTCGCCGATGAAGCACAGCGTCGCATGCAGGGAATCGGGCGCCACCGGCCTCAGACCTTCCAGGCCCCCCGGCCCGGCGCCGGTCCAGCCGGACAGCAGCGCGCGGATGCCCGGCGGCAGCTCCAGCGCGACGAACAGGCGTGCTCGATCGCCCTCCGGCTTCTGAGCGTCCTCCGGCTCCCGATCGCGCCCCGGCTCCCGATCGCCCTCCGGCTCCCGATCGCCCTCCGGCTCCCGATCGCCCTCCGGCTCCCGATCGCCCTCCGGCTCCCGATCGCCCTCCGGCTCCCGATCGGCCGGGCTGCTCACGCCGCCGCGTCGGACTCGCCGAGCAGCACCCGGCGCAGCATGTGCATCGCGACCGTGACCGACCGGTCGCGCACGTCGGCGCGCCCACCGGGGAGGCGGGTGCGCCTGGTGAGCGTTCGCGGCGGCTCGCCCCGCATCCAGACCGAGAGGCAGACCAGCCCGACCGGCTTCTCCGCCGTGCCACCGCCGGGACCGGCGATCCCGGTGATCCCGATCCCGAGCTCAGCTCCGAAGCGCTCGGCGATCCCATGAGCCAGTGCCTGCGCGACCTCGGTCGAGACGGCGCCGTGACGCTCGATCAGCGCCGGGTCGACACCGGCAAGGTCGGCCTTGGCGTCGTTTGAGTAGACCACCGCGCCACCGAGCAGGTACTCCGATGCCCCGGGCGGGTCCGTCAGGCGGCTCGCGAGTCCGCCGGCGGTGCACGACTCGGCCACCGCAAGCGTGTGACCGCGCAGCAGGCCGGCGAGCAGGTCGTCGATCGTCGATCCGTCCTGCGAGAACAGCGTCTCGGGATGGCGGCGGCGGATCAGGTCCAGGAGCGCGTCGTAGGCCTGGCGGTCAGCCGGAAAAAAGCGCGTCGCGACCTCGATCTCGCCGCGCCGCAGACAGGTGGTGATCTCCAGCGGATCCAGGTCCAGGCCCTCCTGCTCGGCGACCCGCAGCGTGCTCGCGATCTCGGACTCCGGGATCCCGAACAGCCGCACGATCTCACGCTCGTATGAGGTCGCGCCCGCGATCGCGGCCGAGAACGCCTCCGTCGCCCGCGCCGCCTCCCACATCGCCTGCAGTTCGCGTGGCGGGCCGGGCAGGACGACCACGGTGGGCCCGTCGCCGTGGGCCTGCGGGACGACCAGCCCGGGGGCGGTGCCGACCGGGTCAAGGATGGTCGCGCCCTCCGGGATCAGCGCCTGCTTGCGGTTCGACTCCCGGACCGCGTCCGGATCCAGGTTGGGCCAGCGCGCCGTGAGCCGCTCCAGGATCTCGCCGATCCGGGCCTCCAGCGCCGCGTCCAGGACCATCTGACGACCGCAGAACTGGCCGACGACCTCCGCCGTGAGGTCATCCGCGGTCGGCCCGAGGCCACCGCTCGTGACGATCAGCGCCATGCCGGCCTCTCGCATCGCATGCAGCGCCGCCCGCAGGTCGGCTGGCCGGTCGCCGACGATCTGGATCGTCGCCGTGTCGACGCCGAGATCGTGGAGGCGCTCGGACAGCCACGGCCCGTTGCGGTCGGAGATGATCCCGGTCAGAACCTCGGTGCCGGTGACGAGGATCCCGGCGCGCGGAGCGGCCGCGGATGCCCGCGTCGCTCCGGCTCCCCCACGGCCGCCCGGATCCGCGCCCCGGCTCACGGGCACTGCGGCTGCTTCGACGCCGGCAGCTGCACGGTGGAGCCGGGCGTGATCTGGAAGCCGACGGGACGCCCCGTAGACGGGACCGCGATCGGCGCGCCGTCGACCTTCATCGTCACCGACGCATTGCCGAGCGTCAGCAGGAGCTTCTGCGCGCGCTCGATCGGGATCGCCTGGCCGCTGCCGTAGATCACGCCGGGGATCAGCCGCCTGCCGCTGCCGTCCAGGAGGCACACGTAGACCGCGCCGGTGGGAACCAGCTGCAGCCTGACGCTCGCGGCTCGATGGGCCGCGCCGGTCGTGCCCGCCGGCGACGAGGTGCGATGCGAACGCCGGCGGTGGCGCTGCCCGCCGGTCGCCGAGAGGCTGGAGCTGGAGATGACGGTGGTCGACGTCGTTTGCGAGCCACCTCCCAGGCCGATCACCTCAAGCACGGCGAAGATCGCGACGACCGCCACCAGGACCATCGCCCACGGGGGCACCGACGGCCGTCCTGCGCCCTGCCGCGCGCCCCGGCGATCCCGATCTCGGCTGAGCGGGGTCAACGGCCGCTGGTCGTGGTCGGAAGGATGCTCGTAGCGTCGGCGGTAGTCGTCAAGCAGCTGGCGGCTGTCGAGTCCCAGGAAGTCGGCGTACGTGCGCAGGAAGCTCTTGACGTACACGTCCCCGGGCAGCAGATCCCACTCCTCGTTCTCCATCGCGCGCAGGTACTTGGCGCGGATCTTCGTCCGCAGCTCGACCTCGTTGATGTCGATCCGGGCGCGCATGCGCGCCTCCCGCAGTGTCGCGCCGATCTCCGCCATCGTGACGAAGGCTACCGGCGGCCCGATCTCGCCCTAGGGAGCATCGGCCGCGTCGGCAGGGCCCGAGCCGTGAGCCTCGGGTCCCGGCCCGCCCGCAGCATGCGTGTCGCCCTCTCCGTGCCCATCGACCGCTGCGCCCGGGGCCCCCGCGCCGAGGGGCGCGACCGCATCCTGCGGATCGCCGGCGCCGGCGCCGGGGCTCCGGGCCGGGCCATGCGGGTCGCCGGGCTCCGTCGCGGGCGCCGCCGCGGCACCGGTGCCCCGCGGCCCGGAGCCGGCCGCGCCGCCGCGCTCGGCCTCTGCCAGATGGAGATCG
>JAJZWB010000103.1 GCA_021846845.1 Actinomycetes bacterium | reverse complement strand
TTCAGGATCGCGCTCTCGGAGGCGGCCCGCCGGACGATCGCGACGGCGCTCCGCCTGCTCGGGGTGGGCGCGCCAGACTCGATGTGAGGTCGGCGCGCCAGACTCGGTGTTGGGTCCGCGGCTCGACGGCCGCGCGTGGGCGCGGGGGGCATCATCGAGGCCGCCGGGCGGGCTAGGCGAAGCGGCTCAGGTCCTCGTCCAGCCGCCTGGCATCGGCGGGGTCAAGCGCGGCGCCGGCGGCGATCGGCTGCGCCGCCGCGGCCCGCCGTCGCCCTCGCCACCGGGGCAGCGTGACCAGCACGACCGTGATCCCCACCACGACCAGCAGCGGCGGAACCACGTAGACGAGCAGGTTGAAGCCGTGCGCTGGCGGCAGGGCGAGCACCGCCGGTCCGTAGGCGGCGACCATCGCGCTCTCGATCTGCCGCTTGTCCTCCCCCTTGGCGATCAGCGCTCGGATGTAGTTGCGCTCGTCGACGGCCTCCGGCGAGTTGGCCTCGACCAGTGGCTCGTGGCAGACGACGCACATCATGTCGCCCTCGATCTGGGAGAACGACGCGTGAGGCGCCGCCTGCGCGCTCGGCGCGGCCAGCAACGGGACCAGCAGGAGGATCGCCGACGCCATGGCGGCGGCGGCGCGGATCACCCTTTGGAGCGTCGATCGGCGCTGGCGGGTCACGATCTCTGGTCCAGTATCGGGGTGAGCGTCGCCTTCAGCCATGACGCCGTGACCGGGTAGCGTCGCAGCGCCTGGATCCGCCCCTGACGGTTGATCACGAACGTCTCGGGCACCCCGTCGACGCCGAGGCTGCGTGCGAAGCTGCCGGTCACATCGCGCAGCACCGGGTAGTCGATGTGGTACTGACGCGCGAACTGCTCGGATGAGATCGGGCTGTCCAGGTAGGTGATCCCGACCAGGGTCGCGTCGTGCCTGGCCAGCGTGCGCTGCTCCGCGGACAGCAGCGGCGCCTCGGCCTGGCACGGCTGGCACCAGGACGCGAACACGTTGACCACGACGACCTTGCCTCGGTAGGCGGCCAGGCTCTCGGTCCCGTGGCCGCCGAGCACCGGCAGCGCCAGGTGCGCGCTGGGGTCGGGCGGGTAGCTCCCGCGCGCAACCTGCGCGTCGAGCGAGGAGTTGTTGCTCTGGCTCGAAACGCCGAAGGTCAGCAGGGCGAGCACCCCGGCCGCGGCCACGACGATGATCGCGGGGAGGACGAACCGGCGCCTCGACCCGGATGGTAGTGGCGCAGGCGCTCACCCGCCCCAGGGTGCCGACCGGCGACGCGCCGGGCTCGCGAGGCGCGCGCGCCGGGGCGCCGACCGGCGACGCCCCGGGGTCGCGACGGCGCCCTGTCAGCAGGTGGAGGAGAAAGCGGACACGCCCGGGCCGACGCTGGGATCGTCGACGACGCCCACCTGCGAGCTCTGCAGCACGGCGCCGAGATGGACCACGTACCAGACGCCCCGCCAGGAGATCATCGAGGCGATCCCGAACGAGCGGACCTGGCCGTTGGCTCGGTACACCATCCGCGCGTTGGGCACCTCGTAGTAGCCGATCCGGTTGTAGCAAGCTCCGGGGGAGACCCAGTGGGAGTAGCTCATCGGCACGCGTACGCCGATCAGCCGGGCGGTTCGTGCGCCGCCACCCAGCAGGGCGTGAGCGGCGCTGATGTCGACCCGGTAGGCGCCGATCAGCCGCGTCATGTAGTCGGCCGCCGGATTGGAGATCGACTTCACCTGAAGGTAGGCCGCCTCCGGGAAGAAGGCCGGCAGCCCGGGCCGCAACGTGTCGGTGCGAACCGCCGCCCAGAGGTCGGCCATCTCGGCTCTGAACGTGGGCGTGCCGGCTGACGGCAGCTGCCGTGTCTGGGGCAGCGTGCCCGGGTTGGGCGCAGGGTGCCTGCGCCGCCGAGCGCGACGCCGCGCCATCACGGTCGCGCCCGCGCTGGCCGCCTTCGAGGCGGTTGCGGCCGATCCCGTGGTGGCGCTGGCCGACGCGCCGGACCCGCAGCCGGCGGCCAGGAGTGCGGCGATCGCGGCCAGGAGCGGGAGTCGCAGTCTTGGCAGTCTCATCCTCGGCATCCTGTCAGGAGGGCAACGTGCGGCTCAGCAGCGAGAGCAGCGCCTCGAAGTGCCGCTCGCAGGCCGCCTCGTTGTACGCGCCCATGTCGGACATCGTGTAGCCGTGCATGGCGCCCTCGTAGACCTCGGTGGTGTGGCGCACGCCGGCCTCGTCCATCGCGCGGTCAAGCGTCGCGACGTTCTGCGGCGTCATGCTCTGGTCCTGGTCGGCATGGCCCCAGTAGACCTCGGCCCGCACACTGGGGGCGAGCCGGTGGGGGCTGTCGGGCTCGTCGGTGACCATCCGGCCGGTGTGGAAGCCGCCGAGCGCGGCTACCCGGTCCGGGTGTGCGGCGGCGATCGTCCATCCGAGGCGGCCGCCGAAGCAGTACCCGGTGATCGCGACCCGACCCTCGGCATGCTCGGACAGCTCCTGGAGATAGGCGCCGCCATCCGCGGCGATCCGCTCGGGTGTGAGCGCGGCCATCATCGGCCCGACCGACTGCATGAACGTGTTCCGGGCCTCCTGGTCGGCGAGGTTCGGCGTCTCCCAGAGGGGGGCCCTGCCGCCGCGGTAGAAGACGTTGGGCGCGAGAACGACGTAGCCGGCGGCCGCGATCCGGTCGGCCATCTCCTCGATCCGCGGCCGCAGCCCGATCGCGTCGATCATGAGCAGGACACCGGGATGCGGCTCGTCGTCGGGGCGCGTCAGGTAGCAGTCTGCGATGCCGTCCGCTGTTCGGACGTCGATCATTGAGCTTTTCATGCTTTCGTGAGCCTTCGTGTTTCGGAGGGACGGAGCGAGGCGGGGCCCGTCGGCCCGCCCGAGGGGGTCTTGGACCCGCCGGTCCCGCGGCGCCTGCCGACGCCGGCTTTCAGGTCGCGCATGCTCCGCCGCAGCTTACGCGGGCCGCGCTCGCGCGGCCTTCCGCTCGCGCCGCCTCCCGCCCGCGGTCTCGGTTCCGTGGGCGGGCCCGGTCGCCGCACGGCCCGCGGGCGCGGGTGCCCTCGCCCGGTTGACCGGAGCCTCGCGCCGGTGCCGGCACCGGCGGACACATTAACCGGCCAGCATTCTGTGCGAATCGACCATTGCCAGCGTCCGCGGAACATGCAACGATCGGCTCATGTTCGGGACCTTGGTAGTTGGATACGACGAGTCGGAGCCCGCCGTGCGCGCCCTCGATCGGGCGGCGCAGCTGGCGGAGAAGTTCGGGAGCAGGCTTGTGGTGGTGAGCGTGGCGCCGGTGCTGATGCCCGGACCGCGCGGCGGCGGTGGGATAGATCCGGCGGATCCGCCGGCCAGGCATAGGGAGGAGCTCGCTCACGCGCAGGACGTCCTGACCGCGAGGGGGCTCGAGGCCGACTACGTGACCGCGGTCGGGGAGCCGGCCGAGGCACTTGTCGACGTCGCGTCCGAGCGCGCGGCCGACCTGCTTGTCGTCGGCACGCGTGAGCCCGGCCTGCTTGATCGGCTGATGCGGGGGAGCGTGAGCCGGGCGGTCTCCAGACATGCGCCCTGCGACGTTCTGATCGTGCACTAGAGCGGGCCCGGCTCTGCGCAGGCGCGGCGGCTGCTGCGCCGCAGCGTCGTCGCCGCGTGCGTCGAGGGCAGCCGCCCGTGGTGTGTGGCGCTCCTCCCGACTGGGGCTAAGTAGTTGATCCGCCGACGCCGCCGGCGATCCCCGATGACGGCGGCGGCCCGTGCCGCTAGCGTCAGGAGCGTCAGGCACCTTCGCACACAAGGAGGGTGATCACGATGAGGTTTGTGGTCCTCGCAACGCTTCTGTTGCCAGTGCTGCTCGTGGTCGCCATCGCGGCCGGGCCGGTCGGGCCCGCGCTGCTGCTGGCGGTCGGGGCGTTCGCGCTCGTCTGGGTCATCGGAAACGCGCTGATCGGCATCGCCGTATCCGGCGCCTCCCTGATCTGGGGTCACAGGTCCCGTTGAGCGGTCGCGTCGTGCCGGCGTGCGCCCGGCAGGGGCGAACGCAGGCGATGGCCGAGAGCGCCGGCACGAGCGAGCTCCGCGCGGTGGCCGTCGACGAGCCCGGGATCTCAGTCCGATCCTCGGACGCCGCGCTCTGAGCGAGAAGGTCGACGGCCCCGCGGGGTGCCGGCGCCGTCCCCTGACGAGGGCCCTCCAGCCGGGATCGGCTCGTCCGGCGCCGTGCGCCACCACAACCCTCGCCCGTCGTGCCGCTTCGGCATCCAGCCGGGATCGGCTCTCCGGCGCGATGCCCCGATGAGCAACGAAGGGGTCCGGATTTCCGCCATCTGCGGATTGACTACCACTCAGACGGTGAGCTTTGGTTCGATCGTGGATCGTGACGCCTTCCGGCTCAGGGTGCTGGTGCTGGACCATGCGTCGCCGGGCGAGCTGGGCGCCTACGAGAGGGCCCTCCTGGCTGCGCGTGCGAGCTGGCGGGTGGTGCGCGCGCACGCCGGGGATCCGCTGCCCGACTGGCGCGCGTACGACGCGATCATCGGGTTGGGGGGACCGATGGGCGCCGATGAGGATGACGCGCTCTCCTGGCTGGGCGCGGAGAAGCGCCTGATCTCCGATGCCGTGGGCTCCGGCACCCCGTTCTGGGGCGTGTGCCTCGGCGCGCAGCTGCTGGCCGCGAGCCTGGGCGCGCGGATCTACCGGGGCCGGCTTCCGGAGGTCGGCGTGCGTCCGGTCCTGATCACGCCCGCAGGGGCCCGCGACCCGGTGTTCGGGGGCCTGCCGCACTCGATCGAGGCGATCGAGTGGCATCGGGACACGTTCGAGCTTCCCAGCGGGGCCGTGTTGCTCGCGACCTCTGCCGGCCGGTACCCAAACCAGGCCTTTCGATGGGGCGCCGCCGCGTACGGGGTGCAGTTCCATCTCGAGATGAGCCCCGCGACCGCACGCGACTGGACGCGGGTGCCCGGATACCGGGCGACCCTGCGCCGGGTCAAGGAGATCAAGGGTAGGATGCCGCTGACCGAGCTTGATCGTCGAACACCGCAGATGCATCTCCTCGCGGAGAAGCTGCTGGCGCGATGGCTGCGGCTGACGTCCGGCCTGCGTCCGCGACCGCGGACGGCGTGACCGCCGCAGCATCGTCGGCGATGGTCGCCGGGCCGATGTCCTCGGCACCGGTCTTCATCTCGCTTGACGGCGACGGCCGCCGGATCGACGCGGACGAATGCCGGGTCCCGTCGATCGGCACCACGCGCATGCCCTCGCGCACGCTGGTCGAGCTGATCGGCTCCCAGAACCTGCAGGCGATCCAGGACGCGTTCGCGGTGGCGTTCGACATCCCGACCGTGATCCTCGACCACGAGGGCCACAACGTCAACGAGATCACGCACCGCGTCGCGTTCTGCGAGGACCTGAGCCGGCCCTCGAGGGCAGGCGCGAAGTGCCTCAACTGCGATCGCGGCGGGATGCGCCTGTCGGCGCTCACGCACAGGCCGACGATCTTCCACTGCTGGAACGACCTGTGGGACTGCACCGTGCCGATCATCTCAACGCGCGGGGAGCTGTTCGGATACTTCCTCTCCGGGCAGGTGTTCTTCGAGCGCCAGGAGGACCTCGAGCGCTACCGCAGGACGGCCGTCGAGCACGGGATCGACGGGGAGGCCTATGTGCGCGCGGCCGGCTCGGTGCGCGTGATGGCCCGCGAGGTCTACGCGCGGGGGATCGAGTGCATCGGCGTCCTCGCGAGGATGATCGCCGACCAGGCGAGTGCGGCACTTCGTCATCGTGAGCTGCTGGACACGCTTCTGGCCGCGAACGCGCAGACCGAGCACCTTGCGGCGGAGCTGGACACGATCGCCCGGAGCGTGTCGCAGCTCTCGGCCGCCGGTGGCGGGCCGGAGGCGATGGGCAGGCTGTGCGACTCGATCGAGCGAGTCATCGACTGCGACTCGCTGCTGATCGTGACGGTCGAGGAGGGGGGCTCCCTCTGCCCGATCGTGGTGCGCGACCCGTTCGCCGAGGCGATCCGCAGCTGGCGAGGGCGGCTCGGCGAGGGCATTCTCGGCGTGGTCGCCGAGAGCGGGCAGCCGCTGCACGTGGATGACGTGGCGGCGCACCCCAGCTTCAAGCCGATCCCCGGGCTGCCGATCGAGGCCGAGGCGCTGGTGGCCGTGCCGCTGGAGCTGGGCGACTCGATCGTGGGCGTCCTGCAGCTGAGCCGGTTCGAGCGGCGGACGTTCTCGGAGCACGAGCGCGACCTGCTGCGCGTGCTGGCGGCCCACGTCGCGGTCGCGCTCGGGACCGCCTCGCTGCGGCACGAGACGCGCGGCTATCAGGCGGTGCTCAATTCGCAGGCCGAGATCAGCGAGGCGCTCGCAGCCGGGGCGTCGCTGGACGAGCTCTGCGATCGCATCCTGGGCCAGGCCGAGTCGTTGCTGGCCTGCTCCCGTGCTGGAATCCGGATCTGCCCCGAGCGGGGCGACGATCATCTCGCGACGCTGCACATGAGCCGACGCGCGCTGGCCGGGAGCGAGCAACGCCAGCGCGCCGCGATCCGCAGGGCGATGGCCGACGGCAGGATCACGGTCATCGAAGACGGCGATGAGCAGCTGCTGATCGCTCCGCTGGATGGGGGCAGCGGACCGATCGGGACGCTCCTCCTATGGCGCGCGCGGACGTTCTCCGCGCCCGAGCGGAGCGTCGCGCAGAGCCTCGCGCACCAGACCGCCACCGCGCTCGAGCGTGGCGTGCGCCTGCGTCGCGAACGCGCCCTGCGCGTCCGCTCGCAGAGGCTGGCGGAGCTCGCCAACGCCGTCGCCACGGCGGACACGCGTGAGCGGATCTGCTGCTCGCTGCTGCACGCCCACGAGCTCGCCGGAGGCACCGGGACGGCGGTGGTCCTCCCGGGTGAGGCGCCGGGAACGCTCCAGCTGTGGACGCTCGACGGCGGGCGCCGTCAGGTCCGTTCGCTGTCGATCGCGGGCCGGCCGGAGCTGCGCTTCCCGGAGAGCCGGATGGGCGGCGACCAGGCAGAGCTGCTCGATGCCTGGGGCCGGGAGCTTGTCGCCGAGACCGCGGCTCCGCTTCCGGGCGACTCCCCGGCGACGATCCTGCTGGCGCGATCCGCCGAGTCCGCCGGCGCGGTGATCGTCGGCTCGCCCGCGACGCTCGGCCACCCCGAGCGCGCGCTGCTCAGCGCCCTCGGGAGCGCGGCCGCCGCCGGGCTGGAGGCGCTGGAGCGGTCCGGCGACTCGCCCGGCGGGAGGGCTGATCGCGACACGGCGCTCACCGCGCTTCACGAGAGCGCCCTGACGTTGCTCAGCGTCCACGAGCCGGAGCGCGTGGCCGATTGCGTCTGCGAGGAGTTCCGCCGCCTGGTGGGTGCCGAGCATGCGGTGCTCGTTCGGATCGAGGGCGCCGGACGCGTCGTCCTGCTGGCGCCGGCCGCGCTGCCGCGCAGGGAGCGTAGACGCCTGCTCGAGCTGGCGCGTATCCATGCGCGGGTGCCGGTCGAGTCGGCCGCGCAGGGGCCGGTCGCAGTTCGCCTGGGACTCCCTGACGGCGCGTCGGGGATGCTGCTCGCCGCCGAGCACGGACGGCAGCGCGACCGTGCCGTGCTCGGGGCGTTCGCCGGCTACGCGACCTGTGCGCTGGACACCGCTCGCGCGCTCCGCGAGCGGGAGGCCGAGTCCGTGCGAGCGCGTTCCGAGCTGCAGGCCCACACGCTTCGGGAGGGACGGCTCCGGCGCCTGGTCACGCTGACCACCGATCTTGCGAGAGCCGCGCTTGCGGGCGACGGGCTCGAACGCATCGTGAGGGTCATGTCGGAGCTGCGCGGGGGCGCCATCGGGGTCTACGGCCGCGACGGCTCGCTGCTCGCGGCGTGCGGAGAGCTGGCGGGGAGCATCGACGAGCTGGGATCCTCGCCCGCGCAGGAGCTGAGGCTCGACTCCGCGCAGATCCGGGCGACGCCGATCGTGGCCGAGGGACAGCATCTCGGCTGGTTCGTCCAGGCCGGGGCCGAGCGAGCGCTTGAGGAGGAGGCCGTGGCGGTCGCCGCGGTGGGTGTCGCCGTCACCCTCCTGCGAGAGCTCGCGGCCGAGGAGGTCGAGGCCCGGGTGCGCGGAGACATGTTCGACGCGCTCGTCAGCAGCGACAGGCTCTCGGAGGTGCTGCTTCGCCGCGGTCAGGCGCTCGGCCACGATCTAGCGCGGCCCTCGCAGGTCGCCGTGGCCACGGTTGACGGACGCAGCGGCTCTGAGCTGTTCCCGCTCGCGGCCAGGTGGGCGGGCGGTCGGGATGGGCTGCTGCTCGTCGAGCGCGCCGAGGGCCTCGTGGCGGTGGGGCCGGCCGGTGGCCCCTGGGTGCATGAGCTCCACGAACTGCTCGCCGGCGAGGGTCCGACTCGCGTCGGGGTGGGTGGCTCGACCGAGAGCGAGAGCTACCGCAGCTCGTTCCTCGGGGCCGAGAGGGCCGTCGCCGCGCTCGCCTGCCTCGGGCGTGCCGGCCTCGTCCGCATCGACGGCGACGGCATCGAGCAGCTGCTGCTGAGCGTCGCGGATCCCGACCGGTTCGCGTCGTTCGTCCGTGGCCTGCTCGGTCCGATCGACGAATACGACGCGCGCCGCGGCAGCGAGCTGCGGCGGACGCTCGAACTGTGCGTTGAGAACGGCTGGAACCTTCATGCCACCGCCCGTGCCGCCCATGTGCACCACTCGACGCTCCGCTACAGGCTCGCCCGCGTCGCGGCGCTCTCGGGGCTCGACACGCGGGCTCAGAGCGGACGCCTGTCGCTCCAGCTGGCCCTGCTGGCCGACCGGCTGCTGACGCTGAGGTAGAGGCGCTCGGTTGCCGCCGGCCGATGCGCGGGCCGAAGCCCGCCGCGGCTTGCCGATGCCGGCGGGCGACGCACGGGCCGGCTCCGGGGTCACCGCGCTTCGCGGTGCGCGATCCGCAGAGCGTCGCAGACACCCGCCTGAAGTTCCTCTGATCGCGGATTGTCAGGCGATCCGGCGGCGGGTTTACTACGTATCGATCGTTGCAACGGTCGCTCTCAGGAGCCGGTTCCCGGCCGGCTCGGCATCGAACCCAAGCAGAAAGGTTTCCGCGTGAGCGCCGTGATCTTTGCACCACCCGTGCTGCGGGAGGACGATCCCGCCTACATCGAGCGCCGTGACGCCCTGCGTGCGCAGGGGGTCCGCTACGTCCTGGCCTCCTACACCGACGTCCACGGCGTCGGCAAGGCGAAGTGCGTACCGCTTGAGCACTTCTCCGACGCGATGCGCGGCTCCGAGCTGTTCACCGGTGCGGCGCTCGACGGCCTGGGACAGACCCCGGCGGACGACGAGCTCTCAGTCCGTCCGGAGCTGGACGCGGTCGTCCAGCTGCCGCACCGGCCGGAGCTCGCCTGGGCCCCCGGGTACCTGTACTACGGGGGCGAGCCGTACCCGATGTGCAGCCGCGGGATCCTGCGTGCCGCGCTTGACCGCGCGGCCGGCCTCGGCTTCACCATGAACCTCGGCATCGAGATCGAGTTCTACCTGGTGCGGGCCGCGGCGGACGCGGGGATCGTGCCGGCCAACGACCTGGACGTGATGGAGAAGGCCGCCTACGACATCGTCGACCTGCTCGGGGCCTATCCGGTGCTGGACGAGATCGTGACGTGCATGAACCGGCTGGGCTGGGATGTGCACTCCTTCGACCACGAGGACTCAAACTCCCAGTTCGAGCTCGACTTCGCCTACTCCGACGCGATGACCTCGGCGGATCGCCAGGTCATGTGGAGGATGATGATGAAGGAGATCGCCCGCAGGCACGGCTGCGACGTGACCGTGATGCCGAAGCCGTACTCGAACCGGACCGGGACCGGCGGGCACTTCAACATGAGCCTCGCCGACATCGGATCGGGAGAGAACCTCTTCGCGAGCGAGTCCGATCGGCGTGGCTGCGGGCTCTCCGAGATCGCCTACCACTTCATCGCCGGGCTGCTCTCGCACGCCCCGGCCCTGACCGCGCTCGCCTGCCCCACCGTCAACTCCTACAAGCGCCTGGTCAAGAGCGGCTCCATGACCGGGTTCACGTGGGCGCCGGTGTTCATGACATACGGTCGCAACAACCGCACTCACATGATCCGGATCCCATCGAAGGCGCCGAGGGTCGAGTGTCGCGCGGTCGACGCGTGCTGCAACCCATACCTGGTCGCCGCGGCGTTCCTGCACGCCGGCCTGGACGGGATCGAGCAGAAGCTGGATCCGGGTGACCCGATCGATCATGACATGTACCTGCTGTCGGACGACGAGCTTCGGGCACGCGGCGTCGCAGAGCTTCCCCGGACGCTGCAGGAGGCCGTGGCCGCGTTCGACGCGGACCGCGACTTCATGGACCGGGTGCTCGGCAGCGAGCTGCGACGGTCCTACTCTGAGCTCAAGGAGGCTGAGTGGTGGTCCTACCACAACGAGGTCTCCAGCTGGGAGCTCAAGCGCTACCTCACGTTCTTCTGAGACGGCCGAGAGCCGGAGAGGAGTGAGGCGATCGGAGCTGTGAGATGCCAGGCCCGTGCCTGATCGAAGAGCTCGCGTGGCCGGAGCTGGCCGCTCGGCTCGAGCAGGGGGAGACGCTGTGCGTGCTGCCCGTCGGTGCGACCGAGCAGCATGGAAGGCACCTGCCCTGCGGGACCGACAGCCTCCTGGTGGAGGCATTCTGCCGGGCGGCGTCGTCGCGGACCGGCGTGCCGCTGCTGCCGACCGTGCGCGTGAGCTCGTCGCACGCGCACACCACGACGTGGCCCGGGACGCTGTCCCTGCCACCCAGGATGTTGGTCGAGGTGATCCTGGAGATGGCGAGCTGGGTACGGGCCAGCGGCTTCGAGAAGCTGCTGATCGTCAACGGTCACGCGGGAAACCCCGCGCCGCTGAAGGTTGCCGCAGACGAGCTGCGGTGGCGCGGGGGGCTTCGCGTGGGTGTCGCGCACTGGTTCGCGCTCACCGATGAGATCGCGGCCGCGGTGGCGCACGATGCCGCGGACTGGCACGCCAACGCCGCGGAGACGTCGCTGATGCTCCATCTCCGCCCCGAGCTCGTCCGGGTGAGCGAGATCCGGGACGATCCCGACCGGACGGAGGGGCTGGCGCTCAGCTACACGGTGGCGCAGACCAGTATCGAGGGAGTCACCGGAGCCCCGAGCACGGCGTCGGCGCAGAGCGGGGAAGCGCTGTTCGAGACCGTGGTGGCGGCCCTGTCGGAGCTGATCGAGCGCGTCCGAGTCGAGACTCCGCCACGGCTGGAACCCGTGGCGGAGCTCGGCTCGGGCGGGCAACCTGAGAGGAGAGAGAAGCGATGAGCATCTGCACCCTCCAACGATGGGAGGGAACAACATGGCTGTGACCAAGCAGGTGGAGCCGCCCGGCGAGGTCTCTGCGCCACATGCCGCCGGTGGACTGCGCAAGACGATGCGCTGGTACGACGGGTCCATCGTCTGCCTGTCGGCATTCGGGTTCATGCTCTCAACCGTCGGCTACTCGATCGGAGCGCTCGGCGCCCTCGGTGCGCTGGCCCTGTGGGCGCTGTCCGCGGTCTTCGGCGCCATCCAGACGCGCATCTTCGTGGAGCCGGCGACCATGCTCGCCGACAGCTCGGGCGGCCTGTCGGCCTTCGCGCGGGAGGCATGGCGCAGATGGCAGAACCTGATCGCGCCGTTGACCGGCTTCGGCTACTGGATCGCCTACACGTCGACGCTGTCGGCTTTCGGGCTGATCGCGGGGCAGCTGATCCAGGCGGAGTGGTTCAGCTCCGCGACCTGGACGCTGCGCCCGCTGGGAATCTCGATCGGGCTCGCGCAGCTGCTCGCGGTGGCGATGATCCTCGGCGTGTGGGTCATCAACGTCGCGGGGATGTCGCCGACGATCAAGTTCGGTCGCATCACCGGCGTGCTGTTCGTATTGGTGCTGGCACTGTTCGCGTTCCTGCCCTACCTGACCGGTGACTTCCATCCACGGTTCTTGACGTGGAACATCGGGGCCGCCGGACAGAGCTGGGGTGGAGTGAAGCTCGCGATCGTTTACCTGTACCTGATGGGCTGGTCCTGCTATCCGACCGAGCAGGCTGCGACGTTCGCCCCGGAGTACGAGAACACCGGCGAGGACACGCATCGCGCGCTGGTGACGACCGCGATCATCGGGCTGGCGGTCTTCACCCTGGTGCCGCTCGGGCTCGGCGGCGTCCTCGACTCCGGCACGATCGCCGCGAACCCGATCGCGTTCTTCGTGATCGAGCTGACGAAGATGATGGGCTCGGCCGGGGCGTCGATCGCGGTCGTACTGATCCTGATCGCGTGCCTGCTGACGATGAACGCCTCGACCATGAACGCATCGCGGGCGCTGTACGCGACTTCGCACCGCGGTTACACGATCAGGGTGTTCGGGCGCCTGAACCGCCACAGCGTGCCGGCGAACGCGATGACGCTGGACATGGTGGTCAACGTGCTGGTTGTGATCCTGCTCAACTCGGTGATCGGGATCGTGGCGGCCAGCAACATGGCGTACTTCGTCGTCGTGATACTCGCGCTCGCGGGCGTGATCGCGCTGCGCAGGGTGATGCCAGATCATCACCGGCCGATACGCCTGGGACGGGGATGGCTGGTGCTGGCCGGGGTGTTCGCCGTCATCAACACCGTCCTGCTCGTGGTCGGGTCGACCTCCTTCCAGGAGAGCGGCTACGGCGGGTGGAACGACTTCTTCGTGGGACTCGGCGCGCTCGTGCTCGGCATCGTCCTCTATCTGTGGCGGACTCTGGTGCAGGACCGCAGGCGGGTGATGTGGCGCGACCCGCGGCCGTACGTCGGAGATGCGCGCGTGCTGGGGGACACCCTGGAGCTCTGAGCACGGAGCGCTCCCGCCCTCGTGAGAAGCCCGCCGAGAGTGGAGGTCCGCAGCAGGCTGGTCAGTCTCCGGGTGCGGGGCCCACGGGCGCGTGAGCCGGCCGCGCGGCCGTCGGGCGCCACCTCCTGCGGAGGATCGGCGAACGTCGTGCCTGCGGTCGGCCTCGCGGGCGTCGCCGCCTCCTGCGGAGGATCGGCGAACGTCCCAGGGTATGCCCGCGTGGGGAATGGTGGGATGTTCGCCATCCGGTGGATGGCGAACATCCCACCGCCAGCAGCTCGCCGGTAGGTGTGGGGCGTTGATCAGCTGGTGGATGGGCAACGCCCCACGAAACCGGCTGGCGGGGATGGCTGGGACGTTCGCCGCCCCATCGCGCGCATTGTGGGGGGGGCTGGTTGTGC
>JAJZWB010000003.1 GCA_021846845.1 Actinomycetes bacterium | reverse complement strand
GTCACGAGGCCGAGACCGCCGGAACGGTGTGGCCGGGGGAGGAGTTCTTCACGGGGCCGGCGACGCGCGACCGCTGAGGAGCGAGCGTGCCGGCACACGTGTCGGCCGAGGTGATACGTTAAGTCGGCAGGTACGGGTGCCCGTGCCTGGACCGGACCGTTCGGGGCAAAAAGCTTGCACGAGGTGTGGGACGGGGAAACTCGCCCCTGTCGGTCAGGGAACTGCGCCCCCACTTCCCTGACTCTCCGGGGGGCCCAGATGGATCTGGGCCCCCCGGTCCTAACTCGTCGACGTCGCGTCCCCCGCTGCCGGGCCCGCGAGCCCGCACCTGCCCGGAGCGGCGGCGGCTGAGCCGATCGACGTGCCGGGGACGGCGGTGGATCGGCGTGCCGGGGACGGCATGGCCGCCCGGTGTGCGACCGTTTGCTCATGGCGCCGTCGCCCGCCCTGCCGATCGCCGCCGCGAGCGGACCCCAGCCGAGCTCAGCCGTCTACCAGCACCTCACGGTGGTGCGCGCCCAGCAGCTGTTCGCGGTCCACCATCACCACGGAACCTCGTTCCTCGACACGGTCAACGGGCTGCTCTCGTCGGTCGGGACCTTCTTCTCGCAGCTGGCGGGCCTCAACTGGCTGTCGCTGATGATCGGCCTCGCGCTCTACGGGCTGTACCTGCTGCTGCGCTCCCGAGCCCTGTTCGCGGCGGTGCGCGCCGCCTACCCGGCCGGTCATGTGCGCTGGCGGGACATCTGGGGGGCGTACATGGTCGGCTACGCGGTCAACAACGTCTTCCCGCTCGGAGGCGGCAACGTCGCCCAGATGTTCCTGACGAGGCTCGCGATCGACGAGTCAAGCTACCCGACGATCGCCACCGCGCTGAGCACGGGCGTGATCTTCGACTGGTTCATGGGCCTGCTGGTGATGGCCTTCGCCTTCACGCAGGGGGTCTTCCCCAAGCCACCCGACTTCGCCAAGCTACCGGCGTTCGACATCAGCTTCTTCGCCTCGAACATGCGCTTCACGCTGTTCCTGCTCACCGTCATGGGCATGGCGTTCGTGGTCGGGTTCGCGGTCCTGTCGGCGCGCGTGAGGGCGTTCTGGGGACGGATCCGCCTGGGCCTGACGATCCTCTCCGACCGGCGCCGCTACCGCCGGGAGATGGCGAGCTGGCAGCTCGCCAGCTGGGTCGCGCGCTTTGCGTCCTACTGGGCGCTGCTGGACGCGTTCCACATCGGCGGCTCGGTGCGCAACGCCCTGCTCGTGCTGGCGGTGCAGGTGGTCGCGTCCGTGTTCCCGTTCACGCCGGGTGGCGCCGGCGTCCAGCAGGCGCTGCTGCTGACGATCTTCCCCAACAACATCGCCACGCCGGCCTTCTCGGTCGGGCAGCAGATCGCCACCGCGGTGCTCAGCTCCGCGATGGGGTTCGCGGCGCTGGTCCTGATCTTCCGCTTCCACAGCTTCCGTGAGGTGATCGCGCGCGCCCGGGAGCACCGGCGCGCGGAGGCACGGGCGGGCGAAGAGGCGATCGCCGGGGGCTGGCGCGCGCCGTCGCCCGCTCCGGGGACGGCCCGAAGGCGCGTCCTATAGTTGGCGCCGCCGGTGCCGACCTTCTGCCGCCACAGCCGCCTGATCCAGAACTGCCCGATCTGCTCCCGAGAGCAGCAGGTCGAGATGCGGCCCGTGGTGTCTCCCAGCGGTCAGCCGGCGAGGGCCGCGCAGGGGACCCGCTCCGGCCGTCCGACTGCTGCGGGCGCCGCCGTCGCGGGCCGGTCGCCGGGCGGCGCCCGCGGCGCGACGACGCGCACCCCCGGCCTGAGGGTCCGGCGCCTGTCGCGTGCGGCGGAGGACGGGTTTCGCTCGCCGCTCGCGCCCGGTCTGAGATCGGTCGCCGACGCGGAGCGGCTGGCTGCCGAGCTGACGTTCGCGGCGACCCGGCTGGCGCGCCTTGCGAGCGACCCTCCCGGCCTGTACGCGGAGGTGGCCGACGCCGGCGCGGATGTGGAGGAGCGCACGTGGCTCGCGTTCCTGATCGCCTACCTGGGCCCGCTGGAACAGGAGCGTCCGTTCGCCGAGATCGAGCGCGTTCGCGAGCCCTGGGCAGGCTCGGCCGAGCCGGCGCTCGACGGGGTCGGGCTCGGGCCTCGAACCGCTCACGACCCGGACCGCGGGAGCCGCACGATCGACGCGTACCGCGCCTGGGCAGCGCGCGCCGGGTCGCAGGCGGCGGCCTTCGCCGGCGACGAGTCGTGGGCTCCCGAGCGCCGCTTCGAGCGCGCGTTCGAGCGGCTGGCGCTGCCCGGCCTGCACCGCGGGGCCCGCTTCGAGCTGCTGGCGTCGCTGGGACGGCTCGGGGTCTACGAGCTGCGGGCGCCCTCGCTCGGCCTCGGCGGAGACGACGCGGTCACGCTGGCCAGCAAGCGGGTGCTGGGGATCGGCGACAAGCTGCTGCTGGAGCGCCGCGCCGTGGAGCTCGCACAGGCGCTCGGGGTCCCGCTGGAGGCGCTCGATCTGGGCCTGTTCAACTGGGAGCGCGGTACGCGCGCGGGTGTCGGGATCGACCCGCGGCAGGAGCCCGACGCGGAGCTGCTGGCGGGTGCCCGCGCGGCTCTCGGCCTGCCCTAGGCGCTTGCGCTGGGCGCGCGCGGTCCCCGGCCTCTCTCCGCGAGCACCCCAACGACCGACCCGACCACTCGCATGCGCGGGCCAGCCACTAGCCTTTGCGAGAGATGCTCGCCGTCGCAACGCTGATCATCCGGTCGCCCGCGCGGCCGCTTCCGGTTCTGTGAGCGCCGCGGGGCGACTGCGCACCGTCGTCTTCGGCGATGCGCGCGGTGACCTATGGGGGGCCGCGGTAAGCGGCCCGTCGGCGGCGATCGTGCTCGGCGAGCGCGGCGGGGCGGGCTGGTCAGGGGCTCTGGCCAGCTGGGAGCAGGAAGGTCGTGGCTGGCGGCTCGAGGGTCCCGGCCTCGCCCTGCACGTCGAACCCGCCGGAGAGGACGCTTCGGCGCCGGAGGCGTCCGCGGGGGAGCGCGTGACCGGCTTCCAGGAGCTCTGCCAGGTGTCCGGCGAGGTGGAGCTGGGCGGGTCCAGGCGTGAGGTCCAGTGCGTCGGAACGCGCTGCGCGCTTGAGGGCGTGGAACCCGGCGAGATGCGCTCCGCGCGCGTCGTCTCCGGTTGGTTCGGCGCCGACGACGCGTTCCTGCTGCTGGCGCTGCGCGGCGAGCGCCAGGTCTCCCACGAGGAGGACATGGTCGCCGCGACGCTGTTCGACCCCGAGGGCTGGGTGGCGGTGGCCGAGCCTCGGCTCTCGACCACCTATGACCGCGAGGGCGTGCCGACCAGGGTCAACCTGGAGCTCTGGGTCGGCGAGGGCGAGAGCGAGTTCCCGCGCCGCGCGGCCGGTGAGGCGGCCGGTCCCGGAGCGGCGCTCGACGGGGACGGCATCGCGATCCGCGTCGTCCCGCTGCGCTGCCACAGTCGCGGGCGCGAGGGCGCCGGCGCCTACGTCCTGGTTGGACTCTAGGGCGCGCGATGGATCCGGTGACGGCGCTCGTGTGCGACTTCGGAGGCGTGCTCACGACGCCGGTCGCGGGCATGCTGGAGTCGTTCCTGGAGGCATCCGGCGCCTCGATGCCGCAGCTGGGACTCGCGCTGGGCGCAGTCGGCGAGCGGATCGGCGCCAACCCGCTGTTCGAGCTGGAGACCGGGCGCATGAGCGAGGCGCGGTTCCTCACCGAGCTCGGCCAGCGGCTGAGGGAGCAGCTCGGTCGGCCTGTCGAGCTTCACGAGCTCGGGGAGAGCATCCTCTCGCGGCTGGCGCCCAACGAGCGCATGATCGACTATGTCCGAGAGGTGCGCGGGCGCGGGCTGCGGACCGCGATCTGCACCAACAACGTCCGTGAGTGGTCGGACCGGTGGCGTTCGATGCTCCCCGTCTCGGAGCTGTTCGACGTGGTCGTCGACTCGGCGTTCGTCGGCTTCCGCAAGCCTGAGCCGCGGATCTACGAGCTGACGCTCGAGCGCCTGGGCGTCGCGGCGCACGCCGCGGTGCTCGTCGACGACATCGAGGACAACTGCGCGGGAGCGGTTCGGATGGGGATGCGCGCGGTCGTGTTCCAAAGCACCGACCAGGCGATCGCGGACCTCGACGCGGCACTGGGAGGTGTGCCGCTGTGACCGGCGTGCGGTCACGCCGGATCGGGTCCGCGGCGGTCGCGGCGATGGCCTGCCTGTCGCTGGCGGCGTGCGGCGGCAGCGGCGCGACCGCAACGAGCGCGGCGAGCACGCAGGCGGCCGCGAGCGGCCCCGCGAGCACCGCCGCCTCCGGCGGCGCAGCGGTCACGCAGGCGGCGGCGACCGCGGGCCGCCGGGTGCCGGCCGATCGCGTCTCGGTCTCGGTCTCCGCGCGCGCGGTCGGTCAGCCGGTTCCGTCGGGATACCTCGGCTTCTCGTTCGAATTCCAGGCGGTGCGCGCGTACACGGGCTCGGACCCGGCCCGGATCGACCCGGTGCTGGTCACGCTGATCCGCAACCTGACGCCCGGTCAGGCGCCCGTGCTGCGCATCGGGGGAGACAGCACCGACATCTCCTACGTGCCGGCACCGGGGGTGCGTCCGCCGGCCTTCGCCCGCTATCGGCTGACCCGCAGCTGGCTCGCCACCACCGCAGCGCTCGCCCACCGGCTCGGGGCACGGATGATCATGGGGCTGAACCTGGCCGCCAATGAGCCGGCGCTAGCGGCCGCCGAGGCGCGCGCGTTCGAGCATGCGCTCGGGCGCCGATCGATCCAGGCCTTCGAGATCGGCAACGAGCCGAACATCTACTCCAAGTTCACGATCCTGCACACGGTCTTCGGGCTGCCCGTGACGATCCGGCCGAAGGGCTTCGGATATCCCGCATTCCGCCGCCAGTTCGAGGCCGAGGCGGCCGCGGCGGCGCGGGCGGCGCCGGGTACTGCGCTCGCGGGCCCGGCGCTCGCGGTCGGACCGACGACCGCACCGGGCTCCTGGGTGCGGGTCGTGCCGAACCTGCTCGCGCGCACACCGCGCCTGACGATCATGACCGTGCACCGCTACCCGCTGCGCAACTGCTTCGTGCCACCCAGCTCGCGGCAGTACCCGTCCATCCCGCACCTGCTGGCCAACTACGCCACGGCCGGCCTGGCCGCCAGCGTCAAGCCCTGGCTCGCGATCGCACACAGCCACCATCGCCTTCTGCGGGTCGACGAGCTCAACTCGGTCGCCTGCTTCGGCAAGGTGGGAGTCAGCGACACGTTCGCAAGCGCGCTCTGGGCCACCGACGCGCTGTTCTCCCTGGCGCGGGTGGGGGTCGACGGAGTCGACATGCACACGCTGCCCGCGGCGGCCTACCAGCTCTTCCGGCTGCGGCGCGTCAACGGCCGCTGGGAGGCATCGGTGGCCCCCGTCTACTACGGGCTTCAGCTGTTCGCCGAGGCAGCGCCCCCCGGCTCGAGGCTGCTGGCCGTCTCCCGGGGCGGTTCGTTCGGCGCGCTGCGCACGTGGGCGACCCGCGCGTCCGACGGGACGGTGCGGATCGTGCTGATCGACAAGGACCCCGTCCGCGGACGGCGGGTCACGCTGACGCTCCCAGCAGGCTCCGGTTCGACCGCGACCGTGGAGCGGATGCAGGCGCCGAGCGTTGCGAGCCGCAGCGGCGTGACCCTCGGAGGCCGCAGCTACGGCGCGCAGACGTCCACCGGTCTGCTGGGCGCGCCGATCGTGACGCGCGTGCAGGCCGCCGGCGGGCGTCTGACCGTCTCGGTGCCGGCGGGGAGCGCGGCGCTCGTGACGGTGACCCCGGGCGGGTAGCAGCTGAACGTGCGCGTCCGGGCGACCGCCCGCGACGGAGCGCACTGTCGGCGAGCGGGATCGGCGGTCCGAGCCGGGGGCTGGCGGTCCGAGCCGGGGCTGACCGGTCGCTCGCGTCGAGACTGGGCGGCCGGTCAGTCGCTAGTTGTCGACCCCGAGCCGGTCCCAGCAGTAGAGCTCAAGGCACTCCGCTGCGAGCGCGCGGCAGCGCTCATCGGAGAGCCACGGAAGCACCGTGTCGAATGCCTGCTCCTCGCCGACACCCGCCTCGAATGCCTCCTCCCCCCGGAAGCCGGCGGCGATCTTCAGCGCCTCACGCCGGTTCTCTCCAAGCGAAGGGAACACCTTGACCAGGAACTCCTTGCTCGGGAGCGGCTGGCCGACCTCCAGCGAGACATGCCATGCCGCCAGCAGCGACAGGTCGTGCTCGTCCAGGTCTGCGACCGCCTTGGCGTAGTGCGAGTCCAGTTCGGACTCGGGGATCTCATCCACCCAGGCGCGCACGACCTCGCCCAGGATCTGACGCCGCGCCTCGCGGCCGACTGAGTCGGCGATCACCCGGATCGCGTTCTGCGGTTCTATGAAGCACAGGGTCATTGCAGCTCCGGCTTGCGGGTTGCGAACGCCGCAAAGTTAGGCAATGCGCCGGACGGACAGGCTGGGGCGGGCGCGGCGGTCAGGCCAGCGCCCGGGCGGAGCCCTGAAGCTCGATGCCCGGGAGCTTGTGCAGGCCGACCATCTGGATCAGCGTGCGGATCTGCGGCTGCGCGCCGCACAGAAGGAGCGAGCGGCCGCGGGCACGCAGCCGGCGCGCCAGCATCGCGAGGTCGAGCATCAGCGACGGATCCGCGAAGGAGAGCTCCGACAGGTCGACGGTGACGTCCGCGTCGGCGCGGATCGCCCTGGTCAGCGCCCTGCGTCGGGAGCCCTGGGTGCTCCGGTCCTCATCGCCGACGCACCGCAATGTGGGTGGCTTGTCATCGAAGACGACGATCCTGAAAACCTACCCAAGCTGACGAGGACCTGACAAGTGCGGCGATCCTAAAACTTGCCTAAGAAGCAGCTCCGGTGCCTGCCGCGCAACTCTGCGGTCCGGGGCATCCCGCGGCCCGCCGTGCGCGTCCTACACTTGGCGGACATGGCAACCGTGGAAGAGGTGACCGACGCGCTGCGGGACGTGATCGATCCCGAGCTCGGCATGGACTTCGTCGAGCTGGGCCTGATCTACGACGTGGAGGTCGACGGCGGCACCGTACGTGTGACGTACACGCTCACCAGCCCTGGGTGCCCGATCGGGCCGCAGGTGTCGGAGCAGATCGAGGAGTTCGTCTCCGAGCTGGAGGGGGTCACCGACGTGCAGTCGACGATGACCTTCACGCCACCCTGGACGCCTGATCTGATGAGCGAGGACGCCAAGTTCGCGCTCGGGTTCTGAGGCCCGGCGCGGAGCGGGACGGCCTTCACCGGTCTCCCGGCTGCTGGTGGCGCAGCCCGGGACGGCGCCCGGGCAGCCGCTGAGGACGGGCGGGTCTCGTCTCAGCGCTCCCCGCGCAGCTCCCGGGCCAGGTCGATCGCGCGCACCGAGTGCTCCCCGGGCAGCTTTGCGAGCACTGCGCGCACGATCTCGCGGACCTCGTGCTCCTCGTGCCCGAGGTCGTCCGCGAGCGCCTTCAGCGCCGTGTGAACGATCTTCAGCTGCGCCGGCGTCAGCTCCAGCCGGAACGCCACGTCGTTGGGTCCGATCAGATCCTCATCGGCCATCCTGTGCCTCCTGTGAGTCGACGGTTCTGCGCGCGCGGTCCGCGCGCCTGCGGTCAGGCGGTGGGCCCGGCTCCGATGGCGGGTCCGGGGCGGGGCGCGGCGGGCGTGCCGCCCGCGCCCGCATCTCGACCGCCGGCCCGCGCTTGGCGCGCCCCCGGGCCGTCGGAAGCAGCGGCGTGTCCGCCGGTCGTGCGGGCGCCTGCCGGCGTTCCTCCTCCTCCGGTCGCGAGGCCGGCTGCCGGCGTTCCTCCTGCGGTCGTGAGGCCGGCTGCCGGCGTTCGTCCTCCGGTCGCGAGGGCGCCCTGCGCCGCTCCCGGGCCGGCCGTTCGGCGCTCCCGCGGGGCCGGCGGCCGCCCCGGCCGCGGGCGGCGGCCAGCAGCGCCGTGAGCGATTCCTCGATCCCGGACGCGATCACGTCCATGTCGGGCATCGCGTCGTAGTCGCCCAGCAGCCCGTAGTCGAGGTTCCCGTCGTAGGACATGATCGCGACGGCCAGCGCATGGCGCTCCGGCAGGAACGCGACCGGGAACAGGTCTCGGAGGCGGCGGCCGCCCATGTAGAGCGGCATCTGCGGGCCCGGGATGTTGGTGACGATCAGGTTGAACAGGCGGGTAGAGAAGTTGAGCCTGCTCGCCTGCGCCAGGATCGTCGGCGGCGCCAGGTTGTTGACCGCGGCCAGCGTCGCGGCGCCGATCGCCTGCTTTGACTCCTTGAGCCCGTCCATCGCGGCGCGCACGAAGCGCAGCCTCGAGACCGGGTCCTCGATGTAGACCGGCAGCGGCCCGCGCATCACCGTCAGCCGGTTGCCCAGGGCCCCGCGCTGGTCGCGCGTGCGGACCGAGACGGGCACCAGCGCGCGCATCTCCAGGCCCTCGATGCGCACGCCGCGGGACCGCAGCCAGGCCGCGAGCGCGCCCGACACGACCGTCAGCACCACGTCGTTGACGGTCCCTCCCAGCGCATCCTTGACGAGCTTGTAGTCGGCGAGCTGCTGGCGTACGACCGCGTAGCGGCGGTGGGGGCCGATCGGCACGTTCAGCGGCGTCTCGGGGGCCGGGTTCAGACCGGCCCAGACGAGCTCGCCGAGGCCCTCGAGCGCGTCGCGCAGGAGGCCGGCGGAGGCGCCGGGCCGGGCCGCGGCAGCCACGGCCCGCGCAGCCAGGCCGGCGGTCGCCTCCACCGCTCCGACCGCGCCGGCGAGCACGAGCTCCGCCGGGGACGGCTCAGGGTGCGGGTGCCAGGGCTCCAGGTCCTCCTGCCCGGGTGCGGGCTCGGGGGTGAGGTCGAACAGCACCGAGGCGAGGTCCACGCCCGAGATCCCGTCGACCAGCGAGTGGTGCGTCTTGGAGATCAGCGTGAACCGGCCGTCATCCAGCCCCTCCACGAGCCACATCTCCCACAGCGGCTTGGAGCGGTCCAGCTGCTGCGACGCGATCCGCGCGGCGAGCGTAAGCAGCTGCTCCTCGCCGCCGGGAGACGGCAGCGCCGTGTGGCGCAGGTGATAGTCGAGGTTGAAGTCCGGATCGTCGATCCAGAGCGGACGCCCGGCCTGGAGCGGCGGCACCGCCAGCTTCTGGCGGTAGCGCGGGACTAGATGCAGGCGGGAGCGGACGTGATCGGCGAACCGGTCGAACGACGGCGCGGGCCCGTCGAACACGAGCACGCCGCCGATGTGCATGTGCGACGAGCGCCCCTCCTGGTGCAGGAACGACGCGTCGATCGAGGTCAGGCGGTCGAGGTGCTGCTGGCGCACTTGTCGCTCCAGGCTTGACGATTGACTCGCTGCGCGTCAAGGCTATCCGACCGCCGCGGGTCGCCGGAGGCGCCGCCGGACGACGTGCGGTAGGTTTCCTCGCCGACGACCGATGAGCTGGGACTTCTCCACAGAGCCCGAGTTCGAAGCCAAGCTCGAGTGGATGCGCGCGTTGATGCGCGACCAGATCCTGCCGCTCGAGACCCTCGTCGACGAGCTCGGCTGGGAGGGCCTGCGGAGGGCCATCGCGCCGCTGCAGGACAAGGTGCGAGAGCAGGGCCTGTGGGCGGCGCACCTGGAGCCGGAGCTCGGCGGGCAGGGGTTCGGCCAGGTCAAGCTGGGCCTGATGCACGAGGTCCTCGGTGCCAGCCACATCGCGCCGCTGGTGTTCGGCAACGCGGCGCCGGACTCGGGCAACTCGGAGATCCTCGCGCTCGCCGGCACGCCCGAGCAGAAGGAGCGCTACCTGCACCCGCTGCTCGCGGGGGACCTGAAGTCCGCGTTCAGCATGACCGAGCCCGAGACGGCCGGCTCGGACCCGACGCTCCTGCGCACCCGCGCGGTGCGCGATCGCGACGGGTGGGTGATCAACGGCCACAAGTGGTTCTCCACCAACGGCTCGATCGCCGACTTCCTGATCGTGATGGCGGTCACCGACCCCGAGGCGCGCCCGCACCACCGCGCCTCGATGTTCGTCGTCGACGCGAGCACGCCGGGGGTGAAGGTCGTCCGCGACGTGGCGACGATGGCGCATCCCTACGAGAGCTTCGGCCACTACGGCAACCACGCGGAGATCCGCTACGAGGACGTCCGCGTGCCCGCCGACGCGCTGCTCGGCGGTGAGGGCGCGGGCTTCATGATCGCCCAGCAGCGCCTGTACCCGGGCCGGATCCATCACTGCATGCGCTGGCTCGGGGTCGCGCGGCGCGCCTTCGACATGATGTGCGAGCGGGCGCTCTACCGCCACGCCCACGGCTCGCCGCTGGCCGGCCATGGAACGGTGCAGAACTGGGTCGCCGACTCCGAGGCCGAGATGAGCGCCGCGAGGCTGATGACCCTCCACGCCGCCTGGAAGATGGACACTCAGGGCGTGCTCGCGGCGCGCCGGGAGATCGCGCTGATCAAGTTCTTCGGAGCGAAGGTGCTGCACGACGTCGTCGACCGAGCTGTCCAGGTGCACGGCGGCCTGGGCTACTCCACCGACCTGCCGCTCGAATCGATGTACCGCTACGCGCGCGCGGCCCGGATCTACGACGGCCCCGACGAGGTCCACCGCGCCTCGGTGGCGCGCCAGGTGCTGCGCGGGTACCAGGCTCCGGCCGACGAGGTCCCGACCGAGTTCATCCCCGCCAGGCGGGAGGCCGCGCGCCGGCAGTTCGCCGCGCTGCTGGATTCGATCACCGCCAACGACTGACGGTTGCGCCGGGGTCGCCGCGCGCGGGGGCCGCCTAAACTCGTGGGGGTGCAAGGCACCGTCCCGGAGAAGATCCTGCTCGCGGCGCCGCGGGGCTACTGCGCCGGGGTCGACCGCGCCGTGCAGACCGTGGAGCGTGCGCTCGAGCGTCACGGCGCTCCGGTGTACGTGCGCAAGGAGATCGTCCACAACAAGCACGTGGTCGAGCAGCTGCGGGCCCGTGGCGCCGTGTTCGTGGAGTCCGAGTCCGAGGTCCCGCCGGGCGCGACCGTCGTCTTCTCGGCCCACGGCGTCGCGCCCAGCGTTCCCGCCAACGCCGCCTCCCGCGGCCTGCGGACGATCGACGCCACCTGCCCGCTTGTGACCAAGGTCCACCGTGAGGCGCTCAAGTTCGCGGCCGATGGGTACACGATCGTGCTGATCGGGCACGCCGGCCACGAGGAGGTCGAGGGCACGATGGGGGAGGCCCCCGAGCACATCGTGCTGATCGAGGACGAGGCGGGCGTCGATGCCCTGGAGGTCTCGGACCCCTCGCGCGTGGCCTACATCTCCCAGACGACGCTGTCGGTCGACGAGACGCGCTCGATCATCGAGCGCCTGCGGGAGCGCTTCCCGGCGATCGTCGGACCGCGCACCGACGACATCTGCTACGCGACCACCAACCGGCAGGCGGCCGTCAAGCAGCTGGCCCAGCGGTCGGATCTGGTGCTCGTGATCGGCAGCCGCAACTCGTCCAACTCCAACCGGCTGGTCGAGGTGGCGCGCGAGCACGGCGCCGAGTCGCACCTGATCGACAACGAGTCCCAGGTGCAGGAGGCGTGGCTCGCGGGCAAGCGCGTGGTCGGGATCACCTCCGGGGCGAGCGCGCCGGAGGATCTCGTGCAGCGGCTGGTCGGCTTCTTCCGCGAGCGCGGGGTCGAGGACGTCTGCGAGCTGGAGGTCGTTCAGGAGGACGTTCGCTTCATGCTGCCCAAGGCGATCCGCTCTCCGCTCACCGCCTCGCGCAGCTGAGACCCTCGGCCGGGGACCGCTCCTGAGAACGCTCGTCGTCTCCGACCTGCACCTGGGCACGCGCCTGGGAGAGTCCGTCCTGCGCGAGGCGGACGCGCGCGCCCGCCTGGTCGCGCACCTGGAGGACTGCGATCGCCTGGTGCTGCTCGGCGACCTGCTGGAGCTGCGCCACGGTCCGCTGCGCGACGCGCTCGGCGCCGCCGAGCAGGCCCTGCGGGAGATCGGCGCGGCCCTCGGCCGCGGGCGCGAGGCGATCGTCCTCACCGGCAACCACGACCACGCGCTGTTCGACGGATGGGCCGCGCGGCGCGACCTGGAGCGGTCGCCCGCCGACCTCGGACGGCAGGCCGCGGTGCGGTGGCTGGACGGCGACGCGATGGCGCACGTAGCCGCGCTGCTGGCCCCCGCGACCGTGCGCGCGGCTTACCCGGGTGTCTGGCTGCGCCACGACGTGTACGCCACCCACGGCCACTACCTGGACCTGCACCTGACCGTGCCGACGCTGGAGCGCCTGGCGACCGGCGTGATGCGCAGGGTCGCCGCCCTGGACACCGGCGGTCCGCGTCGCGCCGAGGATTACGAGCTCGTCCTCGCGCCGCTGTACGCCTGGATCCACGCGCTGGCGCAGCGGGTCGGGCCGGAGCGCGGCGAGCTGATGCACGGCGGGTCCGTTCGCGGCTGGCGGGCGCTGACCGACGGTCGCCGCCACGGGGTGCGCCGGCGGGCGGCTGCGGCGGCGTGGCCGGTCGCCGTCGCCGCGCTGAACGCCCTGCGCCTGGGGCCGCTGCGCCCGGAGCTCTCGGGGGCGGAGCTGCGCCGGGCCGGCCTGCGCGCGATGGCGGAGGTGGTCGAACGGCTCGGCGTAGGGGCCGAGTGGGTGATCTTCGGTCACACCCATCGTGCGGGCCCGCTCGAGGGCGACGACCCGTCCGAGTGGCGTGCGGCGGCCGCCCCTGGGTCCCCGGGGCCCGGGGCGCGGCTCGTCAACTGCGGCTGCTGGGTGCGGGACCCCGCCTTCCTCGGCCCCGAGCCGGCCCGCAGCCCCTACCGTCCGGGGTTCTGCGCGATCGTCGAGGACGACGGGCCGCCGCGGCTGGTCAACCTGCTTGACGACTGACCCGTCGCCGCGCCGGGGTGGGCCGTGGCGAGGCGGTGCAGGCGGGCGCTCGGCCCGCGCCCCGATCGCGCCCGAGCACGTCTAGTCCGCGGCCAGGCCGGGGGTGAAGCAGACGGCGTGGCAGGTCACGCCGTCGGAGATCGCGAGCTCGAGCTCGCCGCGGGTGCTGCGCGGGTGGGCGACCAGCTCGTAGGCGCCGGGGTGCTCGACCGCGAGCTCTCGGCCGTTGGCGGTCGCCGAGCCGCTTCCCTCCAGCACCGCCCAGACGCCGCCGGCCTCGTACGGGCCGCTGTAGGGGCCTGGAACGTCCTCGCTCTGGGGGGTGAGGATCGCTCCGGGTGCGTCCTCGGGGCGCACGGGCGCGATCGGCTCGCGCTCGACGCCCAGCAGCTGCTGGATCGCGAGCTCGGTCTCCACGTAGGCCCCCTCGCCGTAGTGGAAGTCGAACAGGCGGCCCTCGCGGTCGAACAGGTAGCGAGCCGGCCACCCGAGGTTGCCGTACTCGAGCCAGGTGCGAAGCTCCAGGTCGACCAGGACCGGGTGCCGGACACCGAGGCGCTGCACCGCGGCGGCCACGGCCTGGGGGTCGGCGGAGGGCGAGAAGCCGGAGCTGTGCACGCCGATCACCAGCAGGCCCTCCCCGGCATAGCGATCGTGCCAGCCGGTGACATACGGCAGCGTGCGCAGCGAGTTAGCGCGGCAGAAGTCCCAGAACTCGACCAGGACCGGCCGGCCGCGTTCCCGCTCCATGCGGACCGGCTCGTCGGTGTTGATCCACGGCAGCTTGCCGGGGAAGGATGGGGCCGGGATGTGGTCGACCGGGGGTCGCATCGCACGCACGATGCTAGAGCCGGTGGATCGATCGAGCGGCGCGGCGCCCGCTCTACGATGGTCGTGGGTCGCGCGCCCGGCCGCAGGGCCTGGATGCACCTGCGTGGCGGCGCTATACTCCGTGAAGTATCGAATCCCGACCGCCTTTGAGGAGTTTTTAGAATGAGTCCGTCCGGAGCCGAGGTGCTGCGACAGATCAAGAGCCGGATCGACGAGGTCGACCCCTCGTCCGTGCACGACCAGCTCTCAAACGGCGCGGTCGTGATCGACGTGCGCGAGCCGGAGGAGTGGTCCACGGGCCACATCCCCGGGGCCAGGCACGTCCCCAAGTCCTACTTCGAGTCGCGGATCGAGGGGACCGTCGGCGATCGCTCCCAGCACGTGATCCTCTACTGCCAGTCAGGGGTTCGGTCCGCCTGGGCGGCGAGGACGATGATCGAGGACCTGGGCTACGAGCACGTCGAGTCGATGACCGGCGGGATGACCCTCTGGAAGGACCGCGGGTATGAGGTCGAGGTCCCCCGCTCGCTGACGGCCGAGCAGCGCGAGCGCTATTCGCGCCACCTGCTGCTGCCGGAGGTGGGCTCGGAGGGGCAGCAGAAGCTCCTCGACGCGAAGGTGCTGCTGCTCGGCGCCGGCGGGCTCGGTTCGCCGACCGGCCTGTATCTCGCTGCTGCCGGCGTCGGCACGCTGGGGATCGTCGACGACGACGCGGTCGACCTCTCCAACCTGCAGCGTCAGGTGATCCACAACTCGCAGCGGATCGGCGTGCCGAAGGTCGACTCGGCGGAGGAGACGATCACGGCGCTCAACCCGGACGTGAAGGTCGAGAAGTACCCCGTGCGGCTCGGCCCGGCGAACATCATGGACATCCTGCCCGGATACGACGTGGTCGTCGACGGGCTTGACAACTTCCCCACCCGGTACCTGCTCAACGACGCGTCCGTGCGCCTGCAGATCCCGGTCGTCTCGGCCGCGATCCTGGGCTTCGAGGGGCAGCTGTCGGTGTTCAAGCCCTACGACGGGCCCTGCTACAGATGCCTGTTCCCGACGCCGCCGCCGGCCGAGCTTGCGCCCTCGTGCGGCGCCAACGGCGTGCTCGGAGTGCTTCCCGGGACGATGGGGCTGCTGCAGGCCACCGAGGTGATCAAGCTGATCCTCGGCGAGGGCGAGCCGGCGATCGGCCGGCTGCTCCTCTACGACGCGCTGGCCGCGACACTCGGCGAGGTCAAGATCCGCCGCGATCCGAACTGCCCGATCTGCTCGCGTGACCCGGAGTCGATCTCCGACGAAGAGATGGGCGTGTTCCCGGACTACGAGGCGTTCTGCGCGGGCGCACACTGAGCGTCCGGCATTGAACCTGTACTAGGCTCCGCCGTCATGGCCACGATCAGAATCCCACCCGTGCTCCGCCCCGCCGTCGGGGGAGAGAAGGAGCTGACCGCCGGGGGCTCCTCCGTCGGGGAGGTCCTGCGCGCGCTCGCCGACGCCCATCCCGAGACGCAGTCGCAGCTGTTCGCGGCCGACGGCGGGCTGAACCGGTACGTGAACGTCTACCTCAACGACGGGGACGTCCGAGTGCTCGACGGCCTCGACACCGCGGTCGGCGAGTCCGACACGCTCGTGATCCTGCCCGCGATGGCGGGCGGTGCTCGCTAGCGGCCCGGGCGATCGGGGTGCGGGCCCGCTCTCGGCCACGGCCGCCGCGTCACCGCGAGAGCGGTGTCGCGGCAGCCGCACCACGCCGCTATACTTGGTAAAGCAATGGACGCTCCGAGCCTGAAGAACAAGCCCTGCGGAGGCCGCTACGGAGACATCGTCCAGTCGATCGGCCACACGCCGCTGATCGAGCTCAAGCGCCTCAGCCCGAAGCCCGGGGTTCGTCTCTGGGCAAAGCTGGAGTCACGCAACCCGACGGGCTCCGTCAAGGACCGCGTCGCGCGGGCGCTGATCGAGGACGCCGAGGAGAAGGGGCTGATCCGTCCTGGCCAGACGATCCTCGAGCCGACGTCCGGCAACACCGGCATCTCGCTGGCGATGATCTGCGGTCGCAAGGGCTACAGGCTCAAGGTCGTGATGCCGGAGAACGTCACCCCCGAGCGGACCCAGCTGCTGCGCATGTACGGCGCCGAGATCGTCTACTCGGAGGGGTCCAAGGGATCCAACGGAGCGGTCGAGCTGGCGCTGGAGATGGCCGAGAAGGACGCCTCCTATTACATGCCCTACCAGTACGGAAACGAGGCCAACCCTGGCGCGCACTACAACGGGACCGCGCTGGAGATCCTGGAGGAGCTCGACGAGGTCTCGGCCTTCGTCGCCGGGCTGGGAACCGGCGGGACGCTGATGGGCAACGGAAGGCGGCTCCGCGAGGAGCTGGGCGACGCGGTCAAGATCGTCGCGGCCGAGCCGATGCAGGGCGAGCCCGTGCAGGGCCTGCGCTCGCTCGACGACGGGTTCATCCCGCCGATCATCGACCTCTCGCTGCTGGATCGCAAGATCTTCGTCACCAATCGCGACGCGATCCTCTGGACGCGCAAGCTGCTCGACGAGGAGCGTCTGTTCGCGGGCGTCTCGACGGGTGCGATCGCGCGCGTCGCGGTCAGGATCGCCGGCGAGCTTGACGAGGGCAACGTCGTGTTCATCGTCTGCGACGATGGCTGGAAGTACCTCTCGTCCGGGATCTACACCCGTCCCGTGGACGAGATCGAGAACCTGGACTCGACCGTCTGGTGGTAGGCGACGGCGGCGGCGCGTCGAGGCGCGCGCTGCTCGGCGCGGCCGCGGTGGCGGGGCTGGCGCTGTCGGGCTGCGGAGCGACCGCTGCGCCGGCCTCGACCAGGCCGGCGCCGGCCGTCGCGGAGCGCGACCTGGCTCTGCTGCTCGCGGCACTGGAGCTTGAGCGGCGGACCGTCGCGGCCTACGTCGCCGGGCTGCCGCTCCTGCCGCGCGCGCTGCGCGGCACCGTGCAGCAGTTCCTCTCCGAGGAGCTCGAGCACACCGGTGAGCTGATCTCGCTGGTGCGCTCGGTCGGGGGGCGCGTCCCGGCACGGCCCAACAGCTTCCAGCTCGGCCATCCGAGTGACGCCGCCGGGGTCCTGGCGCTGGTGCACGAGCTCGAGTCCGCGCAGATCGCGACCTACCTGAGCACGATCCCGCAGCTGTCGCCGGGGCCGGTCCGGGCCGCGGTCGCCTCGATCCTGACCGTCGACGCACAGCACGTGTCGCTGATCCGCCTCCAGCAGGGTCAGGCCCCGGTTCCGAGCGCGTTCGTAACCGGAGCCGAGTGATCTTGCCCCCGCCAGAGCCTCAGACCCGGCGCCAGCTTCTCCGCGGCGCCGCCGCGAGGACGGCGTCGGCGGCGCTGGCGGCGGCCGCGGCGCCGGGCGCGGGCGGGGTGGCGCCCGCCTCAGCCGCGGTCGCGGTACCCGCCGCGAGCGCGACGATCGACCGGCTGCAGCGCCTGGTCCGGGTTGAGCTGCTGCTCGAGTACTGCTATCGCCAGGTGCTCTCCTCCACGATCCTGAGGCCCGACGCACGGCGGGCGATCGCTCCGTTCGAGGGCCACGTCGAGGCGCACGTGGCCGCGCTCGAAGCCCGGCTGGCAGCGCGGGGCGCAACGCTCCCGCCAGGGCCTGCGAGCGTCTCGCAGGCCAACCGGTTCCTCGCTCGGCGCCGCGTCGGCGGTCGCCTGGGGCATCTGCGCGGCGATCAGGACGCGCTGCGCCTCCTGCTGTCGATGGAGCAGGTCGTGATCGGGGCTCACTTCGTCGCGCTGCTGAAGCTGTCCGAGCCGGCGCTGGTCGAGCTGAGCGCGCAGATCATGGCGACGGGGGCTCAGCACGACGCCGTGCTGAGGCTGCTGCTGCCGCCCCACAAGCTCGGCTCCGCTGCGCCGTACGGCCTCGTGCAGGGAGTTCAGTGATGGGTCCGGTCCGCGGCCTGCCCCGAAGGGGGCTCTCGCCGATCGACCGCGGCGCGCCTTCGGGGGGTGCGGTCGATCGGCTCACGATCGAGTGGGAGACCGGGCGGGCCACGATCAGCCGGGAGCCGGAGGCGCCGTCTCGGGGCCGGGCCGGCCCCCGGCGTCCGGCGAGCGCTGGTAGGCTCGGCTGCGATGCGCATCGAACGCTCTCTGCATGACCAGATCGTGGAACACGCGCGGGCGCTGGCGCCCGACGAGTGCTGCGGGATCGTCGCCACCGAGGACGATCGCGCGGTTCGGGTCTACCCGGTCACCAATGCGGAGGCGAGTCCGCTGCGGTTCGTGATGGACCCGACCGAGCAGCTGCGGGTCCACACCGAGATCGAGGACGCGGGCCTGGAGCTGGGCGCGATCTACCACTCGCACACGCGCAGCGAGCCATACCCGTCGCAGACGGACATCAACTTCTCCAGGCCGTGGCCGGGCGTGATCTGGATCATCGTCGGGCTGGCGGGAGACGAGCCCGAGGTGCGGGCGTACGAGATCAGCGACGGCCACGTCAGCGAGGCGCAGCTAGAGGTCGTGTGATGGCGCCCGCCGGCGGCGGCAGCACCGGCAGGGTGTCGGACCGCCACGAGCGAGCGCTGAAGGTCAGCCCGCCGCTGACGGCGGGCGAGCTGACGCGGGTGGCGCGAGCGGCCAACGGGGCCGAGGCGGAGCTGATCCAGGCGCTGCTGCTGGAGCGCGGCGTGCCCAGCCTGCTGCGTCGCAGCGCGGGCTTCGACGTGCCCGACTTCCTAGCCGCGGGCCCGCGGGACGTCCTGGTCCCGGCCGCCGCGGCCGACCGGGCCCGCGAGCTGCTGGCACCGGCCGCGGAGGCCGGGCAGCCGGCGCCGGGGCGGCCGTCGACCGAGGCGGTCGTCAGCCCGGGCCGGCTGCTCGCTGGGCTGCTGGCGGCGCTGGCGCTCGGGCTGCTGGTCGTCTGGATCGTGACGCTCGCGGTCCGCTGAGCGCCGTCACCGTGCGCCGGCCAGGCGGGCCAGGTATGCATGCCACGCGCCCTCGGTGTGGACCAGCGGCCGCCCGCCGAAGGCCTCCACCAGTGCTGTCCGCGGACCGTCCGGGTGCAGGCGGCAGGCGAAGCGCGCCGCGGCCGCCTCGCCCTGCTCGCCCGCCAGCAGGCCGATCACGGTGCCGCCGAGCAGCGCGGCGTCGCGGGGGCTGGGCGGGAAGCTCGGGCGCCTGCCCTCCCGCAGGCGCCGCGCGATCGCCGGTCGCGCGTGCTCGGTCTGGCCGGCGAACCAGCGCGCGGCTCCCTCCAGCAGCCAGCCCCAGCGCAGCTCGCGCGCGAGCGAGACCGGGGTGGCGACGCGCGCGAGGTGGCCGTTTGAGGCGATCACGACGCGGCGGGCATAGAGAGCGGCGGCCCCCAGCTCCAGCATCCGTGCCGAGCCGGGCACGCTGGAGGCGCGGCGCTCGAGGCGGCCCGGCGTGAGCACGTGCAACTCGCGGCGGCCGGCCCAGCCGACCACGTACCGGCGCGCGGCGGGGGCGGTCGCCAGCCACGTGAGCGGCACGACCGGGCTCGCCAGCGCGAGCCCGAGCGGGCCGTCGTGCAGGATCACGGTCAGCTCCCGCGGAAGGCGCGGGAAGAGCCCCGCGAGGCGCGCCCGCGTGAGCTCCAGCGACTCGAGCACGCGGCGCGCGTCGGTCGCCGCGGCCGCGTCGTGGCGCGCGGTGAACGACTCGGATTCGCTCTGCACCCAGGGCATCGCTCAACGGTCCCGGGCAGGGTTGGCCCGCCCGGGACCGGAGTCGGCGAAGCCGTTCAGACCAGTGCGGGCTGGCGGCTGGCGGCCGGGCTGGAGGCCGCTGCGATCGCCGCGATCTCCTCGAATGCCCGCTCGAACTCCTCGTCTGAGAGCACGGGTGTGCCCTCGAACGGGAGCTCGCGTGTCAGGTGCAGCCATGAGCGGCAGCCGCTGTACTCCTCACGCACCTTGACGGTCACCGGTCGCGGGATCCGGTAGGTGCGCAGCACGATCACGTGCAGCGGGTGCCGTCGCTTCCAGGCGAGTCGCTTCTCCGCGTAGTCCGTGGTCCAGACATAGAACGGGGACAGGGCATCGACCGCGCGGCGGTCGGTGATCGTGAAGTGCCCCGCGACCTCGGCCCAGGCCCGGATCCGGACGCGGTCGGGCTGGGTCAGCGGCTCGCCGTGATGCAGCGCGAGCGGATGCGGGTCTCCGTCTGACCAGACTCCCTCCTCCAGCGCCCTCGACAGCTCCGGGCGATGGGACTCGCGAACCAGGTCGGAACGCTGATGGTCGAACGTCGGATATAGGAAGAAGCGGTCGTGGTCCAGCTTGAAGTGCTTCTCGGGCTCACGGATGCCGCCCTTGCGGAGCGTGAGCAGCTGCTCGCCCTCCGCTAGAGCCCGCACGGTGACAGCCCATTCTTTAAAGGCAATCGGCATTCTTGAGTAAAGGGCAGACGTGTTGGTTGGAAGTGCCCGAAACGCGCACAGCTTCCTGTTGCTTCGGCAGCGCCGGGACCGCCGGATTGTAGGTGAGAACGTGCAAATCGCAAAATGTGTTCGCAATTTGCGGGCTTTTATGCGATCCTGATGCCGCCTGGGGCGCAAGTTCTCGCTCCGCGGGAGCGCCGGGGACGACGGTCAGCGGGGGCCGGTGCGCCGTCGCCAGCCGCCGGAGGCCGGTCCTCCGGGACGCGAGGGGACCGCGCGCAGGCGCCTAGGGCGCCGGCGCGCCGTAGCCGCCGCCGCCGGGCGTCTCGATCCGGAGGCGCTGGCCGGGCGACAGCTCGCCGCTGCTCTTGGGTCCGAGCTCGCGGCCGTCGATCAGGTTGCGGCCCGGCGCCCCGGGCTCGCCGCCCGCCGCGCCGCGGGGCCGGTGCCGGCGGCGCTCGGTGATCAGCGAGAAGCGCAGCGGCGCGAGCGCCTCCAGCTCGCGCACGACGCCGTCGCCGCCGCGATGGCGGCCACGGCCGCCGGAGCCTCGCCGCAGCGCGTACTCGGTCACGCGCAGCGGGAACTCAAGCTCGAGCGCCTCGACCGGCGTGTTGAGCGTGTTGCTCATCGCCACGTGCACCGCGTCGGGGCCATCGGCGTCGGCGCAGGCGCCCTGGCCGCCCGCGATCGTCTCGTAGTAGACGACGCCGGCCTCGTCCCCGAGCGTGAGGTTGTTCATCGTGCCCTGGCCGAGCGCGCGCCCGAAGGCGTGCAGCACGATGTCCGCCACGCGCGATGACGTCTCGACATTGCCGCCGACGACCGCCGGCGAGGCCCCCGGATCGCCGGCCGGCATGGCGTTGAGCAGCGAGCCCTCGGGCGCGATCACGTGCACGGGGCGGTGTGCGCCGGCGTTGGCCGGGATGTCAGGGTCGGTGAGGACCCTCACGGCGAAGTACGCGGCCGACCGCGTCACCGCGAGGGGGCAGTTGAGGTTGCCCTCGTGCTGCGCCGCGGTGCCCGTGAAGTCGAGCGTCAGCTCGTCGCCGTGCACGGTCGCCCGCAGCTGCATCCGCAGGTCTCCCTCGCGCGCCTCCAGGACGTCGATCGCGTGCAGATCCCCGTCGGGGAGCGCCGCCAGGCAGGCCCGCGTCCGCCGCTCCGCGTAGTCGAGCACCTCCTCATAGGCGGCCAGCAGCGTCCCGGTCCCGACCCGCTGCGCCAGCTGGCCCAGGCGCATGACCCCGATGCGGCCCGCCGCGAGCTGGGCGCGCAGGTCCGCGCGGCGCTGGTCGGGCCGGCGCATCAGCGCGCTCAGTCGCTCGATGGCCGCCTCGTCGAGCACCTGAGGCTCGATCACGACACCCTCGTCGGCGAGCGTGCGGCTGTCGGCCGGCATCGAGCCGGGGGTCGGGCCGCCGACGTCCGCGTGGTGGGCGCGGCTGGCGGCGAAGCCGATCAGAGCGGGCGCGTCATCCGCCTGCTCGCGCGTACCGGTCTGCTCGCGCGTACCGGTCTGCTCGCGCGGACCGGTCTGCTCGCGCGTACCGGTCTGCTCGCGCGTACCGGTCTGGGCGTGCGGGACGGTCTGGGCGTGCGGGACGGTCTGGGCGAGCGTGCCGGCCTGCGCGCACGGTCCGCTCTGCCCGTGCGGGCCACCCCGGTCCCGTGCAGCGGCCGTCGGGCCCCCGCGCCCGCCGGCGGCGAAGACCGGCGTGATCACGGTGATGTCCGGCAGGTGGGTGCCGCCTCGGTAGGGGTCGTTGAGGACCCACGAGCGGCCCGGGGCGTGACGCTTGTCGAGCACCGCGCGGACAGCCGCCGGCATCGCCCCCAGGTGCACGGGGATGTGCTCGGCCTGCATCACCATCTCGCCGTCCGGGGAGAACAGCGCGGTCGAGGCGTCGCGCCGCTCCTTGATGTTGGCCGAGTGCGCCGACCCGATCAGGACCGCGCCCATCTCCTCGCAGATCGCGTGCAGCGCGCCGGTCAGCACCTGAAGCTCGATCGGGTCCATCAGCAGCGCTCCCGGAGGTGGATCGTGCCGGCGTCGTCGACCTCGCCCCACCAGCCCGGCGGCACCAGCACGGTCGACTCCGGCAGCTCGACCACGGCCGGTCCCGCGAGCGCCGCGCCCGGATCGGGTGGGCCGTGCACGACCCGCAGGCGCACCCGCTCCCCGTCGATCGTCGCGCGGCGGTCCGGCCGCGGCGCGGGGGCGCCCACGCGCCCGGCGTCCCCCGCCAGGCGCGCGTCCGCGCCCGGCGTGGAGGCCGATACGCGGATCGTCACGAGCTCGAGCTCGGCCTCGGGATCGCGATATCCGTAGCGCTCCTCGTGCGCGGACTCGAACGCCTCGCGCAGCCACTCCGGCGAGGGAGCGAGCGGCCCCTCGACCGCCAGCTCGAACGACTGGCCCCGGTAGCGAAGCTCGAACGTGGCCCCGAGCCGTGCCTGGGGCTCTCCCAGCTCGCGCCGGGCGCCGTCTCCCAGCCGCTCGACGTGCCGGGCGACGCTCCCGGCGGTCAGCCGCTCGCCGCGCAGCATCACGGTGCGCTGGCGGTCTCGCCGGCGGGGAGCGACAACCAGGCCGAGCGCCGCCAGCACGCCTGACGCGCGCGGGCAGACCACGTGCGAGATGCCGAGCTCACGCGCGATCGCGACCGCGTGCAGCGGGCCGGCGCCGCCGAACGCCAGCAGCGCGTACCTGCGCGGGTCGATCCCGCGCTCGACGGTCACCACCCGCAGCGCCCGGACCATCTCGGCGTCGGCGACCCGAACGATCCCCTCGGCGCAGCGGGTGACGTCCAGGCCGAGGCGCTCGCCGAGCTCGCCGACCACCCGCCGGGCGGCATCCGGGTCGAGCCTCACGCCGCCTGCCAAAGGCGACTCCGAGCCCAGCCGGCCGAGCACGAGGTTGGCGTCGGTCACCGTGGGCTCGCGTCCTCCCCGGCCGTAGCAGGCGGGCCCCGGGTCGGCGCCAGCCGAGCGCGGGCCGACGCGCAGCGCGCCGCCGGCGTCGCGCCAGGCGATCGAGCCCCCGCCCGCCCCGACCGTGTGCACCGCGACCATCGGCAGCGCGAGCGGCCGTCCGGCGACCGTGCCGCCGCCCTGCTCGCGCACCGCGCCGCCGTCGACCACGCAGACGTCGCAGGAGGTGCCTCCCATGTCGAAGCAGAGCGCGTCCGGCGTTCCCGAGGCGCGCGCCACGTAGGCGGCGCCCGCGGCCCCGCCGGCCGGTCCGGAGAGGACGGTCCAGGCCGCGTGGCCGGTGGCCGAGCGCAGGTCGATCAGCCCGCCGCTCGACTGCATGATCGACGGCGCCGGCAGCCCCGCTTCGGAGCAACGCCCTGCCAGCCGCCGCAGGTAGCCGCCCAGCAGCGGCGACAGCGCCGCGTCGATCTCGGTCGTGGCGGCACGCTCGAACTCCCGGAAGGTGCCCGTGACCTGGTGCGAGAGCGATACGTGGACGCCGGGGAGCAGCTCGGCCAGCGCCTCCCCGAGCGCGAGCTCGTGAGCCGGATGACGGTAGGAGTGAAGCAGCACGACCGCGACGGCCTCCGGCTGGCAGGCGGCGACCGCCTCGGCCACCGAGCGGGCGCCGGCCGCGTCCAGGTCGCGCACCGGGCCGTCCGGCGCCATCCGCTCCGGCGCGCCGAAGCGGCGCTCCGGGGGCGACAGAGGGGCCGGCCGCCCCTCGCAGAGCCGGTACAGGTGCGGGCGCTGCTGGCGCCCGAGCGCGACCAGGTCCTCGAAGCCCTCGGTCGCGACGAATGCTGTCCGTGCGGAGCGTCCCTCCAGCAGGGCGTTGGTCGCCACCGTCATCCCATGCGAGAAGCCGGTCACCTCGCGCGGCGCGGCCCCGGCGCGCGCGAGCACCCGGGCGACCGCCGCGAGGACGCCCTCGGACTGGTCGCCCGGCGTGGTCGGGGCCTTGGCGGTGTGGAGGCGGTCTCCGTCGACCAGCACCGCGTCCGTGAACGTGCCGCCGACGTCGACCCCGAGTCTCATCGGCCCGAAGGTAGCGGCCCGGCGCCGTCCGGAGCCCGCGCCGCCGCCGCGCGGCGCCCGCCGCAACCGGGGCCCGCGCGTGCGGGCCCCTCCGGAGATGCGCTAGGCCGCGATCGCCTCGGTGTCGGCGAGGTGCTGGTGCGACGGGCAGTAGCCGGTCTCGGGTATCGGCATCCTCTGGCAGGGCGTGCCGCGGCGGGTTGACGCGCGGCAGTGCAGCGGGTTTCCGTACAGGTCATAGCCCGTTCGCGGCCGGCTGCGGATGAACTCGTCCGCGCAGTCCATGTATCGCTGCACGACCCGCAGCACGCGCAGTTGCGCGCCGACCGGGAAGTAGGCTCGGATGTCCGTGAACAGCGTCCGGGTCGGATGGGCGAAGTAGTGGCGGTCGGTCGCGAGCCGCTCCATCGCCGCCTCGCAGGCGCGCAGGACGCGCTCGTGGTTGGCGTTCGGGCAGTTCCGGTGGGGATCCTCGGCGATCTCGGAGGCGAGCTCTCGGTAGATCGCCCGGCTGAACTGGTACGTGGCAGTCTCCAATCCGCTGGGGGGCGGTCCGCCACGATCTTCCCCGGATCGTGTGAAGCTGCGCGCGCAGCGTTCATTAATTTGGTGTTAAGTGCCCCGCTCAGGTCCACTGCGCGAGCTGGGGCTCGCCGTCGGCGCCGATCGTGACGTGCAGCCCGTCGAGCGCCGGATCGAGATCCGGGTAGTCGCGCCGCTGGTGCGCGCCTCGGCTCTCGCGCCGGGCGAGCGCGGCGCGGGCGATCAGTCGCACGAGCGGGTGGGCGGCCTCCTGCGCGAGCCTGCCGAGCCCCGCGCCGTCGCGCTCGAGCCCGGCGAGCGCCCACAGCTCAGCCCGCGACCGCGTGTCCAGCGCCGGCGGGCGCGGGTTCGGCGGCCGGTCCGCTCCGGCCGCCGGCTGGACGGCGGGCTCGTCGGCGGCCGACTCCGCAGCTCGCGCGCCGAACACGAAGCACTCGCTCAGCGAGTTGGACGCCAGCCGGTTGGCGCCGTGCAGCCCGGTGCACGAGCACTCTCCGACGGCGTACAGGCCAGGGATCGAGGCCCGTCCCCGCAGGTCCGTGGCCACGCCGCCCATCATGTAGTGGGCGGCCGGTGCAACCGGGACCAGCTCGCGCTGCGGGTCGATGCCGGCCTCGCGGAGGGCTCGAAACACGTTCGGGAACCGGGCCGGGTCGATCAGCCGCATGTCGAGCGAGACCGAGCGGGTCCCGGCCTGGTCGATCACCTGCTGGACCGCCCGCGCGACCACGTCGCGCGGGGCGAGCTCGTCGACGAAACGCTCACCGGCGGCGTCCAGCAGGCGGGCTCCCTCGCCCCGGATCGCCTCGGTCACCAGGAAGCCGTCGGCGCCGTTGTGGCCGACGACCGCCGTGGGGTGGAACTGCATCAGCTCCAGGTCGGCCAGCCGCGCTCCGGCAAGGTGCGCCAGCAGCATCCCGCTGCCCGTCGCGCCGGGGGGATTGGTGGTCCTCGACCAGAGCGCCGCGGCGCCGCCGGTCGCCAGCACCACGGCGCGCGCTTGGATCGTCGCACCGTCGGCGGTCCGCACGCCGATCGCGCGGCCGTCATGGGTGACGACGCCCGTCACGCGGCGGCCCTCGTGGACCTCGATCAGCGGGTCCGAGGCGGCCAGCTCGGCGAGGCGCGAGGTGAGCCGGCGGCCCGTCTCGGCCCCGCCGGCGTGCACGATCCGCCTGGCGCGGTGGCCGCCCTCCAGTCCGAGCGCGAGCTCCCCGTCGGCGTCGCGGTCAAAGGCGACGCCGAGCGCGGCCAGGTCCTCGACGATCGCCGGCGCCTCCTCGCACAGGACCCGCGCGGCCGATTCGCGCACCAGCCCGCGTCCGGCGATCAGCGTGTCGGCGAGATGCTCGGCCGCATCGTCCTCGCCGTCGATCGCCGCCGCCAGGCCACCCTGCGCCCACCAGCTGGAGCCTCCGGTCAGGGGGGTGGCTGAGATCAGCGTCACCCTGGCCCCGAGCCGGGCGGCGCGGTGCGCGGCGTACAGCCCGGCGGCTCCCGCCCCGACGACCGCCACCTCGCTCTGCTGTGCGCTCACGTGCAGGTACGGTACTCGGCCATGACACCCGCGACCGCCGACGATCGCAGCGGGGCCCCGTCCCAGGACGTCAGTGGCGAGCCCGCGCCCGGAGCGGTCGGCCAGCCCACGCCGGCCGTGCTGCTGCACCACCCGTCCTCGCTGCGCCACGAGACCGGCGCGCACCCCGAGCAGCCGGCGCGGATCGCGGCGATCGAGCGCGAGCTGGAGGCGCGCGCGCTGCCCGGCTGGGAGCGGGTCCAGTCGCCCCCGGTCGCCCTGGAGGCGCTGCGCGCCGTCCACCCGCAGAGCCACATCGAGCTGGTGGAGCGCGCCGCCGCGGCGGGCGCGGCGCTGGACGCCGACACGGTCGCCTCGCCGGGGTCGTTCGAGGCAGCGCTGCACGCGTGCGGAGGCGCCGTGACGCTGGTCGACCGGCTGCTCGGCGGCACTGCGCGGACCGGCTTCAGCATCCACCGGCCGCCCGGGCACCACGCCGAGGAGGCGAGGGCGATGGGCTTCTGCCTGTTCAACAACATCGCGGTCGCGGCCCGTCACGCGCTCGACGCGCACGGACTGGAGCGGGTGCTGATCGTCGACTGGGACGTGCACCACGGAAACGGCACCAACGACATCTTCAGGGTCGAGCCGCGGGTGCTGTTCTGCTCGATCCACCAGTCGCCGCTCTACCCGGGGACGGGTCCGGCCGCGGACGTCGGCTCCGGCGCCGGGCGCGGCTTCACGGTCAACATGCCGGTCGCGCCCGGAAGCGGCGACCGGGAGTTCCGCTCGCTCGTTCACCACGTGATCGCGCCGCTGGCGCGGGTGTACGGGCCGCAGCTGGTGCTGGTCTCGGCCGGCTTCGACGCGCACGCGGAGGATCCGCTGGCCGACTGCGCCGTCACCGAGGCCGGGTTCGCCGGGATGGCCGCGTCCCTGGTGGCGGTCGCGGGGCGCCTGGGGGCGCCCGTCGGGGCCGTGCTGGAGGGGGGCTACGCCCTGGCGGCTCTCGGCCGCTCGGTGGCCGCGACGATGGAGGTCCTGGGCGCGGGCGCCGGCCTGCCGGCCGGCGCCGCTGGTGGCGGCGCCGACGCCGAGCCTCCGTTCGCGCCGGAGTCCGAGCGCGCGCTGGCGCGCCTGGCCCAGTTCTGGCCCGGGATCGGCTGAGCCGCCCGCCGCGGGCCATGGCCCGCGGCCGTGGACGGACGGGCCGGCCGCGGCCTCGTGTCACAGCAGCGTCCGCCAGGCGTCGATCACCCGCCGCGCCGTGGAGTCGCTCGAGTAGCGCTCCGCCCGTTCTCGGCCGGGCACCCGCGGGTCCGGCGCGGCCAGGTGCGGAGCGAGCGCGGCGCGCCAGGCGCGCTCGTCGAACGGCGCGCAGAGATCTCCCGAGATCCCCGCCAGCGCCTCCGGGTGGACTCCCACGGGCGTCGCGAGCACCGGCACGTCGCACGCGAGCGCCTCGAGCACGGCCAGCCCGAACCCCTCCCGGGCCGACGTGACGAGCACGGCGTTGGCGGCGTTGACGAGCAGCGGCACCTGCTCGCGCCCGACGCCCGCCAGCGTCAGCAGCGGCACGTCGCCGGCGACGGCGAGGGCCAGGTCGTGGCGCTTCTCGGCTCGCCCGGGATCGGCCGGGAACAGCAGGTAGGGGCCCCGAGGGTCGAGCCCGAGCCGGCGCCGCGCCTCCCGCCGGTCGAGCGGCCCGAATCGGTGCAGGTCCACCCCGCAGGGGAGGATCGCGACCCGTCCCGGCGCGGCCCAGCCCGGGATCGTCGCGGCCAGCGGCGCGGAGACCGCCGCCACAAGGTCGTAGAGCCGCAGCCCCGCGAGCGTCGCCGGCCGGGCGCGAGGGTGCGCGAGGTCGGTGCCGTGCAGGGTCACGAGCCGCGCGCGCCCCCGCGCCGCGAGCGCCGGCCACAGGGTCAGACCGTAGTGGGCGTGAACGATGTCGTAGCGGGTGCCGCGCGTGCTCGCGCGCAGGCGGCGGCCGGCCGCGAGATAGGCGCCGGCGCCCCCGGGATCGAACGCGAACACCTCGACGTCGACCTCCCCCGTGCGGCGCAGCGCCGCCACCTGGTCGGCGACGAAGCTCCCGAGGCCGGGTCGCGCCGGGCTCGGGTACATGTTGGTCACGATCAGCGCGCGCATCGACCCGCTGCGAATCTAGACGGAGCGGGCCGGCTCGGGCCGGCGCACGCGTCGGCGCCGCGCGCTCTGGCACCATGGTCCCCATGCTCGACCAAGCCGGCCTGCCGATCGCCGTGTTCGACTCCGGCGTCGGCGGCCTGACCGTCCTGCACGAGCTGCTCGTGTCCCTGCCGGGCGAGGACTACGTCTACTTCGGCGACACCGCCCGGCTTCCGTACGGCGACCGTCCCGCCGAGGAGCTGCGGGAGTTCGCCATCCAGATCGCCGACCACCTGCTCGCCGGCGGGGCGAAGCTGCTCGTGGTCGCCTGCAACTCCGCCAGCGCCGCGGCGCTCGACGCGGTGCGGTCACACCTCGCGCGCCGAGGCGCCGGCGTCGACGTGATCGGCGTCCTGGGCCCGGCCGCCCAGACCGCCGTGGCGGCCAGTCGCAGCGGTCGGATCGGCCTGCTGGCGACGCCCGCGACGGTCGCGAGCGGTGCCTACGAGCGAATCGTCTCGCTCGCCGATCCGCACGTCCATCTGGAGAGCGTGGCGTGCCCCGGGCTGGCGTCGATCATCGAGGCCGGCTTCCCGTTCGACGAGCACCTCGTCTCGACCGTGCGCCGGTACTGCGCGCCGCTCCGGGCGGCGGAGGTCGACACCGTCATCCTCGGCTGCACCCACTTCCCGCTGATCGCGCCGATGATCCAGCGCGTCCTCGGCCGCGGCGTGACGCTCGTGACCTCCGGCCCCGGCGTGGCCCGCAGCGTCGAGCGCGCGCTCGCGGCGCGGTCGCTGCTGAACCCGCGCCGCGGAGAGGGCAGCTACCGATTCGCGTGCACCGGCGACCCGATCGCCTTCCAGGCGCTCGGGACGCGGTTCCTCCAGATGCCCCTGGGCGAGGTGGCCCCGGTGTCGCTGCAGGTCGTCGCGAGGGCGGCCGCGTGAGCCTGCGCGAGCGCAGCTACGGGCGAGGCTCCGCGGACCTGCGCCCGGTGACGATCGAGCCGGGGTTCGTGCGGACGGCGACCGGGTCGGCGCTGATCTCGGTGGGGGAGACGCGGGTGATCTGCACCGCGTCGGTCCAGGAGAGCGTGCCACGCTGGATGATGGGCTCCAGGCGCGGCTGGGTGACCGCCGAGTACGGCATGCTCCCGGCGTCCACCGGCGAGCGCAAGCAGCGCGACGTGAGCAAGGGCAGGCCGGACGGGCGCACCGTCGAGATCCAGCGGCTGATCGGCCGCTCGCTGCGCGGGGTGGTCGACTTCGAGGCGCTCGGCGAGCGCACCGTCTACGTCGACTGCGACGTGCTCCAGGCCGACGGCGGCACGCGCTGCGCGTCGATCACCGGCGGGATGGTCGCGCTGACGCTCGCCTGCGAGTCGCTGCTGGCACGCGGCCTGCTTGAGCGCCTCCCGCTGCTGGGATCCGTCGCGGCGGTCTCGTGCGGGATAGTCGAGGGGACCCCGCTGCTGGATCTCGACTACTCGGAGGACTCGACCGCCGAGGTGGACGCCAACGTCGTGATGACAGGCGATGGCGGGCTGGTGGAGGTCCAGGCGACGGCCGAGCGCACGCCGCTGTCGCGCGCCCACCTGGACGACCTGCTGGCGCTCGCGGCGGAGGGGATCGAGTCGCTGCGCGCGCTTCAGCGACGCGCCTGCGGGGCCTGAGCAGGGGATGGGCCAGGCGATCCCCGGGACGCTGCTGCTCGCCTCACGCAACCCGCACAAGCTGCGCGAGTTCTCCCGCCTGCTCGCGCCGGCGGGGATCGAGGTGATACCGCTGCCCGACGGCATCGAGCTTCCTCCGGAGATCGGCGACACGTTCGAGGCCAACGCGCGCCCCAAGGCCCGCGCGGCGGCGGACGCCACCGGCATGGTCGCGATCGCAGACGACTCCGGGATCGAGGCCGAGGCGCTCGACGGGAGGCCCGGCGTGCGCTCGGCGCGTTACGCGGGGCTCGACGCGACCGATCAGGAGAACCTTGAGAAGCTCCGTGCCGAGGCGCCGGCTGGCAGCCGGCTGCGCTACGTCTGCGAGCTCGCCTATGCGCCCCCGGGCGCTCCGGGCGCCGAGCGGATGTTCCGGGGTTGCTGCCATGGCCGGATGGCCCCCGCGCCGCGGGGTTCGCGGGGGTTCGGATACGACCCCGTGTTCATGCCCGACGGCGACTGGGGCGGCAGGACGATGGCCCAGCTCGACGACGCCGAGAAGGACGGGATCAGCCATCGGGGCCGCGCCGTCGCGGAGCTGCTGGCATGGCTGGCGCCGGACGGCTGAGCGCCGGCGAGCCCGTGGACGGCCCGCCCGCGGCCTCCCGGGATGGCGTCAAGGCCCGCTTTGCGTCCATCTCGCTGGTCTCCAACTCGACCCTGATCCTCCTCAAGGTGATCGCGGGGACGCTGACCGGGTCGGTCGCGATCCTCACCGAGGCGGTGCATTCGAGCATCGACCTGGTCGCGTCGGCGGTCGCGTTCGTCTCGGTTCGCAAGGCCGACGAGCCTGCGGACGAGACCCACCGCTACGGTCACGAGAAGATCGAGAACCTGGCCGGCGCGATCGAGGGGATCCTGATCCTCGTCGGCTCGGCGGCGATCGCGTTCGAGGCGATCCGCCACCTCGTCGACCATGGCCGCGTGCAGCGGCTCGGCCTTGGGATGGCGGTGATCGCGCTGTCGCTCGTCGTCAACACCGGCGTGTCGGCCCGCCTGCGCCGGGCCGCTGCCCAGACCGGCTCGCCGGCGCTGGCGGGCGACGCCGCGCATCTGGGGACCGACGCCCTCACCTCCGCGGGCGTGCTCGGCGGGCTGGCGCTGGTCGGCCTCACCGGGGCGCAGTGGATCGACCCGGTCGTGGCGCTATGCGTGGCCGCCGTCGTCGTGCGCACCGGCGTGAGCCTGCTCTCGCAGGCCTCGCGGGTGCTCGTCGACGAGTCGCTGCCGGCCGGCGAGGTCGATCTGATCCGCCGGGCGGTCGAGGAGTTCTCCGCCCAGGGGGTGGTCGGATACCACGAGCTGCGCACCAGGCGGGCCGGGTCACGTCGCTACATCGACCTGCATCTCCAGTTCCGCGGCGGCACTTCGCTGGAGGACGCGCATCGAATCGCCCACGAGCTCCAGGATCGCGTCGCGGACGCGCTCGGGGGCGCCGACGTCCTGATCCACCTGGAGCCGGAGGATCGCGTGCGGCCAGGCGAGACGCTGGCGGGCGGCGGCGACGGGCCGGGTCCCGCAGGAGGTTGAGCGACGCTGGCGGGCGCGTGACGCTGGCGGGCGGCGGCGACGGGCCGGGTCCCGCAGGAGGCTGGGTGACGCTGGCGGGCGGCGGCGACGGGCCCGGCCTCGAAGGAGCCTGAACGACGCCGACGGGGCGACCGCCGCCGGCTCAGGTGAGGTTGATCGACGCGGACAGCGCGACCGCGAAGGTCACGGCGGCGTATCCGTAGTAGCCGTCCACGACCAGGACGACGACCGCCACGAGGCAGGCGAAGACCGTGGCCAGCCAGGCGATCCGTCCGATGTCCACGGCCACATTCTCCCTGGCCCGGTGGACGCCTGCAGCTCGCCCCGCCCGGGTGACGCCGTTGCCGTTTGGCGCAAGATGCGAGCGCGGGACGGCGGGCAGGGTGTGGGTGCGGCGCCGGGGGATCGTCCCGGGCCGCGGGCCTCCACAATTGACGCGTGGCCGCTCGGACCGGCCGTCCGCCGTCCGGGCAGCGTGTTAGGTTCGACGCTTTAGACCGACGACCAGGAGGAGCGATGACCAAATCCGAGTTCGTGGAGCAGGTCGCCGACCGCGCGGGGCTGAGCAAGAAGGACGCCGGCGATGCGGTCGATGCGATGCTGGAGACGATCGAGAGCGCGCTCAAGCGCGGCAGCGAGGTCGTCTTCTCCGGCTTCGGCAAGTTCAGCGTCTCGACGCGCGGCGCGCGCGAGGGTCGCAACCCGGCGACAGGCGAGAAGATCCAGATCGCCGCCTCCCGCGTGCCCAAGTTCACCGCCGGCGCGGCGCTGAAGAAGGCGGTCAACTAGCCCTGAGCCCGGCATCTGCGCAACCGCCGGACGGCACGGGCGCCGCCGGCGCCCGTGTGGCCGGCTTCGGCGATCGGGTGGCCGAGCACGTCGATCGGCGCCGCTCGCAGCTGGTCCTCGGCCTCGATCCTGATCCGGCGCGGCTCTGGCCGCGGGCGATAGAGCTGGTGGCGGGCTCGCCGGGCGGGCCGGCGGAGCGGGCCGGGCGGGCCGTGGCGGCGCACTGCCGTCTCGTGATCGAAGCGGCCGGCGACCGGTGCGTTGCCGTCAAGCCGCAGTTCGCCTGCTTCGAGCGTCTCGGTGCGCCGGGGTGGGCGGCGCTCGCGGAGGTCGTCGGCGACGCGGCCGAGCGTGGGCTGCTGGTGATCGGCGACGGCAAGCGCGGCGACATCGACATCTCGGCGCGCGCATACGCGCAGTCGCTCTTCGGGTGGGTCGATACGCCGTTCGGGCCGGTCCCGGGGCTGGGGGTGGACGCGGCGACGGTGAACCCGCTGCTGGGACGGGACTCGCTGGCGCCATTCGTGGAGGCCGCCCGTTCCCGGTCCGCGGGGCTGTTCGTCCTCGCCCGCACCTCGAACCCGGGCGCGGCCGACATCCAGGACCGGGCGCTCGCGGCCGGCGGGACCGTCAGCGACGCGCTGGCGCGGATGATCGACGAGCTCGGCCTGCCGGGGACCGGCGCCCGCGGGCTGGCCGACGTCGGCGCGGTCACGGGCGCCACGGCTCCGGAGCGGCTCGAGGCGCTGCGCGAGCTGATGCCCCGGGCCGTTCTGCTGCTGCCCGGGATCGGCCCGCAGGGCGGGACCGGCCTGGAGCTCGCGCCGGCCTTCGCCCCGGGACCGGCCGGCGGCCTGGTGTCGGCGTCGCGCGCCATCGTGAACGCGCATCTGGCCGAGTCGGCCGCGTCTCGGGACCCGGCGATGGCGGCGGCCGACGAGGCCGCCCGGTTGCGCGAGCTGCTCTGGGGGCTCTACAGCTGAGGGAGTCGGGCCCGGTCGCGAGCGATCCGGCCGTCCGCAGGGCGCGACCCGACCGTACCCTTCCTGGGCGAGCCACCGCGCCGGTATGATCGCCGCGGGATGGTGGGAAAGAGCGCGCGCTTGCTGGCGCCCATCGCACTCGTGGCGGTGGCATTCGGCATCTACGTCGTCGTCCACGCCAACCTCTCCCAGTCCACGACAGCCGTGGCCCAGACGACCACCGGTGCAACCCGGGTCCAGAGCCTGCGGAGCGCGGCCGGCCACGCGAAGCGCACGGCGAGGTTCTACGTCGTCAGGAGCGGGGACACGCTGAGCGGGATCGCGGCCAGGACCGGCGTGGCGATGACCACGCTGATCCAGCTCAACCCGAGCCTGGCGCGCTCGCAGAACAGCCTCCAGATCGGCCAGAGACTGAGGCTGCGCAGTTGAGAGGCCGGATCGCCGCCGGCGCGATGATCACGGCGGCGGGGATCGCGGGGGCGTGCGTACAGGCCGCTGGGGTGGCGGTGGCCGCGCCGGCGCTGTCGGTGACCGGGGCCGCGCTCTACGCGCCCCGGACGGGCCAGCTCCTCTACGGCGTCCACCCATACCGCCGGCTGGCGATCGCCTCCACGACCAAGCTGATGACCGCGCTGATCACGCTGCAGCGGGTCCACCGCCTCAGCACGGTGTTCGCGCAGAACGACTGGCTTCCGGCTCCTGACGACTCGCAGCTCGGTCTGCTGCCCGGGCAGCGGATGAGCGTGCACGACCTGCTGATCGCGATGCTGCTGCCGAGCGCGGACGACGCCGCCGAGGACGTGGCGTTCAACGTCGGCCACGGGTCGGTCGCGCGCTTCATCGGGATGATGAACGCGGAGGCTCGGGCGCTGGGGCTGCGCGACACCCACTACTCGACACCGATAGGGCTCGACACGCCCGGCAACTACTCCAGCGCCTATGACCTGGTGCGATTGGCCGCCTACGACCTCAGCCACTCCCGCTATTTCGCGCGCGTGGTCGCGCTCCCGCACGCGGTCGTGAGGGTCGACGGAATCCCGCGCCGGGTCGTCAACCTCAACGACCTGGTCGGCCGCTACCCGTGGATCGACGGCGTCAAGACCGGCACCACGACGGATGCCGGCCACGTGCTGGTCGCCTCCGCCCGGCGCGACGGCCTGCGCCTGGTCAGCGCCGTGCTCGGGACCACGTCGACGGCGGCTCGGGATCGCAACACGCTCAAGCTGCTGGACTGGGGCTACGCCCAGTTCCGCACCTGGACTCCGGTCCGCGCGGGCGAGGTGCTGGCGAGGCCGAGCATCGCCGGCGCCTCCGGCGGCAGGGCGAGGCTCGTGGCGGCTACCGGGCTTGCGCGGGTGCTTCCGCGCTCCAGCCACCTTCGCCTGGTCGTCCGCGCGCCCGTCTCGCTCTCCGGCCCGCTCGCGGCGCGCGCGCGGGAGGGGACGGTGCTGGTGGTGGACGGCCGCCGCGTGCTGGCTCGCGTCCCGCTGCTGCTGGCAGCGGCCGTGCCGCCGGCATCCCAGCCGGGCACCGCTCCGACCGGCACCGCTCCGACCGGCGCCGCTCCGACCGGCACGGCTGCGACCGGCACGGCTGCGACCGGTCCGGCGCCTACCGGCACGGGCCCGGCGGGCCCCGGCCCGGGTGGCGCGGCGGCACGACCCGCCCACCGCGGTCGCGCCGTGGACTCGATCGCCGGCCGAACGGGTTCCGGGCGGGCTGCCGCGACTGCCCCTACCATTGAGAGGCGATTCGCGTCCGGGTCGTCCACCGCGCTCATGGGCCTCGGGGCACTTGGGCTGGGAGGATTGGCTGCACCGCGCGTCCGTCGCCGTGGGCGGCGTGAGCGCGCGGAGGGAGGGGAGCGCAGGAGCGAATGATCATCACCGTCACGCTCAACGCCGCGATGGACAAGACCCTGGAGGTCCCGAGCTTCACGCCCGGCCGCCGTCACCGGACGGTCGACCAGACGACGATGCCCGGCGGCAAGGGCGTGAACATCGCGCGCGCGCTCAAGCGCCTGGGCCAGCCGGTGATCGCGACCGGCTTCGCCGGCGGGCCGACCGGAAGCCGGATCGTCGAGGCGCTCGACCACGAGTCGGTGCTCAACGACTTCGTGCGGATCGCCGACGAGTCGCGCACCAACACGGCCGTATTGGACCCCACCAACGGCCAGCAGACCGAGATCAACGAGCGCGGCCCCTCCGTCTCCGGAGTGGAGCTTGAGACCTTCCGAGAGAAGCTGCTCTATCTGGCTCAGGGCGCGAGCATCTGCGTGTTCGCGGGGAGCCTGCCGCGCGGCGTCGAGTCGGACATCTACTTCACGCTGATCCGCGACGTCAAGCGGCTTGGCGTGATGACCGTGATCGACTCCGACGGCGACCCGCTGCGGATGGCGATGCGGGCCGAGCCGGACCTCGTCTCGCCCAACGAGCTGGAGGCGGAGGAGCTCGTCGGCCACGAGTTCAACGACAGCGGCGATCGGGCGCTGGCGGTCGTCGAGATGACCCGCCAGGGGGCCCGGGAGGCCGTGATGACCGTTCCCGACGGGTGCTATGCGCGGGTGCTGGAGGGCGGGTCGCCGGTCCTCTACCGGGTGCGGATCCAGGAGCAGGAGGCACGCTCGGCGGTCGGCTCGGGCGACGCGTTCCTGGCGGGCTACATCGCGGCCCGCTACTCGGAGCGCGAGCCCGAGGAGTGCCTGCGCTTCGGAGTGGCGTGCGGCGCCGAGTCGACGCAGCACTTCGGCGCCGGGATCCTGGACCCGGCTCGCGCCGAGCGGCTGCTGGTCGAGGTAGGTTGCGAGCGACTCTCCGACGTCGGCGCCGAGATCGGCTGAGCTCCCGCTCGGCGCTCGGCCGGCGGTCGTGAGGACGCCCGCGAGGCGCCGCTGCCGCGCCCCGCGGACGCAGCGGTCCGGGGTCGCGGTCTGAGGCGTCGCGCGGTCGGCGACAGCCCTCGCCGCTGCTAGGATCGACTGCCCTCAAGGCTGCGCGAAGCAGCCCGCCAAACCGTCCGCCGCGAGTTCTAGGATGCGAATATGGAAGTAGAGATCGGGCGCGGCAAGAAGGCTCGCCGCGCGTACGGATTCGACGACATCGCGATCGTCCCTTCACGTCGGACTCGCGACCCCGACGACGTCGACATCTCCTGGACTCTCGGTCCGTACCGGTTCGATCTGCCGCTGCTCGCAGCCGCTCTCGACGGTGTCGTCTCGCCGACCACCGCCGGTCTGATCGGCAAGCTCGGCGGGCTCGCCGTGCTCAACCTTGAGGGCATCTTCTGCCGCTACGAGGACGCCGAGTCCCAGCTGGAGCGGATCGCCTCCTTCTCGCCCGATATCGCGACGCGCGAGATGCAGGACATCTACCGGGAGCCGGTGAAGCCGGAGCTGATCGCCCGGCGGATCGCAGAGATCAAATCGCACGGGGTGGTCGCCGCCGCGTCGCTGACGCCGCAGAAGGTCCGCACCTACTACGAGGTGGCGCTCGAGGCGGGACTCGACATCCTGGTGATCCAGGGAACCGTGGTCTCCGCCGAGCACGTCTCCCGCGACGAGAGCCGGCCTCCGCTGAACCTGAAGGAGTTCATCCGTGAGCTGGCGCCAACCCCGGTCGTCGTCGGCGGCTGCGCCTCGTATCACGCGGGCCTTCACCTGATGCGCACCGGTGCCGCCGGCGTGCTGGTGGGGGTCGGTCCAGGCGCGATCTGCACCACGCGCGGAGTGCTCGGGATCGGGGTGCCGCAGGCGACCGCGATCGCGGACGTGGCTGCCGCTCGCTCCCAGCACATGCTTGAGACCGGCGACTATGTCAAGGTGATCGCCGACGGCGGCATGCGAAACGGCGGGGACATCGCGAAGGCGATCGCCTGCGGAGCCGACGCGGTGATGCTCGGGTCTGCCCTGGCGCGGGCCTACGAGGCCCCGGGCCGCGGCTACAACTGGGGCATGGCGACCTTCCATCCGACGCTTCCGCGCGGGACCCGCGTCGCCACGAAGCAGAACGGCACGCTCGAGGAGATCGTCAAGGGTCCGGCACGGGAGAACGACGGCACCTTCAACCTGATGGGCGGCCTGAGCACCTCGATGGCGACCTGCGGCTACCGTGACATCGCCGAGTTCAACCGGGCCGAGCTGATGATCGCGCCAGCCCTGCAGACCGAGGGCAAGCACCTGCAGCGTGAGCAGGGGGTCGGGATGGGCGCCGGGAGCCGCGGCGCTACCGTCGGTGTCGCCGATTAGCGGCGCCGCGGCCCCGGAGACACACGGCTCGCGGTCGACCGGTGCCGTGTCGGACCCGGTCGCCGAGCCGCCCGCCGCAGCGGACGTCACCGCCGAGCGGGTCGTGGTGCTGGACTACGGCGGCCAGTACTCCCAGCTGATCGCCCGCCGGGTGCGCGAGTGCGGAGTGTTCTCGGAGCTGCTGCCACATCACGTGGGAGCAGCCGAGGTCGCGCGCCGCCGGCCCAGGGGCGTGATCCTGTCCGGCGGACCCGCCTCGGTCTATGCCGAGGGCGCGCCGCCGCTGCAGCGAGAGCTGCTTGAGCTCGGCGTGCCGGTGCTGGGGATCTGCTACGGGATGCAGCTCCTGGCGCTCGCGCTCGGCGGTCGCGTCGAGGGAGCCGAGACGGGGGAGTTCGGTCGCTCGGAGCTGGCCGTGTCGCGGCCGGGGCGGCTGCTGGCGGGCACGCCGGCGCAGCAGGCCTGCTGGATGTCGCACCGCGACACCGTGTACGAGCCGCCCCCCGGCTTCGACGCGCTCGCGTCCTCGACCGCGTCGCCGGTGGCGGCCTTCGAGTCGACGGACCGCGACATCTACGGCATCCAGTTCCATCCGGAGGTCGTCCACACGCCCTACGGCCAGCGGGTGCTCAGCAACTTCCTAACCGACATCTGCGGCTGCGAGGGAGGCTGGAGCGCGGCCTCGGTGATCGAGCAGCAGATAGAGCTGATCCGGGCCCAGGTCGGTGATGGACGGGCCATCTGCGGCCTGTCGGGCGGGGTCGACTCGAGCGTCGCGGCGCTGCTCGTGCACCGCGCGATCGGCGACCGGCTGACATGCGTGTTCGTCGACCACGGGCTGATGCGCAAGAACGAGGGGGATCAGGTCGTCGCGGCGTTTCGCGACCACTTCAGGGTTCCGCTGATCGCCGTGGACGCCTCGGACCGCTTCCTCGCCGCGCTCAGGGGCGTCACCGATCCGGAGCGCAAGCGCAAGGTGATCGGCGCTGAGTTCATCCGCGTGTTCGAGGAGCAGGCCGCCAGGCTCGACGATGTCCGCTTCCTCGTGCAGGGCACGCTGTACTCCGACGTGATCGAGTCCGGCGGCGGGACCGGCACCGCGACGATCAAGTCCCACCACAACGTCGGCGGCCTTCCGGAGGACCTCGACTTCGAGCTCGTCGAGCCGCTGCGGGCGCTGTTCAAGGACGAGGTCCGCGAGGTCGGGGCGCAGCTCGGGCTGCCCGAGCGTCTCGTCTGGCGCCAGCCGTTCCCCGGTCCCGGCCTGGCCATCCGGATCGTCGGCGGCGAGGCGACACGCGAGCGGCTCGACCTCCTGCGCGAGGCCGACGCGATCCTGCAGGAGGAGATCCGCGCCGCGGGGCTGTATCGCGAGCTGTGGCAGTCCTTCTGCGTGCTGCCCGACATCCGCACGGTCGGCGTGCAGGGCGACGAGCGCACCTACGGGAGCGTGATCGCGATCCGGGCCGTCACCAGCGACGACGCGATGACCGCCGACTGGGCGCGGCTGCCATACGACCTGCTTGAGCGGATCGCGTCGCGGATGATCGGCGAGATCCGCGCCGTCGGCCGGGTGGTGCTCGACATCACGAGCAAGCCGCCCGGAACGATCGAGTGGGAGTAGCGACGTCGCGGCCGGGAGGCAGGTCAGGCGGCTCGCGCGGGGGCCAGCGCCAGGATCCGCCCGACATAGGGGCCGACATCGGCCGGGAGCCGCGCCCGCCTGAACCACGCCGCCTCCGCGAGCTCGCCGAGATCGAGGCTCAGGTGCGGCTCCGACAGCTCCGCGCGGAAGCAGTGGACGGTGTCCCGGCGGTTGCCGCCGAGGCCGCGCAGCTCGCCGAGCGGGATCCACTCGGCCTGCGCCAGCCCGAGCTCCTCGCGCATCTCGCGCCGGGCCGCCGAGAGCGGCGGCTCGTCCCGGTGCAGCGTGCCGCCGGGCAGGTCCCAGCAGCGCCGTCCGTAGGTGTGGCGCACGAGCAGGACCAGATCGCCGTCGGTGACGACGCATTTCACGCCGCGCCGCGGGAACCGGCTCACGAGCCAGGCGGCCTGCAGGATCCGATACGCGATCCGGTAGCCGAGTCGGCGCAGCAGCAGTCGCGCGGGCATTGCGACAGCGTAGGCGGCGGCGCTCGCGGGAGACCATTGCGCGCCGGCCGGTCCGGACGGCTATCATCGTCCACCGCGCCGCGCGAGCGCCCTCGTGCGGGCACGTCCATGTCATGAAGACCTATACCGCCAAGCCCACAGACCGCGAGCGTAACTGGCTCGTCGTCGACGCCACCGGCCAGACGCTCGGTCGGCTGTCCACGCAGATCGCCGACGCGCTGCGCGGCAAGCGCAAGCCCACGTACACGCCGCACATCGACACCGGCGACTTCGTCATCGTCGTCAACGCGGAGAAGATCTCCGTCACCGGCAAGAAGCGCACCGACAAGCGCTATTACCGCCACTCGGGCTATCCGGGCGGTCTGAAGTCCCGCTCGCTGGCCGAGATGCTCGAGCGCCGTCCCGAGGAGGTCATCCGCCTGGCGGTCAAGGGGATGCTGCCGCGCAACCGCCTCGCCCGCAAGCAGCTGACCAAGCTCAAGGTCTACGCCGGACCCGAGCATCCCCACGCCGCCCAGCAGCCGAAACCGATGGAGATCGCGCAGTGACCGACGACCCGCGTCCAGAGCAAGAGCAGCCCGCCGTCGAGGCCGAGCCGGAGACGGCCGCCTCCGGCTCGGCTGAACCCGCCCCGTACTCGGAGCCGGTCGCCGCCTCCGTCCCGGGGATCTCCTCCCAGGCGGCTGCCGAGGCACAGCCGGAGGTCGCGGCCGCGGAGGACGACGAGGAGGAGTACGAGCCGGCGCCGCGTCAGCGACCCGAGATCCCCGGCGCGGACCTGATTCCCGACATCGTCACCGACAGCGAGGAGTTCCTCGACGCTGAGGCGCGCGCGGCCGCGGAGGCGGAGGCGGAGGCGGCCGCCGCGAGGGCCCGCGAGCAGGAGCAGGATGCCGACGAGGCGCAGCCGATCGCCGATGCCGCGATCGATCTCGCCGCCGGCGCTCGCTACACGGCGACCGGCAAGCGCAAGACCGCCGTCGCCCGTGTGATCCTCAAGCCGGGGACCGGGGCCTACCAGATCAACGGCCGTGCCCTTGAGGCCTACTTCCCGCGTGACACCCTGCAGCGCATGATCCGCCAGCCGCTTGAGGCGGTCGGCTACGAGTCCAGGATGGACGTGGTGGCACGCATGCACGGTGGCGGCATGGCGGCCCAGGCCGGGGCCCTACGCCACGGGATCTCCCGCGCGCTGCTGGAGGCGGACCCCAACCTGCGCGGCGAGCTCAAGCGCCGGGGCTTCCTGACCCGCGACTCGCGCGTCAAGGAGCGCAAGAAGGCCGGGCTCAAGAAGGCCCGCAAGCGGCCGCAGTTCTCCAAGCGCTGACGGGTGCCCCGTTGACGAGCGCAAGCCGCGGCCGCGCGCGCGGCCGCCGACACTGAACGGCGCATGGCGCGCCACCTGTTCGGGACCGACGGCGTTCGCGGCCGCGCCGGAGAGTTCCTGACGCCCGAGCTGGCGCTGAAGCTCGCTCGCGCAGCGGTCGCCCGCTGCGAGCACGAGCGCCCGCAGGTTCTGATCGTGCGCGACACGCGCGAGTCGGGGGAGATGCTTGAGTCCGCGATCGCGGCCGGGGTCGCCGCCGCGGGTGGCGACGCACTGCTCGCGGGCGTGCTGCCGACGCCCGCGGCGCCGCTGCTCGTCCGCGCCCGGGGCCTGCAGCTCGCGGCCGTGATCTCCGCGTCGCACAACCCGTATGAGGACAACGGGATCAAGCTCTTCGCGGCGGACGGCTTCAAGCTGGACGACGACGCCGAGCACGAGATCGAGGCCGCGCTCGATCGTCCGCTGACGGCGCCGGCCCGGATCGGGCGGGTGCGGCCGCTCGAGGGAGCCCTGGAGGCATACGTCGAGGCCCTGCACGCCAGGTTCGGGGGGCTCGACCTGAGCGGCCGCAGCGTGCTGCTGGACTGCGCCAACGGTGCGACCTTCCGCGCCGCGCCCGAGGCATTCCGGCGCCTGGGCGCGGACGTGCGGGCGCTCGCGGTCGCCCCGGACGGGCGCAACATCAACGACGGCTGCGGCTCGACCCACATCGCGGCGCTCGCAGAGGCCGTGCGCTCGGGGGGATTTGACCTGGGGTTCGCGTTCGACGGCGACGGAGACCGCGTCCTGGCGGTCGACGCGTCCGGCGAGGTCGTCGACGGCGACGAGCTCGTGGCCCTGGCGGCCGTCCACCTCAAGTCCACGGGCCGGCTCGCGGGCGGCGGAGTCGCGGTCACGGTGATGACCAACTACGGCTTTCAGACCGCGATGGAGGCGGCCGGGATCGAGGTGGCGACCACCGCGGTCGGCGACCGCTACGTGCTGGATGAGCTGCGCCGCCGCGGCTGGACGCTGGGCGGGGAGCAGTCGGGGCACATCATCGAGCTTTCGTTCGCGCCTTCCGGGGACGGGATCGCGAGCGCCCTGCTGACGCTCGAGGCGCTCGCCGGCCGCGATCTTCGCGAGCGCGGCGCGATGCGCAAGCTCCCCCAGCGCCTGGTCAACGTCCGCGCGGCGGACCGTGAATCGCTGCGGGAGGCGATGGGGTCCGACGAGCTGCGTGCCGCGATCGAGCGTGAGCAGGCGGAGCTGGCCGGTCGCGGGCGCGTGCTGGTGCGCGCCTCCGGGACAGAGCCGCTGATCCGGGTGATGGTCGAGGCGCCCGGGGAGGGGGAGACCGACGCCGTGTGCGAGCGGCTCGCTGAGCTGGTGTCGGGGATCCTCGGCGCGCCGGCGGGAGCCTGAGCGAGCCGAGCCAAGCCCGCGGGAGCCTGAGCGAGCCGCGCCGCGCCGCGCCCGGTTGCGGCCCGCTGAGGGGCGGTCGATACCATCGAGATCCCGCTCCGCCGATCGTTGATCGGACGGGATCGGAGCCGGCGGGACCGGTCCGAACGCGCAAGGCACACGGAGGCATCTGAGAATGTGCGGAATCGTCGGTTACGTCGGGCACCGGAAGCCCAAGGACCTGCTCCTCGACGGCCTCACGGCGCTCGAGTACCGCGGCTACGACAGCGCCGGGATCTCTGTGCTGGAGGGAGATCGGATCGACTCGATCCGCGCCGTCGGGAACCTGTCCGCGCTGCGCGGGGCGATCGGTCAGCGCGATGCGCAGCGCGGGGCCGCGCCGATCCCCGTCCCGGCCGTCGATCGCGAGGCGGAGCCGGACGGCGGGGCGGTCGCCGTCGCCGAGACGCCGGCGGATGGCGCCCAGACCGGGATCGGTCACACGCGCTGGGCGACCCACGGGCGCGTGACGGAGGAGAACGCCCACCCGCACTTCGACACCGATGACTCGGTCCACGTGGTCGTCAACGGGATCGTCGAGAACTACATCGCGCTCAAGGCGCGGCTGCTGGACGGCGGCGCGGTGTTCACCTCCGAGACCGACGCCGAGGTGATCGCGCACCTGATCGCCCACCACTACGACGGAGATCTGCTGGAGGCGGTCCGGGCCGCCTACGCGCAGCTGCGCGGCCACTACGCGTTCGTCGCGATGACCGCGCACGAGCCCGGGGTCCTGGTCGGTGCGCGTCGCGAATGCCCGCTGATCGTCGGCCGAGGCGACGGCGAGCAGTTCGTCGGCTCGGCGATCCCGGCATTCCTGCGCGAGACGCGCAGCGTCCAGTACATCGGCGACGACGAGCTGGTCGTGCTGCGACCCGAGGGCGTCTCGTTCTTCACGCCGGCGGGGGAGCCGGTGGCCCGCGAGGTGGTGGAGATCGACTGGGACGCGGAGACGGCCGAGAAGCAGGGCTATGAGACCTACATGCTCAAGGAGATCAACGAGCAGGCGTCGGCGGTCGCCGAGACGATCGGCGAGCGCGCGGCGCGCGGGTGGGGGATCGACCTCGGGGAGCTGGCGCCTCCCGGGTCCGCGCCCGCCGTGGCGATCGACGACGATCTGCTGCGCCGCGTGCGCCGGGTCGTGATCGTCGCGTGCGGGACCGCATACCACGCCGGCCTGGTCGGCCGCTACGCGATCGAGCACTGGGCGCGGATGTCGGTCGATGTCGACATCGCATCCGAGTTCCGCTACCGGGACCCGGTCGTCGGGCCCGACGACCTCGTGATCGGCATCTCGCAGTCCGGGGAGACGGCCGACACGCTGGCGGCGATGCGCGCCGCCCGCGAGCGCGGCGCGCCCGTGCTGGCGGTCACCAACGTGATGGGCGCCCAGGCGACGCGTGAGGCCGATGGCGTCCTCTACACCCGCGCAGGGCTCGAGATCGGGGTCGCGGCGACCAAGACCTTCGTGGCCCAGCTCACCGTGATGTACCTGCTGGCGCTGCGGCTGGCGGAGGTCCGCGGGGTGCTCGGCCGCGCCGAGCTCAAGCCCCCGATCTCGGACCTCAAGCGCCTGCCGCACCTGATCGCCGAGCTGATGGAGCGGGACGTGTCGGGGATCGAGGAGATCGCGCGCGCCCACTCCCAATCCGGGTTCTTCCTCTACCTGGGCCGCCACGTCGGCCTTCCGATTGCTCTCGAGGGCGCGCTGAAGCTCAAGGAGATCTCCTACATCGCCACCGACGCGTACGCGGCCGGGGAGATGAAGCACGGCCCGATCGCGCTGCTGGACGAGGCGACGCCTGTCGTGGTGGTCGCGACCGAGTCGCCGGTGCTGGACAAGGTGATCTCGAACATCCAGGAGGTCCGCGCGCGCGGCGCGAGGGTGATCGCGATCGCGACCGAGGGCGACGATCGCATCGACGGGCACGCCGACGAGGTGATCCGGGTGCCGCGCACCGACTGGATGCTCGCGCCACTGCTGGCGGTGATCCCGCTCCAGCTGCTGGCCTACCACATCGCGCGGCTGCGCGGGCTCAACGTCGACCAGCCGCGCAACCTGGCCAAGACGGTCACGGTCGAGTGAGCCGATCTGGCCCGGCGGTCGGCGTCGACCTGCTGGAGATAGAGCGTCTGGAGCGGGCGCTGCGGCGAACGCCGCGGCTTGCGCAGCGCCTGTTCACGGAGGGCGAGCGAGCCTACGCGGCCTCGCGCGCGCGTCCCGGACAGCATCTTGCGGCGCGCTTCTGCGCCAAGGAGGCCGTCGCCAAGGCGCTCGGGCTGGAGGCCTGGAGCTTTCGCGACGTGGAGGTCGTCGGCGGGGGCGGTCCGACCGAGGTGCTGCTTCACGGTGCCGCGGCCCGGCGCGCGCAGGAGCTCGGGGTGCGGGTGAGCGTCTCGTTGACCCACACTCAGACCACGGCCGCGGCGGCGGCGATAATCGCGCCCAATGGATGACCTCGACACGGCCGGCGAGGAGAGGCTGCCGGCCTGGCTTCAGCCGCTGCCGGACGCCGCACAGCAGCGCGCGGCCGACGCCTGGGCGATCTCGGAGCGCGGGATCCCGGCGCTTGACCTGATGGAGCGAGCCGGGGCCGGGCTCGCCGACCTCGTCGCGGCGCGCGCCCCGGCCGGCCGTGTCGCGGTCGTCGCCGGGAGGGGGAACAACGGCGGCGACGGCCTCGTCGCGGCGCGGCTGCTGCGCACGGCCGGGCGTGAGGTGGACGTGGTGCTGCTCGGCTCCGCGGACGAGCTGCGCGGCGACGCGCGCGCCAACCTGGAGCGCCTGCCCGGACCGGCCCCGCGGCCGCTGGGGGCGTCCACGCTCAGGGGTGCGAGCGCGATCGTGGACGCGATCCTCGGCACGGGCTTCGCGGGCGAGCCGCGCGACCCGGCCGCCCGGGCGATCGAGGCGATCAACGCGGAGCGCGACGGCGCGGTGGTGGTCGCCTGCGACGTTCCGAGCGGGGTCGACGCATCCACCGGCGAGGTCGCCGGGCCGGCTGTGCGAGCCGACGTCACGGCGACCTTCGCGGCCGCCAAGCCGGGGCTGTGGATCGCGCCCGGGAAGGCGCGCGCGGGCGATGTGATCGTGATCGACATCGGAATCCCGGCCGGAGCCCCGGTCGTGCCGGAGGTGGGGCTGATCGGGCCCGCCGTGCTCGACGAGCTGCCCCGCCGTGAGCGCGAGTCCAACAAGTTCCGGGCCGGGGCGGTGCTGGTCTGCGGGGGCTCCGCCGGGCTGACCGGAGCGCCCTGCCTGGCGTGTGAGGGCGCGATGCGGGCCGGGGCGGGCTACGTCACCGCGCTCGTGCCCGCCTCGCTGGGGATCGTGTTCGAGCAGCGCTTGCTGGAGGTGATGTCGGTCGGGCTGCCCGACCGGGACGGCGCGCTGGCGCCCGACGGGGTCGCCGCGGTGCTTGAGCGCTGCGGTCGGGCCGGCGCGCTCGTGCTGGGCCCGGGCGGCGGCCGGGACGACGCGACGGCGGAGCTGATGCGAGCCGTTGCGCCGGCCGCCCCGGTGCCGCTGGTGCTCGACGCCGACGGGCTCAACGCGCACGCGGAGCGTCTTGCGTCGCTTGCGGGGCGCCGGCACGCGACGGTTCTGACGCCGCACGAGGGCGAGCTCGGCCGGCTGCTCGGCTGCTCGGCCGAGGAGGTGGCGGCGCACCGGCTCGCGTCGGTCCGGCGGGCGGCGCGCATGGCAGGCGCGGTGGCGGTGCTCAAGGGCGACGACACGCTCGTGGCGCGGCCCGACGGCGCGGTCGCGGTCAGCCGCGGCGGCTCGCCCGCGCTGGCGACCGCCGGGACCGGAGACGTGCTCTCAGGCGCGATCGGCGCGTTCCTGGCCGCGGGCGCCGACGCGTTCACGGCCGCCTGCGCGGGCGTCTTCCTCCATGCCCGCGCCGGGCGGCTGGCGGCGGCTCGGATCGGAGCCGAGGGCGTGATCGCGAGCGACGTGATCTCGCAGCTGCCGCGCGCCCGAGCGGGGGAGGACGCCTGATGGCGCTGCGCGCCCTCGCGAGCGTGAACCTGGCCGCGATCGAGCGCAATGCCGCGGCTCTGAGATCACGGCTCGCGCCCGGGGTCAAGCTCTGTGCGGTCGTCAAGGCCGACGCGTCCGGGCACGGTGCCGCGCCGGTCGCCGGGGCGGCGCTCGCCGGCGGCGCGAGCTGCCTGGCGGTCGCTTCGGCCGGCGAGGCCGTCGCGCTGCGGGACGCGGGCCTGTCGGCGCCGATCCTCGTGCTCGGCGCGCTGAGCGACGACGAGCTGCCCCACGCGCTGGCGGCGGGCGCGGGGGTGGTGGCGTGGACCGACCGGTTCGTGGATGCCGTCGAGGCCGCGCTGAACAAGGGATCGAGGCTCGCCGCTGCGCCCCGTCCGGTCCCCGTACACGTCAAGCTGGACAGCGGCATGGGCCGCCTGGGCACGCGCGATGCCGCACATGCGCTCGCGATCGCCGAGCGGATCGCCTCCCGCCCGGCGCTGAGGCTGGCCGGCGTGATGACGCACATGGCGACCGCCGACGGCGACCGCGAGTTCATGGCCGCGCAGCTGGCTGTCTTCGGGTCGTTCGGGGCGCGGCTGCGCGGCGCCCTCGGGCCCGTGCCGATGCACGCGGCCAACAGCGCGGCGACGCTGCGCGAGCCCGCCAGCCATTTCGACATGGTCCGCTGCGGGATCGCGCTGTACGGCTGCGACCCGATGAACGAGGACCCGGATGCCGCCGGGGTCGAGCCGGCGCTGGAGCTCAGCTCCTACGTGGCGGCCGTCAAGCTCGCCTCGCCCGGTGAGAGCGTCGGCTACGGCCGCCGTTTCGTCGCCACGCGCGCGACCTGGATCGCGACGATCCCGATCGGCTACGCCGACGGAGTGCGCCGCGCGCTGAGCGACAACTGCGAGGTCCTGGTCGCGGGCCGGCCCCTGCCGGTGGTCGGCACCGTGAGCATGGACAACATCGCCGTGGAGCTCGGCCCGGAGCCGCTCGTGGCGCCGGGCGCGCGGGTGGTGCTGATCGGGCGAGACGGGGATCACCGGCTCACCGTCGAGGACATGGCGCGGCGGATCGGGACGATCAACCACGAGGTGCTGTGCGGGATCTCCGCCCGGGTGCCGCGCCGCTACCACCGGGACGGGGTGCCCTGCGATGCCTGAGCCGCTGGCGACGCTGTCGGGCCTCGTCCAGCGTGCCTGGCTGGTGGGGGGAGCCGTCCGCGACCGGGCGCTGGGCCGCGAGACCGCGGACTTCGACGTCGTGCTCGACGAGCCGCCGGCGGGCGTCGCGCGCGCGCTCGGCCGCGCCGCCGACGCGTTCTCGTTCGAGCTCTCGCGTGAGTTCGGCCACTGGCGCGTGGTGGCGCGCGACCGCGCCTGGCAGGTGGACCTGACCCCGCTCGACGGCGGTTCGATCGAGGAGGATCTCGCCCGGCGGGACCTGACGATCAACGCGATCGCGCGGCCGCTCGCCGAGGATGCGTGGATCGATCCGTTCGGAGGGCTCGCGGACCTTCGCGCGCGGCGCCTGCGGGCGGTCTCCGAGCGCTCGTTCCGCGGCGACCCCCTGCGGGTGCTGCGCCTGGCGAGGATCGCCTGCGAGCTGGGGTTCGAGATCGACGCGGGGACCCTGTCGCTGGCGCGCTCGTCGGCTGCGGCGCTGGGATCGGTCGCCGCCGAGAGGGTCTTCGCCGAGCTGCGCCGGGTGATCTGCGCACCGTCCGCGGTGCAGGGCCTGCGGTTGATGGAGCGCGTGGGAGCGACAGCGGTCGTGCTGCCGGAGCTTGAGGCGCTTCGAGGCGTCCAGCAGAGCCGGTTCCATCACCTGGACGTCCTGGAGCACACGCTGCTCACGCTTCAGGAGACGATCTCGCTGGTCGATTCACCGGCCCGCCTCGCCGGGTCCCGCGCCGCCGCGCTGGCGGCCGTGCTCGCCCAGCCGCTGGCGGACGAGCTGACGCGCGGCCAGGCGCTGCGGCTCGGGGCGCTGATGCACGACATCGCCAAGCCGCAGACTCGAGCCGTGACGCCGGAGGGCCGGATCACGTTCATGTCCCACGACCGTGAGGGCGCCGACCTGTGCGCCTCGATCCTCGGCCGCCTGCGGGCCTCCGAGCGGCTGATCGCGCACGTCGGTGCGCTCACCCGGCACCATCTCAGGCTCGGGTTCCTGGTGCGCGACATGCCGCTCGACCGCCGGGCCGTGTACGCCTACCTTCGCGCGACCGCCCCGGTCGGGGTCGACGTCACCGTGCTGAGCGTCGCCGACCGCCTCGCGACTCGCGGCGACAACGCGGAGGTCGCGATCGCCAGGCACCTGGAGCTGGCCGAGGGGATGGTCGTGGAGGCGCTGGACTGGCTGGCGGATCCGCCGCGTCCCCCGGTGCGGGGCGACGAGCTGGCGCGCGCGCTGTCGGTGACGCCGGGACCGCTGATCGGGCGGCTGCTCGCCGATCTGGAGGAGGCCAGCTTCGCGGGCGAGATCGCCGGCCCGGAGGAGGCGATCGAGCACGCGCGCACCCTGCTGGCGGCCGGTCCCGGGGCGTCCCGGTAAGCTGCGCCACCGATGCGCGACCCGGATTGCCTGTTCTGCAAGATCGTCGCGGGGGAGCTTCCGTCGCAGCGCGTGTACGAGGACGACCTGACGGTCGCGTTCATGGACATCAACCCCGCCACGCCGGGTCACATGCTGGTCGTCCCAAGGGCCCACTCCGAGGACCTCCTGGCCGCCGAGCCGCGCGACCTCGAGGCTGCGATCGTGACCGCCCAGCGTCAGGCCCGGGTCGCGAAGGAGCGGCTCGGCGTCGAGGGTGTCAACCTGCTCAACTCGTGCGGCGCGGCCGCCTGGCAGACCGTGTTCCACCTGCACATCCACGTGATCCCGCGCTACCCCGACGACCAGATGCGCCTCCCGTGGACGCCGGCCCCCGGGCAGCTGGACGAGATCGCGGCGGTCGCCGCGCGGTTGCGCTGAGTGGCACAGGGGGAGCACGGCGCGGTGCCCGCCGTGCTCGGTGTCTGCGGCGCCGGCACGATGGGGTCCGGCATCGCACAGCTGGGCTGCCTGGCGGGCATGCGGACGCTCCTGCACGATCCCGACGTCGCGGCTCTGCGGCGTGGGACCGAGGGGATCGCGGCGCGGCTGCAGCGCGAGGTCGAGCGCGGCCGGCTCGACGCCGAGCGGGCCCGCGCGGCGCTTGAGCGGCTCTCGCCGGCTCCCGCGCTCGACGATCTGGCGGCGTGCGAGCTGGTGGTCGAGGCGGCGCCCGAGCGGCTGGAGCTCAAGCGTGAGCTGTTCCGCGCGCTGGCCGGGATCGTCTCGGCCGACTGCGTGCTCGCGACCAACACCTCCTCGCTGCTGGTCACGGCGATCGCGACCGCGGCCGACCACCCGGAGCGAGTGGTCGGCATGCACTTCTTCAACCCGCCGCCGCTGATGGCGCTGCTGGAGGTCGTCGCCGGCGCTGACTCCGGCGCGCGGGCGCTCGCGATCGCCCGCGCGACCGGCGAGGCGATGGGCAGGCGCGTGATCGAAGCGGTCGACGGGCCCGGCTTCCTGGTCAACCGCTGCAGCCGGCCGTTCGGGCTGGAGGCACTGCGGCTCCTGTCGGAGCGGGTGGCCACGGTGCAGCAGATCGACCGGATCTGCCGTCTCGGGGGCGGATTCCGGATGGGGCCGTTCGAGCTCATGGACCTGGTCGGGGTCGATGTCGCCCTCGAGGTGGCGCGTTCCTTCTACGAGCAGAGCTTCGGCGAGCCGCGCTGGCGGCCGTCGCCGATCGCGGCCGCGATGGTCGCCGCCGGGCGCACCGGGCGCAAGGCGGGCCGCGGCTACTACCACTACCCGCGGTCCGGCTCCCACAGGCCGCCCGACCCCGAGCCGCCCGCCCCCGGCGGTGGAGACGGGCTGGTCGTGGTCGCCGGTGAGTCGTCGCTCGCCCTGGGCCTCGTCGACGCCGCGCTGCGGGCGGGCTGGGAGGTGGCGACGCCGGCCGAGGCGGACGGGAGGCGCCCACCGTTCCTGATCCTCGAGGTCGACGCCGAGGGAGGCGAGCCGGACGCGCCGGCTCAGGGCGGGCCCCGCGCGGTCTGCTGCGCGAGCGGCTCGCTCGCGGCGCTGGACCCCGGCGGCTCGAGCGCCGGCTTCCACGCGCTGGCGCCGCTGGACCGGTGCCGGCTCGTCGAGCTGACCCGCGGGCCCGACACGGCCGACTCCGCCGCGCTCGCCACGGAGCGGTTCTTCGCGACGCTCGGCATGCATGCCGAGTGGGTCGCCGACTCGCCCGGCCTGGTGCTCGGCAGGATCTTCAACCAGCTGGTCAACGAGGCAGCGTTCGCGCTCGGAGAGGGTGTCGGCAGCGTCGCCGACATAGACGCCGGGATGCGTCTGGGGCTCAACTACCCGCGCGGCGTGCTGGAGTGGGCTGACGAGGTCGGCCTGCACCAGGTGCTCGCGGGGCTGGAGGGACTGGCGCTCGAGCGCGGCGAGGACCGCTACCGCCCGGCGCCGGCGCTGCGCTCGCTGTGCCTCTCCGGCCGTCTCGGCCGCGAGACGGGGGAGGGCTTCCTCCTTCACCCGGAGGGTTGAGCGGGCCGCGTGCCGGGGCCTTGGCTGCGGTGTCACCGCCGGCGCGAGGCGTGAGGTCAGAGGCGCGAGGCGCGAGGCGTGACGCGCGAGGCGTGGGGCGACCGTCGCTGCATCGGACCGGAAGCTTGTGTAGGGTTTCCCGCGGACCTGGCGGCGATCGCTGTCGAGCGTCGGGAGCGCTCAAGGACGGCCTGGCCGCGCCGAAAAAGGTAGGAGTGATGATCGACACAAAACCGGTTCGGCTCGGCACGCTCCTTCGCGGCTGCCTGATCGCGATCTCCGTGGCGGGTGCGTTCGTCGGCGCCGCTTCGGTCGCAAGCGCCCGGCCGCGCGGCTGTCCGCACGCCAACACGCGGATCGTCGCCGCCTCACGCGCGGAGCTGCAGCGGGCGGTCGTCTGTCTCGTCAACGCCGAGCGTCGCGCCCACGGGCTTCCCGCCCTGCTGGAGAACCAGCGCCTGAACCGCTCGGCGCAGGGCTGGACCAACGCGATGGTGCACCAGCGCTACTTCAGCCACGGCGGCAACTTCGGCGCGCGGGTCAGCGACGTCGGGTTCTACTGGTCCAGCATCGGCGAGAACATCGCGACCGGGTTCGAGACCCCGGCGGCGGTCGTGTCGGCCTGGATGGGCAGCACGGATCACTGCCAGAACATCCTCGACCCGACCTGGCGCTACGTCGGGACCGGCGTAGACAATCGCTCCATCTCAGGTTTCAGCTCGCAGCCGGGGACCTGGACCGAGGACTTCGGCCTGTGGATGGGCCAGCGGCCGGCCGCGGGCAACTGGGGTCCGGCGGAGGGCTGCCCCTACTAGCACCGAGGGCCCCGCGCGCGCCTGTCGCGAGGCCCCGGCGGCCGTGGACACCGGCGGCCGTCGGCACCGGAGGGCGCGCAAATCGGGCCGGTGGCAGGCGCGCCCCTGACTGGGTGCCCGCACGCCGCGCCAGGCCCGGATGGGGTGCGCGCTCTCGGTCGCGGCGCGCCCCCGTCCCGGGAGCCGATCAGTCCCCTGCCACCCCCGCGGCGCCGCCGGCCACGCCGCCCGCCGGCGCGGGGTTGTCGCGCAGGTAGCGCTCGGCGTCGAGCGCGGCCTGACATCCCGATGCCGAGGCGGTGATCGCCTGCCGGTAGGTGTGATCGACCAGGTCGCCGGCCGCGAACACCCCGGGGATGTTGGTCCTCGTCGACCGGCCCTGGGTCACCACGTACCCCGCGTCGTCGACCTCTACCTGACCCTGGACCAGGTGCGACTGCGGCTCATGGCCGACCGCGACGAACGCGCCCGTCACGGGCACGGAGAGCTCGGAGCCGTCGACGGTGTTGCGCAGCCTGGCGACCGCCAGCGAGCGCCCGTCGCCGTCCGCCGAGAACTCCTCGACGGCGTAGGGTGTCAGCCACTCGATGTTGGGCACCTCGCGGGCGCGGTCGACCATGATCCGAGAGGCGCGAAACTCGTCTCGCCGGTGCACGATCGTCACCTTGGCGGCGAACTTGGAGAGGAAGATCGCCTCCTCCATCGCCGAGTCCCCGCCACCGACGATCAGGGTCGTGGCCTGCTTGAAGAACGCCGCGTCACACGTGGCGCAGTAGCTGACGCCGCGTCCCGACAGCTCCTCCTCGCCGGGGACGCCGAGCTTGCGGTGCTCGGCGCCCATCGCGAGCACGACCGTCCGCGCAAGATGGACCTCGTCGCCGACCCACACCTTGTGCGGCTCGGAGCCGTCCGCGGACAGCTCGATCGCGGTCGCGTCGTCTGTCTCCAGGCGAGCCCCGAACCGCTCCGCCTGGGCACGGAACTTCGACATCAGGTCCGGGCCCATGATCCCCTCGGGGAAGCCCGGGTAGTTCTCCACGTCGGTGGTCTGCTGCAGCAGCCCGCCCCAGGCGAAGCCCTCGAGCACGAGCGGCTCGAGCTCCGCACGGGCGGTGTAGAGGGCGGCCGTGTAGCCGGCCGGCCCGCTTCCGACGATCACCACGTTCTCCATACGCCGCTCCATTGCTTCACAAAGTATAGCCAGGGTCGCGCTCGGTCCGCCAACGCTGCACCGTGCGTCTCAGCTGAAGGTACGCGATCGCGCCCGGCACGGTCGGCAGCCAGAAGGCGAACGCGCGGTAGGCGAGCACGGAGACGATCGCCAGGGACGGAGCGATCCCGAAGGCCGAGAACGCGCCGATCATCGCGCCGTCCACGCCCCCGATCCCGCCGGGGAGCGGCAGCACGTTGCCGAGCATGCCGACGAAGTAGCACATCACGATCACGGCGACCGGCGGCGCACCGCCGAATGCGTGAAAGCACGCCCACAGGACCGCGATGTCGAAGCCCCACCACGCCGGCGCGCCCAGGAGCGAGCCCTCACGGTCGCGCACCAGCCGGATCGCGGTCCGAACGCCCGCGGCCGTGGCGGCTGGGATCGAGGCTGCCTGTCGGGCGAGGCGCCCGGCCCGGCCGCGGGGCTCCCAGCGCCGCACCAGGCGGTCGAAATCGCTCGGCAGCAGGGAAACGGCCAGGAACAGCGCGATCACGGCCGCGCCGAAGATCGCGGGCACGATCGTGATCGCGAACGGGCTCGGGCCCGGCAGTACCCCTGTGTAGAGCCCGATCCCGCCGACCACCAGGCAGCTCATGAACACGCTGTAGAGCAGCGCCATGAATGCGACCATCCTGCACGCGACAGTGCGCGGCGCCATGCCCGAGCGCCGCAGCGCCCAGGCGGTGAGCGCCACGCCGCCCGCGCCGGCGGAGGCGAACAGTCGCGTCGCGGCCAGGCCGGCCATCGTGATCTCGTAGCTCGCGCGCCATCCGATTCGGTGCGTGCTGCCGACGAACACCCCGCGGAACAGGACGACGTAGCCGATGAACGAGAGCACCTCCAGCAGGGCTCCCAGCGCGAGCCACCAGGCGTTGCCGTGCTGGAGCCTGTTCCACGTGTCGCGCAGCCCGACGAGCTTGGGCAGCACGAAGTACAGGAACGCGACCGCCGAGACGACGAACGCGATCGATCCCCACACCCGCCCGCGGGTCAGGCGGACGCGCGGCATCTCCTCGGTCCGGCCGCTCGTCTGCTGCGACGCCGAGTGGGGTGACGCCCGCCGCTCCTCGGTCAGCTCGCCGCCGGCTTGCCCGATCGGAGCTCCCCGACCCATCGGGTCCTACCCCGCCGTCGCCCGCCGTTCCAGAGCCTGCAGCGCGCGCGTGACCAGTCGCAGCGCCGGCGCGGTGCGTGGCGCCTGGGTGCGGACCGTCTCCGCCAGCGCGGCGCCCGCGACCAGATCGACGACGTAGTGCTCGCCCAGGTAGACGAGTGCCAGGCCGAGCGCGAGCGAGTAGGCCCAGCCGACCGCGCCGGCCACCGGGCCCACCTCGCCGAGCAGGCGGGCGGCCATGACGGACGTGGCGAAGTGCAGAGACGGCATGGCGGCGAGCGGGTTGCCCCCGAGCAGATCGTAGAGGTCGGTCCAGCGCTCTCCCCAGAACTCCTCCCCGTAGTCGATCATCCTGCGGCGCACGTGGGGGAGGCGCTCGTGCGCCAGCCGTCCCTCGTCGCTGGCGTACCACGGCGGCGCGGTCGGCACGGCCCAGTAGAGCGACGCGCCGAGGTCGAACACCGCATACATGCGGGCGGCCGCGGCGGGGAACCGCTCCGGCGCTCGCCACAGCGTGTACGCGAGCGAGGAGTGGGGGACCGCGAACCAGACCCAGTGGCACCAGACCAGCGCCCGCTCGAACCGGTTGATGCGGCTCAGGTCGGCCCGCGCCTGCATGCGGACGGTGGGAGGCACGCCGAGCCCGATGACCCGGTCGACGGCGATCGGGTAGTCGAGCCTGACGCGCGCCCGGAGCCGCTCCGGGTCGTCGTTGGGCATCTTGTAGGCCGCCAGGTAGGCCCACATGTTCAGCCCGCACAGGGCCAGATCACGCGAGCGGCTGCGCGGCAGCGCGATCGCAAGCGCCGGCAGCGTCGCGCCGCCCGCCGCCAGCACCGCCGGTCCCGGAAGCTTCGCTCGCCTGCGCAGCACCGGGGCCGTCACCCCTGCGGCGACCACGGACCAGGCTCCGGCTCTGATCGCCCTCGAGACTCGCAAGGCGCGCCAGTATATGGGTCCACGCCGAGCTCGGCGGTGAAAACCGCAGCTAGCGCTCGACTTTGCGGCCCATCGGGGCGCCGCCCCGGAGCGCGCGCCCGAGCCGCCCCGACCGAGCGCGCCGGGGCTCCTCCAGGTGTCCCGTCGGGCCGCTTGGACCCGTGGCCGCGATCGCGCCGGTACGCGAGGTGACGTCGACGACCGACCTGGATAGTTAGAATGCCGCTCGCCTTGCGACCCACATTCAAAGCCGCCATCCCACGCCGCCTGCGTCCGGCCCGCTCCGCGGACGGGACCGAGGCCGCCGCGTCGCGCGCCCTGAGAGTGCGTCGGCGCTCGACCCTGCTCACGGTCGTACCGACCGTGCTGCTCGCATCGCTGATCCTCGCGCCGGCCGCCATGGCCTCGTTCTTCACGCCGGAGTCCGGCGGATCCCCGAACGCGAACCAGATCGACTCGCTGTACAAGATCATCCTGTACATCGCCGCGTTCGTGTTCGTGTGCGTCGAGGGCGCGCTCGTGTACGCGGTCTGGCGGTTCCGCGCCAAGCGCAACCCGGTCGCCGCGCAGATCCACGGCAACACCAGGCTGGAGATCACCTGGACCGTGGCCGCATGTCTGATCCTGGTGATCCTGACCGTCGTCACCTTCATCAAGCTGCCGAGCATCATCAACGCGCCGAACTCCGGTCCCGGCGGGGCCGTCCTGTCGGCCTCCCTGAACGAGTCGGTGCCGCCGAACGGCAAGAAGCTCACGATCTGCATCCAGGGGCGCCAGTACATCTGGCGCTACGTCTACGGCTCCGGCTGCCTGACCAACTACTTCCAGAAGCAGCTGCCGTACTCGTACACGACGATGGTCGTCCCCGTTCACACCACCGTCGTGCTGAAGATCCAGTCCAGCGACGTGATCCACTCCTGGTGGGTGCCGGCGCTCGGCGGCAAGGTCGACGCCGTGCCCGGATACACGACCTACACCTGGTTCAAGCCGCTGCACACCGGCATCTTCCGAGGGCAGTGCGCGCAGCTTTGCGGCGTCGGCCATGATGCGATGGTCGCGTTCGTCAAGGTCGTGACTCCGGGCCAGTACCAGGCCTGGCTCACTCAACAGGCGCAGCTGATCCAGGCTCAGAACGCCCAGGTCATCCAGCTGCGTCAGATCCTGACATCCCAAGGGCAACTGGGGAACTGAATATGGCCACCACCGTCGAGCGGGAGCTGACGCCCGTACCGCAGGTGATCGCGCACAAGGTAGTGCGCGCACGCACTTCCAAGCGCTGGGTCGACTGGGTGCTGACCACCGATCACAAGAAGATCGGGATCATGTACCTGGTCCTGACCTTCGTGTTCTTCGCCCTTGGCGGCACCGAGGCGCTGATGATGCGCCTGCAGCTGAGCGAGCCCAACAACACCCTGCTGAGCTCGCAGATCTACAACGAGCTGCTGACGATGCACGGGACGACCATGATCTTCCTGTTCGTCGTGCCGTGCATGGCCGGGTTCGGCAACTACTTCCTTCCGCTGATGATCGGCGCGCGGGACATGGCGTTCCCCCGTCTGAACGCGCTCTCGTTCTGGCTGCTGCTGTTCGGTGGGATCGTCTTCTACATCTCCATCTTCTACCGCCCTCCGTACGCCGGCTGGTGGAGCTACCCGCCGCTCTCGGAGGCGCTGTACTCGCCCAGCGGGGGACAGGACGCATGGATCTTCCTGATCCACATCACCGGCATCTCCTCGCTGGTGGGCGCGATCAACTTCTACGCGACGATCGTCAACATGCGCGCGCCGGGCATGGGCTGGAGCCGCATCCCCCTGTTCGTGTGGACGCTGCTGGTCTACTCGATCCTTCTGATCATCGCCCTGCCGGTCGTCGCGGCCGCGGTGACGATGCTGCTCGCCGACCGCCACTTCGGCACCCACTTCTTCGATCCGACCGCGCACGGCTCGCCGGTCCTCTGGCAGCACCTGTTCTGGTTCTTCGGCCACCCTGAGGTCTACATCATCGTGCTGCCCGGCTTCGGCATCGCCTCCGAGGTGATTCCGGTCTTCAGCCGCAAGCCGGTCTTCGGCTACAAGGCCATCGCCGCATCCACCGCGGTGATCGCGTTCCTCGCGACGCTGGTGTGGGCGCACCACATGTTCGCCTCGCCGATCCCGATCGTCGTGCTCGGCTTCTTCATGCTGAGCTCGTTCCTGATCGGAGTGCCGACGGGGGTCAAGATCTTCAACTGGATCGCGACCATGTGGAGCGGCTCGATCCGGCTCACCACCGCGATGTGGTTCGCGATCGGGTTCATCGCGATCTTCACGGTCGGCGGGATCACGGGGATCTTCCTCGCGGTCTTCCCGGTCGACTGGCAGCTGAACGACACCTACTTCGTGGTCGCCCACTTCCACTACACGATCATCGGCGGCGCCGTCTTCACGATCTTCGCCGGCGTCTACTACTGGTTCCCGAAGATGACCGGGCGGATGCTCAACGAGAAGGTCGGGAAGCTGTCCTTCTGGGTGATGTTCATCGGCTTCAACATGACCTTCTTCGTCCAGCACGCGCTGGGGCTCTCAGGCATGCCGCGCCGCATCTACACGTACGCCCCAGGCCTCGGGTGGTCCACCTACAACATGATCTCCACGATCGGGTCTTTCATCCTCGGCGCCGGCGTGGTGATCACGGTGATCAACGTCGCTCGCAGCCTCAAGGTTGGGGCGCTCGCCGGGCCCGACCCGTGGAAGGGCAACACGCTGGAGTGGTTCACCACCTCGCCTCCGCCGGTCAACAACTTCGACGAGATCCCGCGCGTGCGGTCGGCCGAGCCGATGCGCGACATCCGGCGCCAGATCGAGCGCCAGACGGGCGTGATCCAGAAGACCGGCGGCTCCGAGCAGTTCTCGCGGACCGGGGGATGAGCGGCGCCGCAGGGGCCGACGGTCGGGGACGGCGAGCGTGACCGAGGCGACGGTCGAGCTGGTCTCGGCCGCGCCGGCTTCCCGCTCGCGGGTTCGCCAGCTGGCCGCTGACTACCTTGAGCTCACCAAGCCCAAGGTCCAATCGCTGCTGCTGTTCACGACGGTCGCGACGATGGAGATCGCCGGCAGCCCGTCGGTCGGCCGGGTGGCGCTGACCTGCGCCGGCGGATACCTGTCGGCAGGCGGGGCGGGGGCCATCAACCACTGCTTCGATCGCGACATCGACCGGCTGATGGACCGGACGGCTGGACGGCCGATCCCGTCGGGCCGCGTGCGCCCAGCCGCGGCGGTGAGCTTCGGGATCGCGCTGCAGATCGCCTCGTTC
>JAJZWB010000102.1 GCA_021846845.1 Actinomycetes bacterium | reverse complement strand
ACCGGAGCGGGCCCCGGGCGGACCGGAGCGGGCCCCGGGCGGACCGGAGCGGGCCCCGGCCGACCGGAGCGGGCCCTCGGCCGACCGGAGCGGGCCTCGGCCGACCGGAGCGACCGGAGCGGGCCCCGGCCGACAGGCGCGGGCCCTCGGCGGACCGGAGCGGGCCCTCGGCGGACCGGAGCGGGCCCCGGGCGGACCGGAGCGGGCCTCGGCCGACCGGAGCGGGCCCTCGGCGTGGGCGAACCGGGCGCGACGCTCCACTAGCCTGACCGGGGCACCCACCGACGGAGGTCAACGATGAGCACGAGCCCCAGCCCGACCCCGCTGCGAGACCGCCCGGCGTGGGGTCGACTGCGCTCGCACTTCGAGCAGATCCGCGATCTGCACCTGCGCGACCTGTTCGCCGATGACCCGGGTCGCGGGGAGCGGCTGGTTGCCGAGGCAGCGGGGCTGTTCCTCGACTACTCCAAGAACCGCATCACCGACGAGACCGTGCGGCTGCTGCTGGATCTGGCGGCCGAATCCGACCTGTCCGGGCGCACCCGCGCGATGTTCGGCGGCGAGCGGATCAACGTCTCGGAGAGCCGCTCGGTGCTGCACGTCGCGCTGCGAATGCCGCGGGAGCGGTCGCTGATCGTCGACGGCGTCGACATCGTGCGCCAGGTGCACGCTGTGCTGGACAGGATGGCGGCGTTCTGCGACCGCGTCCGGTCGGGCGAATGGCGCGGACACACCGGCAGGCCGATCCGCAACGTCGTCAACATAGGCATCGGCGGATCGGACCTCGGGCCGGTGATGGCCTACGAGGCGCTGCGCCACTACTCGGACCGCGAGCGCACATTCCGCTTCGTCTCCAACGTGGACTCCACCGACTTCGTGGAGGCCACGCGCGACCTTGACCCGCGGGAGACGCTGTTCATCGTCTCCTCGAAGACGTTCACGACGCTGGAGACGATGACCAACGCCCGCTCGGCGCGCGAGTGGGCGCTCGCGGCACTCGGAGACGACGCCGCGATCGCGCGCCACTTCGTCGCCGTCTCGACCAACGCAGAGAAGGTCTCCGAGTTCGGGATCGACACCGAGAACATGTTCGGCTTCTGGGAGTGGGTCGGCGGGCGCTACTCGATGGACTCGGCGATCGGCCTCTCGACGATGCTCGCGGTGGGGCCCGAGCGCTTCGCCGAGATGCTGGCCGGCTTCCACGAGCTTGACGAGCACTTCCTGAGCACCCCGCTGCAGCGCAACCTGCCCGCCCTGATGGGGCTGCTGGCGGTCTGGTACGGAGACTTCTTCGGCGCGCAGACCATGGGCGTGATGCCCTACGAGCAGTATCTCAAGCGCTTCCCCGCCTATCTGCAGCAGCTCACCATGGAGTCCAACGGCAAGCACGTCACACTCGACGGCCGCCGCGTCGGCTGCGACACCGGCGCGATCTTCTGGGGCGAGCCCGGCACCAACGGCCAGCACAGCTTCTACCAGCTGATCCACCAGGGCACGCGGCTGATCCCGCTGGACCTGATCGCGTTCGCGCAGGCGCTGAACCCGCTGCGCGACCACCACGACCTGCTGATCTCGAACGTGTTCGCGCAGGCCGAGGCGCTCGCGTTCGGAAGGACCGAGGAGCAGGTGCGAGCCGAGGGCACCCCTGAGGCCGTCGTGCCGCACCGCGTGATGGAGGGCAACCGCCCGACGAACGTGATCCTCGCGCAGCGGCTGACCCCGCACACGCTCGGCGCGCTCGTGGCGCTCTACGAGCACAGCGTCTTCACCCAGGGGGTCGTCTGGGGGATCGACTCGTTCGATCAGTGGGGCGTAGAGCTCGGCAAGGCCCTCGCCCGGCGGATCGTGCCGCAGCTGGAGTCCGAGTCCGAGCCGGACCTCGACCACGACAGCTCAACCAACGCACTGATCCGCCGTTACCGCGCCATGCGCTGAGGGCGCCCCGGACGGCGTCCCAGCCCGACGACGCCGAGACCGGCGCCCCGGACGGCGGCCCAGCCCGACGACGCCGAGCCAGCTATTCCGCGCGCAGCAGCTGCGCGCGCATCGGCTGGCCGAACACCCGCGTCCCCGGTCGCGGCCCCGGCTGCCCCAGGCGCTCGAAGGCCGCTTCTATAGGGGCCCGCTGCGCATCGAACACGCCCGCCCGCGTGGGGTCGACGCTGACCATTCGCGACCGGCAGCCTTCGACGCCGGCGACCTCGATCGCGACCTCGTACTCGACCGTGTCGGCGCGGCCGAGCCCCGCCCGCAACGCGCGACCGATCGCGGCCTGGGCCTCCCCGCGGACCTCCAGCTCGTCCTCGACCATGCGGGTGAGCTCGAACCACTCGCCCTCGGTCAGCGGCTCTGCGACATGGACGACGCCGCCCGCTCGAAGCACGCGCCGCGCCTCGGCCAGGGCCCGGTCCATCTCCCCGACCGGCACGTGGTGCAGCGTGCGCATGAACACGACCACGTCAGCCGAGGCGTCGTCCAGCGGGAGGGCCTGACCGCTGCCGATCAGGTAGCGCGCGCCGCTCCCGTCATCGTTGGCACGGGCGCGGGCAAGCTGTCCCTCGGACACCTCGATGCCGCTCACTCGCGCGCCGAGCGCCGTCAGCGCGCGGACCAGATCGCCGCCTCCGCAGCCGACGTCGACCACGTCACGCCCGGCCGGACGCGTGAGGCGCTGGAGGATCTCTAGGTCGGTGGCCTGCTCGCGCACAGGCCGCTGATCGTAGTCAACGCGCCCGGAGGCGCGACGAGCGCCCGATCCGGTGGCTGCCCGAGCCGCGCACCGCCCCGGCTCCGCGAGCCCGTCGTGCGGCCGCTCGACGACCCCGCTCAAGCGTTCCCCATGGCCCCAGCTCGACGCCCCCGCTCACGCGTTCCCCATGGCCCGAGCTCGACGCCCCCGCTCACGCGTTCCCTATGGCCCCAGCTCGGCGAGCGCGTCCAGCAGCTGCTCGGCGATCTCCCGTGGCGTCGGCGGACAGCCGACGATGCGGATGTCCACCGGCAGCAGCCGCTCGACCGAGCCGATCAGCTCCGTCCGCTCCCCGAGCACGTTGCGCCCGAGCGCGCAGTCGCCCAGCGCCGCGACCAGCCGCGGCGTGGGCATCGCGTCATAGGCGGTGCGGAGCGGTCCGGCCATCCTGGTCGTCACGGGGCCGGTGATCAGCAGGATGTCGGCGTGTCTCGGAGAGGCGACGATGTCGAGCCCGAAGCGCTGCAGATCATGCAGCGGGCTGGTCACGAGGCCGAGCTCGTGCTCGCAGCCGTTGCACGATCCGGCGTCCACGTGTCGGACGCCGAGCCAGCGCGTTCCAGATCCGCGCCCGAGCCGCGCGCGGCGCCGGATCTCGCCCAGCTGTCGCAGGAGCACGAACATCAGCGATCGGCGCAGGCGTAGCAGAGCTCGAAGCTCTTGTTGATCAGCGGGAAGTCGGGCAGCAGGTTGCCCGCGGTGGCGCGCGCGACCGCGGGCCAGTTGGCGTAGGAGGCGCTGCGCAGGTGCATCCGCGCGACGCGCGCAGCGACCAGCTCCACGGTGCAGACGGTCTCGCCGCGCGGGCTCTCGACTCGTCCGACGCCGACCGGCGATCGCTCCCGACCGGGGCTCGCGCCGTCGCGCGCGAGCGGCAGCGAGAGCAGCTCGTCAAGCATGTCGCAGGTGGCCTCGAGCTCCAGCGCGCGGATCCGCAGACGGGCGGCGACGTCGCCGGTCGCCGCCGGCGGCGAAGCCGGCCGCAGGCCTCCATACACGAGCCGGCGGTTGCCGACGCGGGCATCCAGCGGCACGCCGGACGCCCTCGCCGCGGGTCCGACCACGCCCATCCGCAGCGCGTCCTCAAGCTCCAGCACGCCGACCCCGTCGAGCCTGGCCTGCATCGAGGCGGCGAACGTGAGGTCCCGCCAGCCGGCCAGGGCGTCGGCTCGCAGCTCGCGCAGCGCGCCGCGCAACGCGCCGGCGGCCGGCGGATCGAGCGCCACCGGAATCCCGCCGATCGCGACGGTCCCGAACAGGAACCGGTGCCCGAAGGCCTGGGCGTTCAGCTCCTGGGCACGATCCTTCAGCGCGGCGAAGGCCATCGATCCGGGCGCGAATCCGACCCCCGCGCAGATCGCGCCGATGTCGTGCAGGTGGTTGTAGAGCCGCTCCAGCTCCAGCAGGACCGTGCGCTGGCGGCGCAGATCGGCCGACGGCCACAAGCCCGTCGCGTCCTCCACGGCCTGCGCGTAGGCGACCGTGTTGGCGACGGCGCAGGCTGCGCAGGCACGGCCCGCGTGCTTGAGCGCGTCATCCGGGGCGAGCCCCTCGGCGGCGCGCTCGAGTCCGCGATGCTTGTGGAACAGCCGCGTGTCCAGCGCAAGGATGCGCTCCCCGACGACGTGGAAGCGGAAGTGCCCGGACTCGATCACGCCGGCGTGGATCGGGCCGACGGCGACCTGGTGGACGCCCTCACCGCTGACCGGCGTCACCCACCTCTCCAGCTCAGCGGTGTGCTCGATTAGCGGCCGCAGCGGATCGTGTCCGATGAACCCCAGACCGTGAAGATCGTGGGCCTCGCGCTCGTCCCACAGCGCGGCGGCGGCGATGTCGACGATCGAGTCGACCCGCCCGTCCTCGGCGTCGCAGCAGAGCACCACCGCCTCGTCGCCGGCGAGCATCACGGCGCGCCAGCCGCCATCGCGTGTCGCCCAGGCGCCGCCGAACCGCTCGCCGCGCCGTTCGATCGCCTCGGACACCGCTGCGCGCCAGGCGCGGGCGGCCACGGGCCGCAGGAGCGTCATCCCAGGCCTCTCATCAGCGTCGCGACGAGCACCGACCCGGGCAGCGCGAGCCCGGCTGCGGCGAGTCCGATCGAGGCGGCGATCACCCCGCCGGTCAGCCCGGCGATCACGCCCTCGCCGCGCCGGCGAGCCCGGGCCCGTCCGCTTCCGGGCTCGCCGACGACCCCCTCCACCAGCGCGTGCAGCAGGCCGAGGAATCCGAGCGCGAGCGCCACGACCGCGATCGCGCTGATCGCGGCGTAGCCGGCCGACACGCCTCCCAACAGGATCAGCAGCTCCGAGACGAAGAGCGGCGATGGCGGCAGCCCGGCAAGCACCAGCAGGCTCACCCCCATCGCCGCCGCCGTCGGAGGGCTCTCCCGGGCGATGCCGTCGGGCGCGCGGCGAGTGAGCGAGTCGTCGATCCGCAGCAGCGGAGACGACGCGTAGAAGCCGAGCGCCTTCGCGAGCGCGTGGCCGGCGACGTGGAGCACCACGCCCGCGATCGCCAGCGGCGAGCCGAATCCGACCCCGAGGGCGATCACGCCCATGTGCTCCAGGCTCGAGTAGGCGAGCAGCCGCTTCCACGGCAGCGACTGCCAGAGGAATGGAATCGCGACCAGTATCGACGCCAGCCCGAACCCCACGAACACCGCCGACGCCGCCCGGGCGCCGACCGCCGGCTGGAGCGCGTCGCGCACGCGCCACGCCACCAGCAGAACGTTCGGGAGCAGCGCCGCGGACAGCATCGCGCTGACGGGCGCCGGCGCCTCGCTGTGGGCGTCGGGCAGCCAGTTGTGCACCGGCGCCCAGCCGACCTTGGTCGCCAGCCCGGCGAGCACCAGCACGAACGCGATCAGCGCCAACCCGTGCGGCAGCGAGCCCGCATCGGCGTGCAGCAAGCGCCAATCGAGCGCGTGCACGCCGTGAACGTGCAGGTTCGCCTGGCCGATCGCGAGAACCACGATCCCCAGCAGCGCGATCGACAGCCCGAGGGTCGTGAGGACGAGGTACTTCCAGCCGGCCTCAAGCGCGTCACGCCGACCGGTGAACGCGACCAGCAGCGCCGAGGTCGCCGTCGTCGCCTCCACGATCAGCCAGGCGACCGCAAGGTTGCCGGCGATCGGCACGGCCAGGAGAGATGCCCAGAACGCGAACAGCGCGACGTAGTACCAGCGGTGCGAGGCGGTGGCGCTCAGCCAGCTGCGCCCCGCGGTTCGCAGGTACGAGGGCGAGAGGAGCACGCTCGCCAGCCCGACCGCGGCCGAGACCGCCAGGAAGACACCGCCGGCGCCATCGATCAGGTACCAGCGCCCCGCGAGCGGCGGGCTCCCCCCACGGGTGAGGGCGGTCGCCGCGAGCACCAGCGCCGCCACGGCCGTGACGACGGCGACGGCCGACGCCAGCACGTCCGCCTGGCGTGCGGTGCGCGCGGTGGCCGCGAGGAGCGCGCCGACCACCGGCAGCCCGACGACCAGCGCGACCAGGATCGGAGCGAGCTCAGCCACGGAGCCCCCGCAGCAGCTCCGTATCGCCGGTTCCGAGCTCGGTGTGGATCCGCTGCACGAAGGCGGCGGCGACCGTCACGACCAGCACCAGGTCAAGCAGCGCACCGAGCTCGATCACCCACGAGAGGCCGCCTGGGACCGACACCGCCAGCAGCGACAGCCCGTTCTCGGCCACGATCAACCCAATCAGCTGGTGCAGCGCAGGCCGCCGGGTCGCGACGATCGCGATCCCGACCAGCACGAGCGCGACGGAGACGTGCTCGGTGTGCGCGCTCGAGAGCCCAAGGCGGGGCATCGCCGCTGAGACCATGAGGGCCACGGCACCGGCGATCGCGAGCCGGACCAGCGGTCCCCGGGCCGCTGCCACCAGCCTCGGCTCGGGGGTGCGCCGCCCCAGCGCCGCCAGCAGCGCCGGCAGCACCACCGCCTTGGTCGCGAGCACGATGCTCGCGACCAGGAACTGGCTCGAGCGGCCGGCGGCGAGCGTGAACGCGCCACCGCTCAGCACCAGCGACTGGGCCGCCACCAGCGCGATCGCGGCCGAGCGCCGTCGCACGACGGTCACCGCCAGGCCGAGGCCGAGGATCACCGTGACAAGCGCGGCGTTCACGCTGCCAGCCCCGCGATAGCGGTCGCGACCCCAGCCAGCGCGACCGCGCAGCCGAGCCCGAGCAGCGCCGGGACCCGCAGGACCCGCATCTTCGCCTGCGCGGTCTCGATCACGGCGAGCCCGAGGCACTGCGCGAGGCCCGCAACGACCAGCGCGGCGAGCGCGCCGGCGAAGCCGGCCGGGTGCGGCAGGAACAGCTGCGCGCCGAGCACCAGCATCACCCAGTGCCGTGCCGCGGCCGCCCACTGGAGGTACGCGAGGTCCCGTCCCGCGTACTCGAGCAGCGGCCCCTCGTGGATCATCGTCAGCTCCAGGTGCGTGTCCGGGTTGTCGATCGGCTGGCGGCCGGTCTCCACCAGCACCACGAGCAGGAACGCGATCGCGCCGCACCAGTGCGCCGCCTGGCCCCAGACATGGCCGCCGGCGGCGGCCGCCGCCATCGACCGCAGGTCGGTGCTGCGCGCAGGGAGCGCAGCGACCAGCAGCGCGAGCACGAGCAGAGCCTCGCCGAAGACGGCGATCATCGCGTCCCGGGCGGCTCCCATCAGGGCGAACCCGTTGCCGGTGTCCCATGCGGCGGCCGCGGCCGCGAAGCGCGCCAGCGCCAGCATCCCGACCAGCACAAGCGCGTCGTGGCCAACGCCGAGGTCCGGGCCCCTGCCCGCGATCGGGACGAGCGCCAGCGCGATAAGCATGCATGCGGCGATCAGCGGGGGCGCGACGCGGTACACGGCACCGGTGCCGGCCGGCGCCACCGAGCTCTTGCTCCACAGCCGCCGCAGGGTCCGGTAGGGCTGAAGCGGCGATGGCCCGCGGCGGCCCTGCAGCCGGGCCTTCGCGGTCTGGACGAGGCCGGGCAGGAGCGGAGCGAGCGCGACGCCGCCGAGCTGCGCGGCCACCGCGATCAGCGCCGACGAGCTCATCCGAGCGCCCCCGCCGCGGCGAGCGCGATCATCACGATCATCAGGGCCAGCAGATAGCCGGCGTAGGTGCGCACGTTGCCGCTCTGAAGGCGCCGCGCGAATGCCGCGCCCCGCAGGCCGAATCGAACGGCCGGCTCGTAGAGGACCCGGTCCACCAGCGACGGCGTGTGGCTCGAGTACCGGATCAGCTGCGTCATGCCGCCTCGCTCGACGACCTCCAGCTCCCGATGGGGTCGCAGCAGCCCCTCCAGCACGAGCCGCAGCGGCTTGGTGAACCCCGACGAGGTCCACTCGAGCTCGGGCACCACATCCTGTCCGCAGGCCCAGGTCGGGGCCACCGCCGGCGCGAGCCGGCGGTGGCCGCGGGCGCGGGTCAAGAGGGCCGTCAGCACGATCAGCGCGACGGCCAGGCCGACGGTCCGCAGCCCTCCGGTGCCCGGGATCGCCAGCGCGCTCGCGTCGCCCGCCGGGTGGCCGTGCACGCCCGGCGCGAGCCCGGCGAGGGTCGGAACCACCAGCCCCGGAAGCACCCCGAGCGCCACGCACAGGCCGGCGAGCGACACGACCGCGAATCGCATCCCGGCCGGCCGTTCGACCGCCATGGCGCACTCCGGGCGACGGGGCCGGCCGAGCAGCACGAGGCCGACGACCTTGACGAAGCACAGCAGCGCCAGTGCGGCAGTCGCGGCGAGGCCGGCCAGCGCGACCGCGCCGGGGAGCGCCACGCCGAGCGGGCCGAACAGGGACACGTGCAGCAGCGACTGGAGCGTCAGCCACTCGGACGCGAACCCGTTCAGGGGCGGTAGGCCGGCGATCGCCATCGATCCCAGAAGGAAGGCACCGCCCGTCCACGGCATCCGGCGCAGCAGGCCGCCGAGATGGTCGAGCTCAAGCCGGCCGACGGCACGCTGGAACGAGCCGGCGCCCAGGAACAGGAGCGCCTTGAAGATCGCGTGGTTTGCGATGTGCAGCAGCGCCGCGGCGAACGCGATCTGAGCCCACAGGCCATGCCCGGCGCGCGCGAGCAGCAGCGAGGCGCCGAGCCCCAGGACGATGATCCCGACGTTCTCGATCGAGTGATAGGCGAGCAGGCGCTTGAGCTCGTGCTGGGTCAGCGCCCACAGCACGCCGCCCAGCGCCGAGGCCAGCCCGAGCGCGAGCAGCGCGATCCCGAGCCAGAGCGGGCGCGCCCCGAGCCACTCAAGCTCCACCCGGATCAGGCCGTACAGCGCGATCTTGATCATCAGTCCCGACATCAGCGCCGACAGGTGGGCCGGCGCGACGGGGTGGGCTCTCGGCAGCCACGAGTGCAGCGGGACCAGACCGGCCTTGGTCCCGAAGCCGACCAGCGCCGCGATCGCGACGGCCGTCTGCGCGCCGCCGCCCGCGGCGACCATCGCCGCGGGATGGCCGATCCCGCCCTCGCGCGCCAGCGTCAGCAGCGCCACCCAGACGCCGGCGCCCCCGAGATGGGTGATCGCCAGGTACGCGTAGACCGCGCCGCGCACCTCCCTGTCACGTCCGGTGAGCAGGATCGCCGCCGCCGGGATCAGCGTCATCAGCTCCCAGAACGCGAGGAAGCCCACCACGTCACGCGCGGCGAGCACGCCCACCAGCGACAGCAGGAACGCTCCGGTCAGCGCCGCCAGACCGCGCGCCGCGCCGGCGCTCCCCACCCCGGTGAGGTAGTCGCGTGCGAACACCAGCGTCGGCACGGACGTGACCGCGAGCAGCGCCAGGAAGAACCCGCTCAGGCGGTCGATGCCGAACCCGAGCGCGATCGAACTGTGGAAGCCCGCCCCGATCGGGCGGCCGCCGAGCAGCACGGCCAGCCCCGTCGCGCCGAGCATGCAAATCCCGGCCGCCTGAACCGCGAGTCCGGCCCTCCAGCGGGCGCCGAGCGCCGGCAGAAGCCCCCCGGCCGCCAGGACGGCCGCGCCCACCAATGCCAGGACGGTCATCGACGGGCGCCCGGAGGACCCTGCGCCAGCTCGTCCAGCTCAAGCTCCTGCAGCAGCTCGCGGTTGTGCTCCAGGTTGGCGGAGATGATCTGCCGCGCCAGCGAGAGCAGCTCCAGCATGCGCTCGTCCTTCAGCCGGTAGTAGACGCTGGTCCCATCGCGCCTGCCGGCCACCAGGCCCTGCTTGCGCAGCGCCGCCAGATGCTGGGAGGTGCCGCTTGAGTCCAGCCCGACCGCGGCCTGCAGCGCTCCCACGGTCTGCTCGCCGTCGCGGAGCAGCTGCAGGATCCGAACCCGGACCGGGTGCCCGAGCGTGCGGAAGAGCTCCGACTTCAGGACGTATACGGGCGGCTGGTCAAGAGCCCTTGTCATATCTTCTAATGTTATAAGACAGAGAGGCTCTACGTCGTCGGCGGAATCGGCCGCGGCGGGATCAAGCGACGGGACCGGCCGCGGCGAGAGCGGGGCCGGCGGGATCGGCCGCGACGGGATCAAGCGCGGCGGAGCGGCGCAGGGGAGCGCGCGGGGTCAGGCTCGTGCCGAGGGTGGCACCAGGCCGTCGAGCGCGAGCGTAAGGACGCGGTTGACCGCAGCCCGCCGGCCAGCAGCGCCCGGGGCCCTCTCCATCGCGCCCTTGGCCATCAGCAGCACGAGGAAGACATCGTCAAGCGAGCTGTCGCGACGCAGCGTGCCGGCAGCCTTGGCGTCTCGCAGCGGGCGCTTCATCAGCTGGACGATCCGCTTGCGCTCCAGCTCGAGCCTGGAGCCGACACATGCGTCCTCGCGCGCAAGCTCGCTCAGCGCGTAGGTCTGGACCATGCCCTCCAGCAGGGCTCTGAGGAGGATGAAGAAGGCCCCTGCCTCACCGCTATGCTCGGCGGCCAGCCTCTCCATGTGCTCCACCTGCTCGCCGAGGATCTCCGCCGCGAGCGTCGCGCGACTGGGGAAGTTGCGATACAGCGTCGCCTGTCCGACGCCGGCACGGCGCGCCACCTCGCACATCGCGACGTCGGCCGACTCCGCGAAGAGCTCGCGCGCCGCCGTGAGGATCGCGGCGCGATTGCGCCTGGCGTCCTTGCGCAGCCGTTCGTTCAGGGGCACGACCGCCACCCGCCCATCCTATAGAGCAGATCGCTTGACCCGGAAGCGCCGTCGGGCGCTGAGAGGCGCCCGACGAACTCGGTCTGATATAAAGCGCGACAGTAATGGACAGACCTGTCCGTATTTGCCAGGTGTCAGCCGTTCGCGGCGATCACGACTCGGCGGGCGACCCCGGGCTCACGACCCGCGCGACGCACACGACCCGCGCGACGCACACGACCCGCGCGACGCACACGACCCGCGCGACGCACACGACCCGCGCGACGCACACGACCAGGGCCACGGACACGACCAGGGCCACGGACACGCCCCGGGCGATGCTCGTCGACGGTGGCCGCTGATGCTTCAGGGGCCCCTCGCCGGCCGCTACTTCGCGGTCGCGACGATGGTGACGTTCGCTCTGATCCCTTACCTGGCGCTGTCGTCCGCGCTGGGCCCTCTGACGCCGATCATCGCCGGCCAGCTGCACATGAGCGCTCAGACGATGAGCCTGAGCTCCGGCCTGGGCAACGCCGCCTACGCGATCGGAACGGTGCTTGCGGTGCAGTTCGCCCAGCATCTGCCGCAGCGACGGATGATGGTCGCCTACGCGGGGCTGCTCGTGATCGGCTCGGTCCTCGCCGCCGCGGCGCAGAGCCCCGCCATGTACATCACGGGGCACGTGATCCAGGGGCTGTGCACGAGCCTGCTGCTGATCGCCGCGGTGCCGCCGCTGGCGATCGGCTATCCGCCTGACAAGCTCAGGGACACGGCGGTCATCATGAACATGTGCATCTTCGGCGCGGTCGCGCTTGGCCCGTTCATCGGCGGATTGCAGGCGCAGGCGAACGCGTGGCGTCCGCTGTTCTGGATCGTGGCCGGGATCTCCGCGGTCGCGCTGCTGCTCGCCGTGCTGACCTTCGAGGACGCACCGCCGGCCAATCCCGATGCTCCGCGCGATCTGCCGGCACTCGGACTGGCCGCGGTCGGCTGCGCGGCGGCGTTCATCGGGGCGTCGGAGCTGACCAGTCATCCGTTCCTCAGCACCGCGACGATCGTGCCGCTGCTCGGCGGGCTGGCGGTGATCGTGGTGCTGGTCGTGTACCAGTACCGCTCCCCGCGGCCGCTGCTGACGATCCGCACGCTGCTGAGGAGCACCATGCCGGTCGCCGGCATAGTGGTCGCGCTGTTCGCCGCTGCGGCGTCGGTGTCGGCCACCGTGCTGACGGCGGGCGTTCTTGCCCGGCGCTACAGCCCGGTTCACGTCGGAGTCCTCTACCTGCCCGAGGTGGCGGGCGCGGTGATCACGGCGTTCGTGCTCAGCGCGGTGATCACCCGGCGGGCGATGCACTACCTCCCGCTGGCCGGCATGGGCTTCCTCGCCGCCGGGATCGTGGTGTTCGCGATCGAGGTTCCATCCAGCCAGGCGCTGGCGCTGCTCGGGTCGGGGCTGACCGGGATCGGACTTGGGGCGACGGTCGCGCCGGCGCTGTTCGTGGCCGGCTTCTCCCTGCCCTCGGCCAACCTCCAGCGTGTGTTTGCGATCGTGGAGCTGCTCAGGGCGGTCGCGGCCTTCATGGTCGCACCGATCTTCGTCCACCTCGCCGCCACGGTCGGCGGCGGCCTCGACGGCGGCACCGAGATCGCGCTCTGGATCGGCCTGGGGCTCGCCGGCGGCGGCGCCGCGGCCGGCGTCGCGCTCTACGCGCTCGGCGGCGCCCGCCCCCAGCGCCCCGACCTCCACCAGTTCCTGTCGGGCGAGAGCCCGGCGTGGCACTCCCCGCCTCTGCTGGCGCGAGTGCGCCGCGGCGCGGCCACAACACGTCCGGTGACGCAGTCCGCCGACTGAGATGGGCGCGCAAGAACCCGTGGGCGTGTCGCCGAGACCTGTGCTGATCGCCTACGACGGCTCCGAGCTGGCGCGGGTGGCGATCGAGCAGGCCGGCCTTCAGCTCGCGCCCGGCCGCGAGGCGCTCGTCCTCTGCGTGTGGCAGCCCTCCGACGTCGGCTTCAAACCCGTGAGCGACCGGCATTTCGACGCCCAGCAGGCCACCGAGGTCCACAAGGCCGCGCAGGAGACCGCCGAGCACGGCTCCTCGCTGGCGAACGCGGCGGGTTTTCGGGCACGCCCGCTCACCTTCGAGGCGGCCCCCACCTGGAAGGGGATCGCCGAGGTCGCGGAGAGCCACCAGGCGAGCCTGATCGTTCTCGGCTCGCACCGGCGCAGCGGGATCATCGGGCATCTCCTCGGCAGCGTCAGCACGTCCGTCATGACCCACTCCCAGGTGTCGGTGCTGATCGTGCACCAGCGCTCCTGAGAAACCGGGTCGCACCTGATCGGCGATCAGTCCCCGCCCCCCACCGTCGCGGCCGGCTCCACAGCACTCAGCGCGGCCACGCCCAGAAGCGGACGACGGGCCTCGAACCCGCGACCTTCGGCTTGGGAAGCCGACGCTCTACCAACTGAGCTACGTCCGCGCGGGAGGGATTGTAGGCGCGCGCCGGGAGCGGCGGAGACACGGTCAGCGCCCAGCGGCGTCCCGTGCTGTGCGCACGCCGAGGCCCGCACCGACGCTGTGAGAGCCTCCGGCCAACCCCCGAGGCCGGTCACGACCCGCCCTCCACAGAGCGCGCACAACCCCCGAGGCCGGTCACGACCCGCCCCCCACAGAGCGCGCAAAACCCCCGAGGCCGGCCCCGACCCCC
>JAJZWB010000101.1 GCA_021846845.1 Actinomycetes bacterium | reverse complement strand
GTCCCGGGCGCGGTCCGCGCGACGGCGCCCCCGGGCAGCCACGCGAGCGCCACGAGCGCCGCGAGCAGAAGTCCCTTCGCGTGGCGTATGCCCATGCCATATGGGTCGGCTCGCGGACCGCTTCGACCGCTCGGGATGCCTCGGTCGTGGACGAACGTTGCGGTCGCCGGACCGACGCGACCGTGCGTCCGCGCGGAGCCCTGGCCGGGAGGCCCCTCACGCTGGCCGTCTCAGGCTCGCCGCGCCACGACCACGAGCGTCTGCGGGGTCCGCGGGCCGGCCGGGAGCCGTCCCGCGGTCTCGTGCAGGCCGTGGTAGAACAGGTCGAGCGCCGCGCGGGCAGCCTGTCCCGCGGTTGAGGGCGGCGACGCGGCGGCGCCCTGCGGCCCGGGGCCGGGAGTCCCGCCATCGCCGGGCCGGTCTCCGGCGCGCCGACGGGCCGCCGCGGCGACCCGGCCGATCGCGGCGCGGATCAGGCGGTCCGCGAGGATCGAGCGCCGGTGGGTCGCGACCCGCTCAAAGCCGGTCTGCTCCAGCAGCAGGTCCAGGCTGCGATCTCCGTAGAAGAAGAGGTGGTCCGGGTACTGGAAGGACCTGACGAGCCTGAGGTAGCGATGGTCGACATCCGCGAGGTTCCCGGTCTCGAACACGTGGTAGCCGCCCGGCCTGAGCAGGTCCCGGATCCTCCCCATCTCCCGATGGGGGTCGTGGAAGTGGCTGATCACGTCGCAGTGGTAGACCACGTCGAAGCCGTCGGGGCGCATCTGCGCCGCGGCGTCGAGCGACTCGACGCATGCCAGCCCATGGCTGGCGCGGATGAGCTCGGCCTGGGCCGGGTTGAGCTCCACGCCGACCGCGTCGTAGCCGGCGCGGGCCGCCGCCGCCAGGAAGGTGCCGCGTCCGGGACCGATCTCCAGCAGCGACCCTCCGGGCTGATGGCGCCTCACGGTCGCGACGTCGTGGCGGGCCTGGAGCCACGCCGCGGGCGACGGAAAGCGCTGCAGCCACCACTCCTGCGAGAGGTGCGCCTCGCCCTCCCGGTAGATCGCCTCGATCTCCTCCGGATCCGGCCGCGGGGAGATGAAGATCAGGCCGCAGGTCGAGCACTGCCTGCCGGTGTAGCCGCTCTCGTGTATCAGCGGCCTGCTGGCGCTGTCACGACAGAGAACGCAGCTGATCTCCTGCATGCGAGGATGGTAGGGGCAGGGGTCGCGCCGCGTATCGGCGCCGGTCAGGCCGATTCGCGGAAGCGCAGGACCTCCGCGATCGTCATCAGGATGATCCGCAGATCCAGCCGCAGCGACCAGTTCTGGATGTACCAGTTGTCCCATTCGACGCGATCCGCGATCGAGGTCTGGCCCCGCAGCCCGTGCACCTGCGCCCAGCCGGTGATCCCCGACTTGACGCGGTGGCGGTCCTCGTAGCCCGCCACGTCCCGTGCGAAGCGCCTCACGTACTCGGGGCGCTCGGGACGCGGCCCGACCAGGCTCATGTCGCCCCGGAGCACGTTGAGCAGCTGCGGCAGCTCGTCGAGCGACAGCTCGCGCAGCAGGCGGCCGATCGCCGTTCGCCGGTCGTCGCCCTCGACGCCGCCGGGGGCGAGGCCGTCGCCCGGCTCGAACGACGGGCGCGCTGCGCCGACCTTCATGGTGCGGAACTTGAGCACGTCGAACTCGTGCCCGTCGCGTCCGACGCGCCGCTGCCGGAACAGAATCGGCCCCGGCGAGCTGAGCTTCACGGCGGCGGCGACCAGCAGCATCAGAGGGCTGGACACCAGCAGCGCGATGAGCGCGACCGAGCGGTCCAGCGCGTGCTTGATCGCGAACTGCCACCCGCGCGGATCGACGTTGTGCAGCGTCAGCAGCGGCAGGCCGCCGACATGGTCCAACGTGGTGCGCTCGTTGATCGACTCGTACAGCCGCGGCACCAGCGAGACGCCGACGCGCAGCGCCTCGCACTCCCTGACCCGCTTGACCAGCACCTGGTCGGATTCCGTCGAGAAGGCGAGGATCACGTGCGACGCTCCGGTGAGGGCGATCGCGCGCGGCAGGTCGTCGGGGCCGCCGAGCACGGGCAGCCCCGCGTCGGACTCGATCCCGGGCAGCGGGTCGGAGTCCAGGAATCCGACCGGCCGCAGCCCGTAGCGGACATCCCCCAGCAGGCGCTTGACGAGGTGGTTGCCGACCACTCCGGCCCCGACGATCAGCGTGGGCACGCTGGCCAGGTGCGCGCGCAGCGCCTGCGTGCGAAGCGAGTGGAGGGTCGCGCGCTGCACACCCAGGTAGACGCCGCCGAACAGCCACAGGCGGATCGGCATCTCCAGCTCCTCCGGCGCCCCCACGACCGCCTGGAACACGATCGCGACCATCGTCGCGATGGAGACCGCCCCGACCACGGCGCCCGTGGTGTCCAGCAGCGTCTCGCGCAGGCGCTCGTCGGGCATCCGGCGGGCGCGCAGCAGGCCGACCACGGCCAGCGGGAACGCGAACGCCACGACCTCGTCGCTCCAGCCCCCGCCGGACGACGTCTGCGCGAACAGCGCGGCGCAGGCGGCGGCGTAGAGGACGGCGAGATCCAGCCCCAGACGCAGCCGCGCCCAGGACCTGGGATCGACCGCGCGTCGCGAGAGCCCCCGCGCGACGCCGGCGCCGGGATGGACGGCGAGCGGGGGAGAGGCCGTGTGGGTCGCTGCGGGCGGCGGTGTCATTGATCTCTGTCCGAGCCGCCCATGAGTTCGCTCGTAGCGATGAGCGCCGCCCCTGTGCAGACCCAGAACCCCGAGAATTCGTCAGCCATGACGCGTTCACCGGGGGCTACGTGCAGAACAATAGCGCGGCTTTCACCCGAATTGGGTGATGTGCTCAGGTTTGTCGAGGTCGGCCGTCGTGAGCGAGCGAGCGAGAATCTTCCGGTTCCCATGCGCTCCACGTCGGCCGGTCGCGGGCGCTGCATGAGCGTCGCGGACGGCCGGCGGCCGAATCTACGACGGCGTCGGGGACTGCTGTCGAGCCCGCCATCGACCGTCGCTAAGATGAGCTCATGGCGCGAGAGCTTGAGCAGCGGCGGTCTCGGCCTCCGATCCTCCGCAAGGCGGCGGCGGCTCTGGTGCTGGTGGCAGCCGCCGCGCTGGTCATCCACCTGGTGATCGGCCTGGTCGTGGCCGTGTTCTGGATCGCCGTCGTCGCGGCCGCCGTCGTCGCGGTGCTCTGGGCACTCAAGACGCTCGTCTGGTAGGCGGCCGTGCAGAGCCAGGGCCTGGGTCTGCTCGTGATCCTGTTCTTCTTCGGCCTGGCCGGAGGCATGATCGGACGAATCAAGGGCAGCTCCTTCTTCATCTGGTTTCTGGTGTCCTTCTGCGTCCCCTTCCTGGGGCTGCTCGCGGCGGTCCTCTACAGATGGGACTCACGCGAGCTGCGCCGACCCTGCCCGCGCTGCAAGGCCGTGCTCAAGCTCCACGACGCCGTCTGCCACCACTGCGGGGCCGAGCTCGAGTTCCCGGAGGTGGCGATCGCCTCCGAGGAGGCGGTCCGCAGGCGGATCGCGTCCACGTGACCCGGGCCGAGGCCAACGCGTCCGCCGGCGTCGATCGTGCGGGCGCCGGGCTGAGGCGCGCCGCAGTCGGGCGCGTTGCGCGGGAGACCGCCGAGGGGGTCTGGTTCGGAGATCAGCAGCGCCCGGCGCTCGGCTGGCTCTCGCGCCCGCCCGCCGGGACGAGCGCAAGCGGCGTGCTGATCGCGCCGCCGGTCGGCTACCCGTACTGGGGCAGTCACCGGACGCTGCGCGTGCTGGCGCAGCAGCTGGCGGCGTCCGGCCACGTCGTGCTGCGCATCGACTACGACGGGACCGGCGACTCGGCCGGGGACCAGTGGGAGCCGGGCCGCCTCGCCGCGTGGCGGCGCACGGTCGCCGATGGCGCCGCGCTGCTGCGGGAGGCGGGCGCCACGCGCCTGACGCTCGCGGGCGCGCGCCTGGGCGCGACGATCGCCCTGTCTGACGGGCGGGCCCTGGGCGCCGACGCGGTCGTCGCGTGGATGCCGGTCGTCTCGGGCCGCCGCTATGCCAAGGAGCTGCTGCTGCTCTCCCGAGCGGTGCCTGCCGACCACGACCCCCTGGACCCGCCCGGGACCAGGGTGGTCGCCGGGAACGTCTTCTCGGCGCAGACGGTGGCGGAGCTGCGCGGCATCGGGATCGAGCAGATCCGCGAGCCGCCCGCCGATCGGGTCCTGGTGCTCGACGATCTCGCGGGTGCCTGCGCGGAGGCGGTCGCGCACCTGCGCGCGATCGGCACCGACGTCAGCCACGTGCAGCTGGCGGGCGGCGAGCTGGCGCTGGAGCAGGCGCCGGAGTACGCGACGGTCCCGATGGAGCACGTGAGCGCGGTCGTCGACTGGCTGCCCAAGCCGGGGACCGCGGCCACCGGCGCCGGGGCGGCCCCGCTCGGCCGGCCGGCCGCGACCATGCGCTGGCGCGGCACGGAGATCGAGGAGCGGGTCGTGACGCTCAAGCCGGACGGACACGTCGCGATCGTGACCTCGCCGGTGCGGCCCGTGCCCGGCGCGGCGACGCTGGTGGCGCTGAACCCGGGATCCGAGACGCACGTCGGGCCCGGGCGGGCATGGGTGGAGCTGGCCCGCGAGCTCGCCCTGGCCGGCAGGCGCACGGTCCGCGTCGACTTCCTCGGCTGGGGCGAGAGCCCGGACGCTGGCCGGGCGCCCGGGCGCCCCTACGACCAGGCGTGCGTCGCCGACACCGTGTCGATCCTGGGCGAGCTCGGCGAGGCCGGGTACGGGCCGCTGGTCCCGTTCGGGCTCTGCGCATCTGCATGGATCGCGCTGCGCGCGGTCCTCGAGGCGCCGGTCGCCGGCGTGATCGCGCTCAACCCGCAGCTGTACTGGAAGCCCGGCGATCTGGTCGAGATCGACTGGGACCTGATCCGGGCGGACCGGGCTCGGGAGATCGTCCGGATCGAGCGCGGCGCCCGGATCGGCGCCTGGACGGTCCTCGACGTGCTCGGCCACCGGCCGCGGGCCGCTCGCTGGCTGACGCGTCTTGCACGGACCGGCGTGCCGGTGCACCTGCTCTTCAGCGAGGGCGACGACGGGCTCAAGTTCCTTCGTGAGCGGCTCGGGCGCAGGCTCGCGCACCTGTGCCGTCCCGGCTCGCTGACGGTCGCCGAGCTGCCGGAGATCGACCATCCGATGCACCTGAGCTGGCTGCGAGGGCGGGTCGTGCGGGCGGTGTCCGACGCGCTTGAGGAGATCGATCGCGGCGCGGCCTCGGCTCCCGCCCGCGGCGATGTGCGGCGCTCGATCGCGGTCCGCTCCTTCAGCTAGCCGGCAGGCCGGACGCAGGCGCAGACACGACGGCCCGCCTAGAGCTCTGCCAGGCCGGAGCCCTAGGCTCGCCCGAGCACCCAGCGCGGACGCGACCAGAGCTGCCAGCGCTCGAGCTCGCGGAAGCCGAGCCTCCGGTAGAGCGGCTCGCCCGCCCGGGATGCGTACAGCAGGCAGCGCTCGGCGCCTTCGTCCGCCGCGCCGGCCAGCGCGGCGGACAGCAGCGTGCTGCCGTACCCGGAGCGCTGCGCGTCGGGGGCCGTGGCCATCGACCAGATCCCGATCGCGTCCCCGCGGCGCACGGCGATCAGGCAGCTGACCGGCCTCCCGTCGGGACGCTCGAGGACCCAGACCACCTGTCCGGGGCGGTCGGCGGCATCTGGCGGGAGCGCCACGAGCGCGTGCTCCGGCTCAAGCGAGAAGACCTCCTGGACGAGCGCGCGCGCGCCGTCCAGGCGCCCGGCGCCGCAGCGGACCACCGCGGCGGCGGGCGCGCCGGCCATCGCCGAGCGCGGGGAGTCCTTCATGGGCAGGGTCAGCTCCATGAACGGCGTCGAGCCGATGCAGACCCAGCCGGCGCCGACCATGACCTGCGCCTGGCCGAGCGCGCCGCCCGCGAGCATGAGCACGCCGGGCGCGCCGGCGGCGAGCAGCTCCTCAAGGCCGGCCTCGACGCACCCCTCCGTGCCGGAGTGGCAGACGACGACGTTGTAGTCCACCGACCTCGCGCCGCTGATCGCCGCCCAGCGGTCGGGGCGCACGACCGTCCCCGCGCCTCCCGCCCAGACGGTCGCCGTCTCTCCCAGCAGCGAGCGCAGGCCGTCGAGCCGATCGGCTGAGCGCTCGTCCATCAGCCGGCCTCGCGTTGCCCCTGCCCGCGACCCTCCAGCTCCACGGCGCGGCTCAGCGCGCGCTGCAGCGCGTCGTCGAGCTGCGCGTGGACGGTGCGCTGCAGCGAGAGCGAGCGGAACATGTGGTCTCGGGAGGGGATGCGCTCGATCGTCAGGTGGGGCCAGCGCCCGAGCTCTGCGGTCATGCCCTGGCGCTCCAGCTGGAGCTGGAGCGGCTCGCCGATCCCGAACAGGAGCGTGAGCGCCACGCCGCGCCGGTCGAGGCGGCTCACCGCCTCGACGATGCTCGCGCTCTGCGAGCGCTCGATCGGCCGCCGAGCCCCCGTGACCACGCTCGCCGGGTTGATGCTGCGCACCGCCCTGGCGAGCCGCTCGCGGCTGAAGTCGCCGCGGATCAGGCGGCTGACGCCCCCGTGGCGCAGGCGCGCGAGCGCGTCCTGCGGGGCGCGCTCCAGGACCAGCGCGGGGGTGAAGTAGAACGCCCACAGGTTCAGCAGCATCGCTCCGCAGACGCGCGGGTCCAGCAGGCTCGCGTGCAGCGCCCAGTAGGCCCCGGAGCACAGCCCGGCGAGCGCGAATCGCGACGGCAGCCCGAGCGTCTCGAGCCCGTCGAGGACGGCGATCGCCTGCTCGGTGAGCTCCCGCTCGTAGTAGACGTTGACGTCGGTGAACCGGTCCGCGTCGCCCTCGCTCTCGCCGATCCCCGGGAGGTCCACGCGCACGGTCGGGACGCCGGCGGCCGCCCAGCGGCGGCAGATCTCGACCCAGGCCCGGTTCGGCCCCGCGTGGCTGACGGAGCCCGCGTTGAGCAGGACCGCGCACATCGGCGCCCGCGGCGTCCCCTCAGGCTCGCTGACGATCGCGAACATCGAGCCTGAGCCCCCCGGCAGCGACACGGCGGTCTCCCGGATGGTGCCGCCGGCGACGCGGAGCCGCGCGGAGTCGGCGCGCGGGCCGGCCGGGGCCGTCAGCAGGCCTGCGGCTGTGGAGGCCTGCGGGCCGGCGACCGTGGCCGAGCGCCCGGCCGTCGCCGAGGGGCCCGTCGCCGACGGGTCCGGGGCCGAGGGGTCCGGGGCCGAGGGGTCCGGGGCCGACGGGTCCGGGGCCGACGGGTCCGGGGCCGAGGGGTCCGGGGCTGACGGGGCGGTGGGGGTGACCGAAGGCGTGAGGCCGCGCCTCAGCCAGGCGATCGTGGCGGCGATCGTGTCCCGTGGCGGGCGCGAGAACTGAGGATCCGCCATCAGCTCCGAGTAGCCGGGGCCGGGCGCGACCGTGGTGTCGACGCCCCAGTCGCGGAGCCGCTCGGCCAGCCGCGCGTCGGCGGGATGGGCGTCCCGGTCCAGCAGCAGCACCCGTCGCCGCGCCGCCTGCGCGAGCGGCAGCTCGACCGGCTCCAGCGCGGACAGCTCATCGAGGGCGCTCTCCTCCAGCACGTAGCCGACCGTCTCGAGGCGCTCCGCCTCGGGGCCGTCGTGGCCGGCGGCGTCCGGGCGACCGTCGTCCTCACCCTCCGCGCCGGCGTGGCGCGCGGCGACGACCGCGGCCTGCATCCGCACCTCGCGCACGGCCGATCGGCCCTTCCCGGGGACCGCCCAAAGGATCAGGTCGTCGATCGGGGCGCCGTCGGCCGCGGCCGCCCAGCCGGCGAGGCCGCCGAGCTCGATCCCGAGCAGGGTCACGCGCTCGGCTCCCTCACGGTCGCGAAGCCAGGCTGCGGCGGCGGAGATCGCACGGCTCCAGGTCGCGGGCCGGCGGTCGGACGGCCCGCCGCCGCTGTTGCGAGTCCCCGGCAGGTCCAGGCGCAGCGTCGTGAAGCCCGCGGCCGCCAGCTCGCGTGCCCAGACGGCGATCCCGCGATGGGCGCACTCCTCGCTCCAGCCGAACGGGGGCGAGATCACGACCGCGCCGGTCTCCGGGCGCGCGGGGCGATGGAGCACCGCGAACACGGGCCCGGGCACGTCGCCCGGATGCAGCCATGCAGGCCGCTCTCCCGCCGGCTCCGGGTCGCTGGACGATGGCTGTCGGCGGTGGCTCAGAGACACCGAGGATAACCGCGCGCCGAACGCGTCCCGGGGTCCGGTCCCGCGCGCCCGCAAGAATCCGTGCACGGCCGACGTACGGCCCCGCGCATGCCGACATCAGGTGCGCGGGGCGCATCCGGGCGGCCGCCGCGTGTCGTGGTGAGCGCACCGAGCGGTCGGCCGCGCCGTCGCGTCCCCGCCTCATACATCCGTCCGGAACCGGGGCGGGTGCGGGCCGGACGGCGGTCCGCGGCCGAGACAGCCAGGGTGAGAGCTGGAGCGATCATCAGGCGGATGGCGCTGATCGCCGCGGCCGCGATCCCCGTGCCGATCGTCGTCGCGCCCGCGCTGGCAGCCACCCACGCCCCGAGCCGCTCAGGCCGGCGCGCCGTCTCGCGGCGCGCCGGGGACGCGAGCGGCGGTGCCCCGCACGGTCGCCGGCGCAACGCCCGCGATCGCCGGCCCGCGCGGCGCAGGACCCGGCGCCCCGCAGCGGGCGCCCCGGTCGCGATCGCCGCCTCGGCGACCGGCGTCACCTACTACGTGTCGCCGTCCGGCTCGGACTCCAACAGCGGCACCAGCCCATCGCAGGCCTGGCAGACGGTCGCGCGGGTCGACCGCGCGGACCTGCATCCCGGCGACACGGTGCTGTTCCAGGGCGGCGCGACGTTCCCGGACCAGACGCTGATGCCCGGCTGGGGCTCGGGGACGTCCGGCACCGCAGGCGCCCCGATCACGTTCGCCTCCTACGGACAGGGACGGGCCGTGATTCCACTCGGGGTCTGGTTCAGGAGCGACAGCTACCTCACGTTCGCCAACCTCGCGCTCGGCCCCTCGGCGGGGGACATGAGCGACGGCGGCTTCCAGGGCACCGGCGACGGCATCACGATCGAGGGGCTCTCGATCCAGCACGCCGCGCTCGGGATCCAGTCCGAGGGCAGCAACTGGAGGATCGTCGACAACTCGATCTACGACACCGGCGACTCCGGCATGCTGCTCGGCGGCAGCGCGGGGTCTCCGGGAGACCCGCCCGGCGGGACCGGCTACCTGGTGTCGGGCAACACGATCACCGATACGGGCATGAACCCGGCCCTCACCTACGGGACGCACGGGATCTACCTGAAGGTCGCGGACGCGACCGTGACCGACAACACGATCACGCACTTCAACAACGACGGCATCTCGGTCCGCTACCGGGACAACACGATCACCGGCAACCACATCTCCGGCGGGGAGATCGGACTGGCGTGGTTTCAGTACGACACGCGGGCCGGCACCAGCGACTGGAGCGACAACACGATGACCGACCTGAGCGCCGCCGGCGTGTTCGTGTGCGGAACCCGCGAGGGCTGCGACCAGCCGCTTGAGAGCTTCAGGATCTCGGGCAACTCGATCCACGCCGCGGCGGACCTGCTGAACCTGCAGCCGACCAGCGGCAGCTACTCGGTCTCCGGCAACCTGCTCGGCTGACCGGCTCGGAGGGGGATCAGCTCGCCGTAGACGGCGAGCGTCCGCTGCACCATCTGCTCTGTCCCGAACCGCTGCCGGACGCGCTGCGCGCCCGCGGCGGCGAGCGCGCGGGCCCCGTTCGGGTCCGACAGGAGCGACCGCAGCGCTGTCGCGAGCGCGCCCACGTCGCCCGGCGCCACGAGCACGCCCGCCCGGCCGCAGTCGAGCGCCTCGCGCACGCCGCCGACGTCGGAGGCGACGACCGGCCGGGCGACCGACATCGCCTCGAGGACCACGTAAGGGAACGCCTCCGCCAGCGACGGCAGCACGAACACGTCCGCGCTCGCGATCGCGCCCAGCGGATCCGCGGTCGCGCCGGCGAAGGTGACGCGCTCCGCGATCCCGAGGGCGGCCGCGCGCGCACGCAGGCCCTCCAGGTCGGGACCGGCTCCCCAGACGGTCAGGCGAGCGTGATCCAGCTCCGGCGCCGGCCGCGCGAACGCCTCCAGCAGGTTCTCGACGCCCTTGCCGGGACGAAGCTCGGTCAGCGCGCACACGACCGGTGCGCCGGGGCCGCCGAGGCCAGACGGCGCGCGGTCGCCCCCGGGTCCGACGCCGTTGTGGACGACCCGCACCCGCCCCGGCGGTCCGACGCCGCGCGCCAGCCGCGCCTCGGCCTCGCAGACGGCGATCACGCGGCTGGCGAGAGGCGCCAGCGCCCGCTCGGCGAGCCGGTACGCGCGCCGCTCGGACTCCCGCTTGAAGTGGCCCGCGAAGGCGTACCCGTGAGGGGTGTAGACGACCGGGACCCGGGGATGCAGCAGACGGGCCAGGCGCGCGAGCGCGCCCGCCTTGGAGCTGTGGGCGTGCACGAGGTCCGGCGCCAGCTCGCCCACGAGGGCCGTCAGCCTTCGCATCGCGGGCGCGTCCCCGGTGGGGGAGACCGAGCGCCCCATCCGGAGCTCCACATGGTCCCCGGGCGCTCCGGCGAGCGGGGAGGGGCCGCACAGGATCACCTCGTGCCCGGCGGCGCGCATGCCGCTCGCCAGGTCCGAGACGTGGCGCGCCACGCCGCCGGCCACCGGCTGGTGGACCAGCATCACCCTGGCCATGCGGCTCAGGCGGCGCCCTGCATCCGGGCGCGCACCAGCCGGCTCGCCCGGCGGGCCGCCCGCAGCGGCGCCGTCCGCAGCAGCGGCTCGTACAGGTCGACGAGCTTCAGCGCGAGGATCGCCGTCGGATCGCCGGCGCTGATCATCGCGCGGGTCAGCTCGAAGCGCCGCCAGCTGCCGGAGCCGGTGGTGACGGCGGCGCGCATCCCGCAGTCGCGGACCGCCGCCAGCGCCTCGGGACCGTAGCGGCCGAACGGGTAGGCGAACGTGTCGACCCTGCCTCCGGTGATCGACTCCAGCACGCGCCGGCTGCCGTCGATCTCGTTCATGCATCCGTCATAGCCGAGCGTGGCGAGGTCCGGGTGGCTGAGCGTGTGCGCGCCGATCTCCCAGCCCGACCGCGCGAGCACGCGGATCTCCTCCTCGGAGAGCATCTCGCCGCCGCCGCCCGCCCCGATCCAGGGGCTGTGGCCGCCGATGAAGTCGCAGGCCACGTACACGGTCGCGGGGATGCCCAGGTCGGAGAGGATCGGGGCGGCGGTGGTCAGGTTGTTGCGCAGGCCGTCGTCGAACGTGACCACCGCGAGCCCGGGCCGTGGCGGCTCCCGCGCGAGCTCATCGGCGGCGTCGGACATCGTCATGAAGCGAAACCCCGCCGCGGAGAGCATCTGCAGCTGACGGCGGAACAGCTCCGGTGGAACCTGCAGGCGGGAGAGGTCCAGCCGACGGTCGCAGTCGGCGACCCCGTGGTAGCCGAGGATCACCGAGCGCCGGCGCCTCAGCTCGCGCAGCGGTCCCAGCCAGGAGAGGCGACTGCGGCTGCCGGTGACGGCGTGGCTCATCGGCGGGGAATATAGGTCCCGGCCGCTGCTGGCGGCAAAAAGTGCCTGTTACACTCGATTTTCCCGGCGCGACGGTCGCTCGTGCGCGACCCCGCCTTCGCCAGCCCCACGAGTCCGAAAGGATCCTCCGCCATGCGTGCAGTCGACGCTCTGATGGAATGCCTCAAGGCTGAGGGCGTCGACGTCGTATTCGGCCTCCCGGGCGGCGCCAACCTCCCGACCTACGACGCGTTCTACGACGCCGGCATCCGCCACATCCTCGTCCGCCACGAGGCCGGCGGCGGCCATGCCGCCGAGGGCTACGCGAAGGCGACCGGCAGGGTGGGCGTCGCGCTGGCGACCAGCGGCCCGGGCGCCACCAACCTCGTGACGCCGATCTGCGACGCGATGATGGACTCTGTGCCGGTCGTGTTCCTGACCGGTCAGGTGCGCACCGAGCTGCTGGGCACGGACGGCTTCCAGGAGGCGGACACGATCGGGATCACGATGCCGATCGTCAAGCACAGCTTCATGATCCAGCACCCGCTGGAGATCCCGCGCGCCGTGCACGAGGCCTTCCACATCGCGCGCACGGGGCGTCCGGGCCCGGTGGTGGTCGACATCCCGCAGGATCTGAGCCGCGCCGACATCCCCTACGAGCCGGTGCGGGACCTGCACCTGCCCGGCTACCAGCCGACGACCGACGGCAACCAGAAGCAGATCCGCCTGGCCGCCAAGGCGCTCGCCAACGCGCGGCGGCCCGTGCTGTACGTGGGCGGCGGCGTGGTCGCGGCGGGCGCGTCGGCGGAGCTGATCGAGCTGGCGACCGTCGACGGGCTGCCCGTGACCTGCACCGTGATGGGGCTGGGCGCCTTCCCGGCGCCGCACCCGCAGTGGCTCGGGATGCTCGGCATGCACGGCACCCGCACGGCCAACTACTCGATGGACGAGGCGGACCTGATCGTCGCGATCGGCGCGCGCTTCGACGATCGGATCACCGGCAAGCTGTCTGAGTTCGCCCCGCGGGCGAAGTTCATCCACATCGACATCGACCCGGCCGAGATCTCCAAGAACGTGCCGGCGCACATCCCGATCGTCGGCGACGCGCGCAACATCCTGCCGCGTCTGACGGCCGAGTACCGGGCGCTGACGCCGGACCCCGCCAGGCTGGAGGAGTGGTGGACGCGCATCCGGCGCTGGCAGGAGCGCCATCCGCTCGCCTACGAGGACTCCACCGACGCCGAGATCAAGCCCCAGTACATGATCCAGGCGCTCTACGAGGCGACCGGGGGCGACGCGGTCGTGGTCTCCGACGTCGGCCAGCACCAGATGTGGGCGGCGCAGTACTTCCACTTCGCCAAGCCGCGGCGGTGGATCAACTCCGGCGGGCTGGGCACGATGGGCTTCGGGCTTCCGGCCGCGATGGGAGCCAAGGTCGGCTGCCCCGATGAGACGGTCGTGTGCATCGCCGGCGACGGCTCGGTGCAGATGAACGCGCAGGAGCTCGCGACGTGCGCCCAGGAGCAGATACCGATCAAGGTGTTCATCATGAACAACGGCTATCTGGGGATGGTGCGCCAGTGGCAGGAGCTGTTCTGGGACAAGCGCTACAGCGCAGTCGACATGGGCGACTGGCCCGACTTCGTCAAGCTCGCCGAGGCCTACGGCGCTACCGGCCTGCGCCTGGAGGACAAGCGCACGCTGGTCTCCGACATGCGCGAGGCGCTGGCGACCGAGGGTCCCGTTGTGGTCGACGTGCGCGTCACCCGGGAGGAGAACACGTTCCCGATGATCCCCGCCGGGCAGGCCGCGCGGGACATGGTGGGCTGAGCGATGGGCGAGCCCGGAACGAAGGAGATCCTGTCGCTCGACCAGCTTGAGGCGGTCGCCGGCCTGCGCACCGGACGCAAGCACATCCTCTCGATCATGGTCGAGAACAGGCCAGGCGTCCTGACCCGGATCGCGGGCCTGTTCGCGCGTCGCGGGTTCAACATCGACACGCTCGCGGTCGGGCCCACCGACGACGAGAAGGTCTCGCGGATCACGCTCACGCTCGACGGCGCGGTGCACCCGATCGATCAGGTCACCAAGCAGCTGCACAAGCTGGTCAACGTGCTCAAGATCCGCGACCTGGAGCCGGCCGAGACGCTCGCGCGCGAGCTGGCGCTGTTCAAGATCTCGGTCGAGGGGCCGTCGAGGACCGAG
>JAJZWB010000100.1 GCA_021846845.1 Actinomycetes bacterium | reverse complement strand
CGGGTCCGCGCGGGCCGCCGGCTCGGGACCCCCCGCGCCGGCTCCGGGCGAATCAGGCGGGCTCGGGCACTCGCTCGGAGCCCCGGCCCAGCGGTCGCTCCCCGGACCCTGGCGTTCCCGGCCGGTCGGGGGCGCGGGGAGATCGGTCCGGGGCCAGCGCGAAGGCGAACGCGAGCAGCGCTCCGGCGGCCTGGACGGCGAGCACCACGGCCGCGAAGCTGGTCGGCTGGTGGGAGGCGTTCAGCAGCATGATCGGCTCGGCGACCGCGATCGCCGACACGCCCACCAGGAACCAGGTGCGACGCAGGGCGAGCAGGTACTGAACCGCCAGGTAGGTGCATGCGAGCACCGCGAACGCGAGCCCGAGCACGAGCAGCGAGCCCGACGCGCTCGTCTTGGAGGCACCGAACGCGAGCTTGATCAGGATGTGGCTGGCGAACGCATAGATCAGGAGCACCGGAATCGCGCAGACGGCGACGATCCCGAGCGCCCGCGCGAGGATCGGTCTCGGGTCCGCGCCCTCCGCTCGCCGCCTGGAGACCTCCGGCACGAGGTAGAAGCCGGCGCCCATCGCAACCCAGATCAGCACCTTGGCCGCGACGGCGACCGCCGCATAGGAGCTGTCGACATGCGTCTGGAACCGGTGCTTGGCGGCGATGATGTCGATGTTCTGCAGCACCGCGATCACGATCAGGCCCCAGATAGGAGCCCATGCCCTCCGCACGTGCATCCACAGCCCCGGCGCCGTTCCGGCGACATCGGCGGCCTCGGGCTGGGTCGCGTCAAGCTCGCGCACGCGGCGCATCAGGCGGTGGCCGCAGTAGAGGCCCATCGCGATGAACGAAAGCGGCGTGCCGAGGTAGGCGCCCGCGACGCCGAGGCCGGCGGCTGCCAGGACCGCTCCGCAGATCAGCCTCGCGGCCTGCTCCCCGATCAGGCTGAGACCCACCCCCTTGTAGTCACCGGCGCCCTGCAGCACGCCGCGCAGGACCGAGAGCTCCAGCCACAGCCCGGCCGCCGGGAGTCCGAGCGCCGCGGCCCAGCGGTCGTGCCTGACGCCGACCGCGTCGGCGATCGGAGCGCGAGCCAGCACCGACACGATGGTCAGCAGGACCGTCAGCGCGAGCAGGCCGCGCGTCCAGCGCCTGACCGTGTCGACGAGGCCGTGGCCGACGCCCAGCTCGCCGAGGGCGCCCTCGCGCGCGGTCGCCACCTGCAGCGCCTGGCCGACCACCGACAGGATCAGGAAGTAGCTGATCAGCGCGGCGAGCGCTCCGTAGCCCCCGCCCTGGTTGTCGCTCAGCAGCCGCGCGAACACGATCGTCGAGACGAGCGCGATCACGTTGTTGGCGATCATCGCGCCGGCCAGGCCGGCGGCCTTGGCGGTGTCGGAGCCGCGCAGCTGGTCCATCGCGGAGGGCAGCCTGCCGCGGTCGCCGGTCAGGCGTCCGAGCAGTCGCGCGATCAGCCCCGGGGCCGCGGTCGGGGGATCGGTCATCGTCCCCTGACGGTAGCGAAACCGCCAGCGACCCCGGTTTCTACAGTGTCCCTGAGTGCGTGGTCGATTTGAGTCCTCCGCCGCCGCCGAGACCGAGGCTCTCGGCGGCCTGCTCGCGTCCGGACTGCGGGCCGGCGACGTCGTGCTGGTCGAGGGCGACCTCGGCGCGGGCAAGACGACCTTCGTGCGCGGCGCCTGCCGGGCGCTGGGGATCACCGCTCCGGTCACCAGCCCCACCTTCACGATCGGGCAGCTGTACCCCGGCGGTAGAGCCCCCGTCGCGCACGTGGACCTCTACCGCCTGGGGTCGCTCGCAGACGAGGAGCCAGACCTGCTCGCCGACTACCTGAGGGCCGATACGGTTGCGTTCGTGGAGTGGCCGAGCGCGCACGAGCGGGAGTTGCGCGCGATCGTGGCGATCGCCGCGCGGGTGCGCCTGCAGCATCGAGGCGGCGACCGACGCCTGGTGGAGGTCTCGTGAGGATCCTCGCCTTCGACACCGCCACCCGCTCAACCGCCGTCGCGCTGCTCGACACCGACGGTGCCCCGGCGCTGGAGCTGCGAGACGATCCGCCTCCGGGCTCGCGCCCGCGTCACACGGCGCTGCTGATGGCGCTGACCGTGCGGGCGCTCGACGAGCACGGGATCGACTGGGACGGGATCGGCCGGATCGGTGTCGGCATCGGACCGGGCACCTTCACCGGCCTGCGGATCGGCGTCGCGGCCGCCCGCGCTCTCTCGGCTGCGCGCGGCATCCCGCTGACGGGAGTCTCGACGCTGCGCTCCCTGGCCAGCGCCGCGGAGCGCGCGGCCGGTGGGTCGAGCGTCCTGGCGGTGATCGACGCGCGACGGGGTGAGGCGTTCGCGGCGGGCTGGACGGCGGTTGGAGCCGGCTCCGGCGCTGCGCCGAGCCTGGCTGCATGCGCGCTGCCTCCCGGCGAGCTGGCCGGGCGCCTGGCCGGACTCGGCGGCGACTGGCTCGCGGTCGGCGACGGCGCGGTCGCATTCAGGGAGACGCTGGAGCGCGCCGGTGCGCGCGTGCCGGCCGACGACGATCCCCTGCACCTGGTCAGCGCCGGCGAGCACTGCCGCCTGGCGGCTCGCGCGACGCCGGGCCGCATCGAGGAGGTGCTTCCCGACTACCTGCGAGCTCCCGACGCCCGGCCGGCGGCCGCCGCAGCGACGGCAGGATGAGCCAGGGCGCCTTCACGGTCAGGCCGCTCGCGTACGGCGATCTGCCGCAGGTCATGTCGATCGAGCGTCGCGCGTTCTCGACCCCCTGGTCGCTGGCCATGTTCGTGCTGGAGATCTCAAAGCCCTCCGGGGTGTGCCTCGCCGCGACCGACGCGCTCGACAGGGTCGTCGGCTACCTGATCTGCGCGCGCTATGACACCGTCTGGCATCTGATGAACATCGCCACGGAGCCGGACCTGCGCCGGCATGGGATAGCGCGGACGCTGCTGACGGAGATGATCTGGCGCGCCGGTACCGAGAGCGAGTACACGCTGGAGGTGCGGACCTCCAACGCGGCCGCGATCGCGCTCTACCAGCAGTTCGGCTTCCGCTCCGCCGGGACGCGACCTCGCTACTACCGCGACAACGGCGAGGACGCGATGATCATGTGGCGCACGGCGCCCACGGCGACCACCGGGGCGGCCGGATGATCCTCGCGATCGAGACCAGCTGCGACGACACCTGCGCCGCGGTGGTGACCGCCACCGGCGAGATCCGCTCCAACGTCATCTCCTCGCAGGGGATTCACGACCGCTACGGCGGGGTCGTGCCGGAGATCGCCTCGCGCCACCACCTTGAGCTGGTCGGCGCGGCCGTGAATGACGCGCTTGCGCGAGCGGGCGTGGGGCTGGACGAGATCCAGCTGGTCGCCGTCACCCAGGGTCCCGGACTCGTCGCCGCGCTGCTGGTCGGGCTCTCGACCGCCAAGGCGGTCGCGGCTGCGCGGCGGCTGCCGCTGGCGCCCGTCGACCACCTCCACGGGCACGTCGCCGCGAGCTTCCTCGCCGATCCCGGGCTGGAGCCTCCGTTCCTGGCGCTGATCGCCAGCGGCGGGCACACCTTCCTGGCACGCGTGGACGATCGCGGACCCGGCTACGCCGTCCTCGGCCAGACGCTGGACGACGCCGCCGGCGAGGCGTTCGACAAGGGCGCGCGGCTGCTCGGGCTCGGGTATCCGGGGGGTCCCGCGCTCGAGAGGCTGGCGCGCGACGGCGACCGGGAGGCGTTCGAGTTCCCAACGGCGGCTCGGATGCGCGGGCTGGACTTCTCCTTCGCCGGCCTCAAGACCGCGCTTCTCTACCGGGTCCGGGAGATGGACAGCGGCGAGCTGCAGCGGCGGCGGGCGGACCTGGCGGCCTCCTATCAGCGCGCGATCGTCGAGGCTCTGTCGATCCGCGTGGAGCGGGCGCTTGAGCAGACCGGGCTCGAGCGGCTGGCGATCGGCGGCGGTGTGGCGGCCAACGGGCCCCTGCGGGAGCGCCTGACCGGACTCGGGGCTCGAATCTCGGTCCCGCCGATCCAGCTCTGCACCGACAACGCGGCGATGATCGCGGGCGCTGCTCGCGATGTCGTCCCGCTGCCCTTCCCCGAGTACCTCGATCTCGATGTCTACGCGACCGGCGAGCGCGCGCTCGCGGTGGCCGGGTGAGTCACGAGGTCGTGCTCTACGGCCGCGCCGGCTGCTGCCTGTGCGACGAGGCGCGCGCGACGCTGGAACGCGTGCGGTCCAGCGCCCCGTTCGCGCTGCGCGAGCTTGACATCGATGCCGATGAGCGGCTGCTGCGCGCGTATCTGGAGCGGATCCCGGTGGTGGAGATCGACGGCGCCGAGGCGTTCGAGCTGTTCGTCGATGAGGCCGAGCTACGGAGGCGGCTCGGGTTAGTAGAGTGAGCGCCCCATGAGCTACACGGTCGGCCGAGGTTCACAGCCTGAGGAGTCGAGCCTCGACAAGCCCGGCGAGAAGCTGGCGCTGGGAGTCGCGGCCCGCCTCTCGCGCTACCTGCAGGTTCTCACGCAGGCGCGCAAGATCGGCAAGGAGACGATCTCCTCGCAGGAGCTGGCCGAGTACACGCACGTCAACTCGACCCAGATCCGCCGCGACCTGTCCGGATTCGGGAAGTTCGGCAAGCGCGGCGTGGGCTACAACGTCGAGTCGCTGGTCACGCAGATCCGCAAGATCCTCCGGACCTCGGGACAGCACAACATCGCGCTGTTCGGCGCCGGCCACCTCGGCACCGCGATCGCGACCTCGGACATCTTCGGGGACCACGGCTTCCGGATCGTGGCCATCTTCGACGTCGTCGACGACAGGGTCGGGACCAAGCTCGGGGACCAGGTCGTCCGCCACAGCTCGGAGCTGCACGACGTGGTCGAGGAGGAGGAGATCGTCGTCGCGGTGCTGGCGGTTCCAGCGTCCGCCGCGCAGGGGATCGCCGACTCGCTCGTGGATGCCGGCGTGAAGATCATCTTCAACTACTCCGACGCCCTGCTCAACGTTCCGCCCGACGTCACGGTCCACGCCTCCAGCCCGGCGGTAGACCTGCTGTATGCGCTGTACTTCTACCTGACCTGAGCCGTCCTCCTGCCTGGCTGCACAGTCGTGGCGTTCGACCTCGATACCGCGCGCAGCGCATTCGACGCATCCGCCGACCTCACCGTAGGGCTCGAGGAGGAGTTCGCGCTGCTCGACCCAGACGGCCTCGGGCTGATCGGCCGCTTCGAGCAGCTGCGCGACGCTGCCGCCAGCGAGGATCCCCTGCTCGCGGAGGCGATCGCCGGCGAGCTCATCTCCTCTGAGATCGAGATCCGGTCCGGCCGCGGCGACGACCTGGCCGCCGCGCGCGCCGTCCAGGGAGAGCGCCGGCGAAGCCTGTTCGCGCTCGCGGCGGCGCACGGCGTGGAGCTCGGAGCGACCGGCACCCATCCGTGGGCGGACTACCGCGACCAGCGGATCATCCAGACCGACCACTACCGCCGGGTCGAGGACGGACTCAAGTACGTGGCCTGGCGCAACAACACGTTCGCGCTGCACGTCCACGTCGGCGTGCGCGGCGCCGACAGGGCGGTGCGCGTCTGCGACCGCCTGCGTCCCGTGCTGCCGGTGCTGCTGGCGATCTCGGCCAACTCGCCGTTCCTCGACGGGTCCGACTCGGGGCTGCACAGCGCTCGCACCCAGATCTTCACCAAGAGCTTCCCGCGCTGCGGGGTCCCGGACGCGTTCGGAGACTGGAACGCATTCGCGGACTACATCGGGATGCTGTTCGACACCCGCTCGATCGTCGAATACACCCAGGTCTGGTGGTCGGTCCGTCCGCACCTCTCGTTCGGAACGGTCGAGGTGCGGATCTGCGACGCCCAGTCGACCGCCGCCGAGTCCGATGCGCTGGCCGCCCTGATCGTCGCCTGCGTCGCCCAGGCGGCCCGCGACGAGGACGACCGGGTCCCGTTCACCGATCTGCCAAACCGGATGATCGAGGAGAACATGTGGCGCGCGATCCGCTACGGGCTCGACGGCGAGCTGCTCGACCTCGAGCGTCGGGAGCCATATCCGGCGGCGGCCGCGCTCGAGCGGCTGCTGGACTGGACGGCCCCGGTCCGCTCCGAGTTCGGGCTCGACGTCGCGCTTCCGTCCTTCAACGGAGCCCAGCGCCAGCGGCAGATGCTCGCCTCGGGGATGGGGCTCGCCGAGGTCTATGCCGCGGTTCAGGTCCAGACGCGCCAGAGCTACTCAAGCGTGCTGGAGACCCCGCTGCGATGATCGGAGGCCGGCGATGAGCGCTGGGAGCCGACCTTGAGCGAGCGGGGTCGGGAGCCGACCGAGGACGAGCTGAGGGCTGCGTACGAGCAGGAGCTCAAGCGGATCCGCGTCGAGCAGGTCCTGCTGGAGCACGTCGTCTCGCTGATCAACATCGGCATGCGCCGCACGGGGCTGGCGCCGGGCAGCGAGGATGAGCGAGACCTGGGCCAGGTTGCGCTCGCGATCGAGGCGGTGCGAGCGCTTGCGCCGCTGGCGGAGCAGGTGGCGCCGGCGCAGGCACCGGCCATCCGAGACGCGCTGTCCCAGCTGCAGCTCGCGTTCGTGCGGCTGGGAGGTGCTTCCACGTCGACCGCGGCGGGGCAGCCGGCCCAGGGCTCCGCGGCGGGGCAGCCGGCCCAGGGCTCCGCGGCGGGGCAGCCGGCCCAGGGCTCCGCGGCGGGGCAGCCGGCCCAGGGCTCCGCGGGGGAGGCGTCCGTCCGGCCGGCGCCGCAGGCAGACCAGCAGGCCCCGACGCCGGCATCGCGACCGCAGCAGCACGTGAAGCCGGGCGAGCCCGGCCCGGCGGAGCGCAGCGGCCGCCTGTGGGTGCCGGGTCGCTGATCAGCGGTCCAGGGGTCGGCGCGGGTCCCCGCCGGTCGCTCAGCGGGCGGGGCGTGCGTCCTGCGGCCGTCGATCAACCCCCCGGCGGCGAAGTCTCGAGAGCCGTCCCTTGGGGTCCTCCGCCGACATCCGCCCGCCGCGCAAGGTAGACTCGCGCGCGGCTTTGGCCGGGTCTCCGACCAGCGATTCGGGAGGCCCTTTCGTGGTTCCCTGCGCGCGGCCCGCGCGCTCCAACTGAGAGCTTCTCCGGAGGACCCTTTGTCCAGCTTCCTGACGCATCATGGCGTCATCGTCGCACTGGTGTGCGCTGCCGCCGCCCTCGTATACGGCGCGACCACCGCGCGTTCCCTGCTCGCACTGTCGCCCGGGAACGAGCGCATGCGCGCGATCTCGGCCGCCGTTCAGGAGGGGGCGTCCGCCTACCTGAACCGGCAGTACACGACCATCGCCGGCGTCGGCGTGGTCGTGTTCATCCTTCTGATCCCGCTGCAGAACATCCGCGTGGCGATCGGCTTCGCCATCGGCGGCGTTCTGTCCGCCGCGGCGGGGTACATCGGCATGAACGTCTCGGTCCGCGCCAACGCACGCGTTGCCGAGGCGGCACGCGGCGGCGTCTCCAAGGCCCTGTCGGTCGCGTTCCGAGGCGGAGCCGTTACCGGGCTGTTGGTCGTCGGCCTCGCGCTGCTCGGCCTCGGTGCCTACTACGGCGTGCTGACCTGGATCGCGGGTGAGACCCAGGCGCATGCTGTCGACGCGCTCGTCGGGCTGAGCTTCGGAGGCTCGCTGATCTCGGTGTTCGCTCGACTCGGCGGCGGAATCTTCACGAAGGCCGCCGACGTCGGCGCCGACCTGGTCGGCAAGATCGAGGCCGGGATCCCCGAGGACGATCCCCGCAATCCCGCCGTGATCGCCGACAACGTGGGCGACAACGTCGGCGACTGCGCCGGCATGGCGGCCGACCTGTTCGAGACCTACGCCGTGACCGCGGTGGCCGTGATGCTGCTCGGCGTGATCCTGTTCAGCCAGCAGTCGGCCGTCGCCGTGTTCCCGCTCGTGCTCGGCGCAATCTCGATCGTCGCCTCGATCATCGGAACCTTCGCGGTGCGCTCGCGGTCGGGCAACGTCGAGCGCGCTCTCTATCAGGGCCTGGTCCTGTCCGGCGGATTGGCGGCGCTCGTGTTCATCCCCGCGACCTACTGGCTGATGCACGGGCTGACGTTGAAGAGCGGCGCTGCGGCGCCGCCGTGGTGGCACTACTACCTGTGCGCGCTGATCGGTCTGGCGGTCACGGGCCTGCTGTTCGTCATCACCGACTACTACACGTCGACCCGGTTCTCGCCCGTCAAGCGGACGGCGCGCGCCTCGCAGACCGGCCACGCGACCAACATCATCCAGGGCCTGGCGTCCGGCCAGCAGGCGACCGCGCTGCCCGCGGTCGTGCTCGCGCTCGGGATCCTCGGCTCATGGAAGCTCGCGGGCGGCGGCGCCGACGGGATCTACGGGATCGGCGTGGCGGTGATGGCCCAGCTTTCCCTGATGGGCCTGATCGTCGCGCTCGACGCGTTCGGTCCGGTGACCGACAACGCGGGCGGAATCGCGGAGATGGCAGATCTCCCGGAAGAGGTTCGCAACGTGACCGACCCGCTGGACGCGGTCGGCAACACGACCAAGGCGGTGACCAAGGGCTACGCGATCGGCTCCGCCGTGCTCGCCGCGCTGGTGCTGTTCGACGCCTTCGAGCAGGAGCTGCCGCACAGGTTCAACGACGCCTCGTTCTCGATCGGCAAGCCGCCGGTGCTCATCGGCCTGCTCGTCGGCGGGATGATGGTCTACCTGTTCTCGGCGCTGTCGATGGAGGCCGTCGGCCGCGCCGGCGGATCGGTCGTCGAGGAGGTGCGCCGCCAGTTCCGGGAGAAGCCCGGGATCATGGAGGGCACCGAGCAGCCTGAGTACGGGACCGCGGTCGGGCTGGTGACGCGCGCCGCCCAGCGGGAGATGATCCTCCCGGCACTCATCCCGATCGTCCTGACGGTGGTCGTCGGGGTGATCTCGGTCGAGGCGCTCGGAGGCCTGCTGATCGGGGTGATCGTGGTCGGCTTGTTCATGGCCGTCTCGATGACCGCCGGCGGCGGGGCGTGGGACAACGCCAAGAAGCTGATCGAGGACGGGGCGTACGGCGGCAAGGGATCCGAGGCGCACGCGGCGTCGGTGACGGGCGACACGGTCGGCGATCCCTACAAGGACACCGCCGGTCCGGCGATCAACCCGATGATCAAGGTCGCCAACATCGTCGCGCTGCTGATCATCCCGCTGATCACCTGATCCGGAGTTCGTGCGGCGCGCCGCCCGGCATCCATCCCTGAGGGTGGTGCGGCGCGCCGCTGGCATCCGGCCGGGACGGCGAGCCGTTGCTCGCCGCCGGCGGCCGTGGCTTACACGGGCGCCTTCCCGCTGCGCGGGCGCGATGACGTCCGCGCCGTGCCGTGGCAGAGGGGAGCCGCCTCCAACACAACGTGCCACCGCTCCAGCCAGGCGCGATGACGTCCGCGCCGTGCCGTGGCAGAGGGGACGATGGCGTTGCGCGCCGTCCGCCGGCGCACTTGGCCCATGGCGGCCCTTGCGATGCACGCCAGGACGGCGTTGCGCCGTCCTGGCGCCATTGCGCAGCTGGCGGCGTTGCGGCCCGGCCCGAGGACCGGGCGCGACTTGCCTGCGCGCCCCAGCCGGCCGTGGTCGAGCCGCGCGTGATCCCGTGGTTCGGCGGCGCGCCCCGGGCTCGCGGGGAGCTGGGAGCTCGACCGCCACGGTGCCTCTGCCACCCGTGCGGCGCGGTGGCCCGCTGTGCGGCGCCGGTGGCCCGCTGTGAGGGTCGGCCTGCTGCGGCGGCTCCCGCGCTCCGGACCCCGTGGCGCCAACGGCGGGTGGCCCCTCGCAGCTTGATCGTCCCGCCGGCTAGCTCCCCGGTGTCGGCCCCGGCGTAGGCTGCGAGAGCGCGCTGAGGGCGCGCTCAGCCCCCCGACCGAATCACGACGGCGCGCGAGTGGTCCGTCGTTCACACGGGCGTGACTCCATTCGCGTCCATGAGCCCCTACAGTGCGCGACATGTTCATCTTGATCGTGGGCGCGGGCCGGGTGGGGTCGGCATTGGCCAAGCGTGCTCTGGATGCCGGCCACGAGGTATCGGTTCTCGACGAGGATCCCCTCTCGCACGAGCGGCTCGACAAGGACCAGTCCATAAGCTGGGAGGACGCCGGCGGTAGGTTCACGGTCGGCACCGCGCTGGAGATCGACGGTCTGATCGAGGCGGGGATCGAACAGGCCGACGTCTTCATGGCCGCGACCAGCGGCGACAACACCAATCTGGTGATCGCGCAGCTCGCGCAGCGACGTTTCAAGGTTCCGCGCGTTGTTGTACGTGTGGCCGATCCGGGCCGGGCCGCGTGGTATGCGGAGCAGGGGCTGCACACGATCTGCCCCACGCAGCACGCGATCGACGAGGCGGAGCAGGTGGTGCTCCGAACATGACCGAGGGGAGTCCCGAACAGATGTACGTGATCATCGCCGGAGCGGGCAAGGTCGGTTGGAACCTCGCCCGCGAGCTGATCGCCAAGGACCGGGAGGTGACTCTGATCGAGTCCGACCATCGCCGCTTCCGGGTCGTGGCGGAGGAGCTCGAGCACTGCGTCCAGTACGGCGACGCGACCGAGCTCTGGGTGCTCGAGCGTGCCGGAATCCAGCGAGCCGACCTCGTGATCGCCGTAACCGGCGACGACGAGGACAACATCCTCATCTGCCAGGTCGCGAAGGAGAAGTACGGCTGCGAGCGGATCGTCGCGCGAGTCAACAACCCGCGCAACCTCGACCACTTCAAGACGCTCGGCGTCCAGCCCGCCGTCTCGGCGACGGACCTCATCCTCAGGCTGATCGAGCATGAGGTGCCCGAGTACGGCCTCGTCCAGCTGCTCGCGCTTGAGGAGGAGCACCTGGAGATCATCGAGCTGGAGGTGGGAGCGGGTGCCGAGGCCGCCGGTCGCACGGTGAGCGAGGTCGCCCTGCCCGAGGGGTCGTTGATCATCTCCGTCCTGCGTGAGGGCCACGGCTTCGTCCCGCGCGCCGACTCGGAGATCAGGGCGGGCGACCAGGTGCTGCTGATCCTGGACCCGGGGCTGGAGTCGGAGGTCACTCCCCGGTTCGCGCCCGTGGGCTCCAAGGTGTCGGCCGGCCGGTAGCGGACAGCGGGCGCGATGGCCGACCGGCACGCCGACTTCCTTCTGATCGGCGGGTTCGCGGCCGGTGTCTGCGCCCGCGCCCTTCGGCGCTCCGGCGCCGAAGGGTCGATCATGATCGTCGGGCGCGAGCCAGACCTGCCCTACGAGCGCCCGCCGCTCTCAAAGGGCTACCTGTGCGGCACCGAGCGGCGTGAGGATGCGCTGCTGGAGAGCGCCGACTGGTACGTCGAACAGCAGATCGAGACGCTGACGCGCACGTCGGCGATGCAGCTGGACATCGGATCTCGCAGCGTGAAGCTCTCGGATCGCCAGGAGGTCGGCTTCGGCTCGCTGCTGCTGGCGACAGGCGCCAACGTGCGCCGGCTGAACGTGCCGGGAGCAGAGCTTGAGGGAATCCACTACCTGCGCACCTTCGCCAACAGCGACGCGATCCGCGCCGACGCCGCGGGCAAGCGGGTGGTGCTCATCGGCGGCTCCTACATCGGCACCGAGGTCGCGGCTTCGCTGACCGGGCTCGGCAGCGAGTGCACGATCGTGATGCTCGAGCCCGTCGCACTGAGCAGGACGTTCGGCGAGTCCGCCGGGCGCTTCTTCCACGATCGCCTGGCCGAGCATGGGGTGACGCTGCACGGCACCGAGGAGCTGGAGCGATTCGAGGGCACGGGGGGCAGGGTGACCGCGGTCGTCACTCGGGGTGGCCTCAGACTTCCTGCGGACGCCGTCGTGATCGGAGTCGGCGCGAGCCCGGACGTCATGCTGGCGCGAGCGGCCGGCCTCGAGCTCGGCGACAGCGGCGGCATTCGCGTCGACGCGCGCCTGCAGACATCGGTGCCGGGCGTCTACGCCGCCGGGGACGTGGCCGAGTACGAGAGCGTCGTCCATGGTGGCAGGCGGATCCGCGTCGAGCACTGGGACGTGGCGTTGCACCACGGGAGGGCGGTTGCACGAAGCATGCTCGGAAGGGGTGGCGACTACGACGTCGTTCCGTACTTCTTCTCCGACCTCTCGGACTGGGCTTCTCTGGAGTACGTCGGCCCCGCCCACGAGTGGGAGCAGGAGATCATCCGCGGCTCGTTCGAGGACGGCTCCTTCACGGTCTTCTACGTCCACGACGGCCGCGTCGCGGGCGCTCTCGCCGTCGGGCGCCCGGACGATCTCCAGCACGCACGCAGGTGGATCGCCGAGGGAACGCAGCTCGGAGAGCGCTCAGGGGCGCTCGCGGACATCTCCACCGATCTGGGGACGCTCTAGCGGCCAGGGCCGGCGGGCCCTGCGCGGTGTCCGCGACGGTGCGCGCGCTGTGGGTGCCGGCCACGCGGGGCTGAGGGTGGGGCCGGCGCTGCGGGCGCTTGGTCGACCGGCGTTAGGGTATTCTGCACTCCTGACTCGATCGGTGCCAGGCCGCTCTTTGTCGAGTCAATGCACTGCGGATTGGTGTAATTGGCAGCACGGCTGACTCTGGATCAGTTAGTCCTGGTTCGAGTCCAGGATCCGCAGCTTCGGCGCACGCTGATGGCGCGCCGAAGAGCCATTCCCGGGTGCCTCGGGGAGCGTCCGCGGTCGGCGGCCGCTCGGACCCGGGTTCGAGGATCCGTGGCAGGTCCGGCGCACCGGCGACCGTCCCGAGGCTCACGGGGTTCGAAGTCGGTGGGGCGTTCTCCATCTGGCGCGTGGAGAACCGCCCAGAGCCGTCCGGCACGTCAGGTGAGTGGGTCGTTCACCATCCCAGGGATGGCGAACGACCCACCCGTCTCATGGCCCCGCCGGCTTGGGACGATCGCCGGCCAGGTCGGCCGCTGGCCCGACCCTGCGCAGCATTGGACGGATGGGGTTCGGTGGCCCCGGCTCTCCGGATCAGCCCCAGACCTCAGCGGCCGTCTCCACGATCAACCGGAGCTTGGCCCGCTGCTGGTCGGCCGTGATCTCGTTGCCCTCGACGGTTGACGAGAAGCCGCACTGGGGTGAGAGGCACAGCTGCTCAAGCGGCACGAACCGCGACGCCTGCTCTATCCGGCGGCGCAGGTCGTCCCTGCGCTCCAGCTCGCCTCGCTTGGAGGTGACCAGTCCCAGAACCACCAGCTTCCCGGGTGGCACGAACCGGAGGGGCTCGAAGCCGCCCGAGCGCTCATCGTCGAACTCCAGGAAGAAGCCGTCGACATCCAGTCCGCCGAACAGCGTCTCGGCGACGTACTCGTAGCTGCCCTCGGCGGCCCACGAGGAGCGGAAGTTGCCGCGGCAGAGGTGGGTCGTCACGGCCATGCTGTGCGGCCTGCCGGCGATCGCTCGGTTGATGTTGGAGACGTACGTGTCCAGCAGTCGGGTCACGTCCTCGCCGCGCTGCGCCAGAGCCTGGCGCTGAGCTGGGTCGTTGAGGTACGCCAGGCTCGTGTCGTCGAGCTGCAGATACTCGCATCCGAGCTCGGCGAGACCGTGGATCTCGGCCCGGTAGGCGGATGCCAGGTCCTCCCAGAACGGCTCCAGGGTGGGGTAGACGCCTGGGTTCAGGGCCGCGCGGCCGCTGCGGTAATGGAGCATGTTCGGAGAGGGGATGGTGAGCTTCGGCGTCACCCCCTCGCCGACCGTGTCGGCGAGGAACCGGAAGTCATCCGCGAAGATCGTGCGGGGGAGGGTGATGCGGTCGTTGACAGCTATCGCTGCCGGCCTGAAGTCGACCGTGCCGTCGGCGTTGCGGAAGTGGACCTTGATCTCACCCTCCACCTTCTCCACCCCGCCCAGCTGATAGATGAAGTCCATGTGCCACGATCCCCGGCGCAGCTCGCCGTCGGTCGCTGATTGCAGCCCCACCTCCCGCTGCATCCGCACGACCGCCCGGACTTCCTCATCCTCGATCTCGCGCAGGCGCTGGGCGGAGATCGCGCCCGCCGCCGCCTGCGCGCGCGCTTCGAGCAGCCGCCTAGGTCGAAGAAGGCTGCCGACGTGATCCGCCCTGAACGGCGGCCGGATCG
>JAJZWB010000099.1 GCA_021846845.1 Actinomycetes bacterium | reverse complement strand
GCAGTCGTACGTCGTCTGCGGGCCGTAGCGGGCGGCTGGAAGCGGATCCGGGGGGGCAGCGCGACGGGCGCAGGCCCCCCCGGGAGACCACCGTTCAGCGGTGCACACCTGGCCGGCGTGGCAGGTGTGCCCGGCAGCCCTCGCGGAGCGGCCTTCTGGACCAGGTATAGACGCGTTCGCGCAGCCCGTCCGACGAACCAGACCGAGCCACCGGAGCAACCCCAGAGGGTCAGGCTCGGGTCGGTCGGTCAGGCGGTCGATGTCACGGGTGGGGTCTCACAAGGCTCGGCTGTGGGATCGCTCAGCCCAGTGCTGCGCTTGCTGCCCGGAGGTCGTTGAGCGCAGCCAGGGCGTAGTGAGCCAGCGTGTTCTCGCTGTCGCGCTCGTCGATCGACCACTGGGTGTAGCCGCGTTTGAACGCGAGTACACCGAGTTCGGCGGCGAGCTGCGCGGTCGTCTCGGGGACGCCACGGGCGGTCAGGGCATGCGCCATGCTGGCGGCCAGGCCGACGCTCTTGAGCGCGTCGCGCTCGCGGAGCTCGGCGCTGGCGGCTATGGCGGCTTTGATCCGGGGGCCAAGATCGCGGTTCATCTGGCCCATCGCGTCCGACACGCGCTCCAGCCCGACGGCGACGGCCTCAAGCGGGGTGACGCCGGCGGGCGCCTCCGTGATCCCCTCGGTGAGCAGCTGGCTGAGCGTCTCCTGCCCCGCCGCGAGGATCTCACGCTTGTCCGGGAAGTAGCGAAAGAGCGTGCTCTTCGTGACTCCGGCCCGCTCGGCGATCTGTGCCACGGTCGTGGCGTCATATCCCCGCTCGGTGAACAGCTCGACGGCGGCGACCACGAGCCGCTCGCGGGCACCTGGTTCCCACCTGGGCATGCCGTCATTGTATTTGATGGGACTCTGGTCTCATCGTTCTGGTACAGTGATGCGACAAGAGTCCCATCATCTTCAGGAGACCTCATGCACGTCTTTGTCACCGGAGCGACCGGCCTGGTCGGCTCCGCCGTCGTGGCTGAACTGATCGCCCATGGCCACACCGTCGTCGGGCTTGCCCGCTCCGATGCCTCCGCGGCGACGCTGAAGTCGGCCGGCGCGGAGGCTCTCCCTGGGGATCTCGCGGATCTGGACGCCCTGCGTAAGGGCGCCGCTCACGCGGACGGCGTCATACACCTGGCGTTTGCCAACGACTTCTCAAGTCCCGAGGCCGTCGCCCGAGCGGTTGCGGAGGAAGGCGCGGCCCTCGCGACGCTGGGGCAGGAACTGATCGACAGCGAGCGCCCCCTGGTCATATGCTCAGGAACGCCCGCTGTCCCTGGACGGGCCTCCACCGAGTCTGACCCGCTGCCTACGGACGGGCCGGTCGCGGGTCGTGGCCGTTCCGTGACGGCGGTGCTGGACCTGGCCTCACGCGGGGTCCGCAGCAGCGCCGTGCGTCTGCCGCGCACGGTGCACGACCACGGCACCGGCGGATTCGCGGGCCTGCTGACCAACATGGCCCGCCGGTCCGGCGTGTCCGGGTACCCAGGCGACGGCGCTCAGCGTTGGCCGGCGGTGCATGCTCGCGATGCCGCCAGCCTCTTTCGTCTGGCTCTTGAACAGGCGCCGGCCGGAACGTCCTGGCACGCCGTCGACGACGAGGGCGACCGGGTGCGGGACATCGCCACCGTCATCGGCCGCCGGCTGAACCTGCCGGTCAAGTCGGTCGAGCCCGAGACATACGGTCCGCTCGGCGCGATCTTCGCCGCCGACCAGCCATCCTCGAGCGCCCACACCCGTGAGACGCTCGGCTGGAAGCCGCGACACCCCCACCTGCTGGAGGACCTGGAGAACATCCAGCCCTGAAACTCGCGAGCGGGGATCGATCGTCGCACCCGGCTCCCAGGCACGCTAACCGGTATGACCAGCGCCGCGCCGCTGCCCAACCAAGCGCCCGACACGAATCGCGGCCCCGATGCCCACATCTGGGCTCAGCCCGTCAGGTCAGGCGCTAGGGCGCCACCGATCACCGCTGCCGTCATCACGTCTCGGTCCGGGGGCGGCGTCTACATAGCGGCGGCGAGCGTCGCGTCGCGGTGCTCGAGCGGCGTCGCCAGAAGCGACTGGATCGCGTCGGCGCGCGGCTCGCTCGTTGTGACGCTAACCGTCCGGTCAGGTTCCTGATAACCCCGCAGACAGAGGAAACCCGCCATCGCGTGAGCCGTTCGCTGCCGCGAGCCTGACGGATGCTCGCCCGATCGCTAGACCGGTCTAGGCCAGCGCTTCGCGCCAGGCCGCGATGCCGGCGATGCCGGCAGGACCGATGCCGCAGCAACCGCCGATTACACGCGCCCCCGCGGCCAGCCAGCGGTCCAGCAGAGCGGGCGGGAACTCGACCACCCCGGTGCCCTCGACCCACTCGTAGCGTGAGCCGTCCCAGACGCGGCCCCAGTTGGGATAGGCGACGAGCGGGAGGTCGGTCGCGGCGCGAGCGTCGTTCAGCAGCGATTCGACGTGCTGCGGCGGGGTGCAGTTGAGCCCCACGGCGGTGACGCGACCGGTGCGCGTGACCGCTCTGACCGCGTCGGCGATCGGCGTCCCGTCGCTGAGATGGTGGTCGTCGCGGCAGCAGAACGTCACCCAGGCCTCGACTTCCGGGACCTCGGTCAGCAGCTCGCCGAGGATCTCGGCCTCGCGCCCGTTGGGGATCGTCTCGATCGCCAGGAGATCGGGACCGGCGTCGGCCATCGTCCGGATCCGGCGGCGCTGTTCCTCGGCGACCGCGACATCGGTCGCGCCGCTGTAGTCCCCGGTGTACTCGGTCCCGTTCGCCCACACGACGCCGTAGAGCCCGACCGAGCCGGCGACGAGAGTCGGCCGGTCAGACGGCTGGGCGCGGCGCGCGAGCTCCACGGAGAGAGCGAGCAGGCGCCTGGCCTCGTCCTCGTCGATTCCGACGTTCGCGAGCCCGGGGAAGCTGGCGTGGTAGCTGGAGGTGATCGCGACGTCGGAGCCCGCGTCGAAGAAGCCGCGATGCGCCTTGACGATCTCGTCCGGGTCGTCCCGCAGCAGGCGCGCCGACCAGAGGCTGTCACGGAGGTCGTTCCCCTGCTGCTCGAGCTGGGTCCCGAGGCCCCCGTCGAGCAAGACCACTCCCCTATCGATGGCATCCGCGAAGGCGCCCATCGGCGAAGTATCGCATCCGGGCGGGCGGGCGCGGGGACATGAGGAGCGGGGCCCGGGCCGCGCATGGCGATCACGCGCGGACCGGAGACTTGAATGACTCCAATATCGGAGCTAGTATGCGGGACCGTCGATGAGCGAGGCGGTTGACGAAGAGGCGGTGCTGCGCCGGCACGGCGTGCAGGTCACGGCCCAGCGGCTCGCGGTCCTGCGCGCCGTGGCGGACCGTCCGCACAGCACGGCGGCCGAGGTCGACGCCGCGGTGCGAGCCCGGATCGGCGCGATCTCGCTGCAGGCGGTCTACGACGCCCTTGCGACGCTCAGCGAGAGGGGGATCATCCGGCGCATCCAGCCGGCCGGCTCGCCGGCTCGCTACGAGGACCGAGTGGGCGACAACCACCACCATCTCATCTGTCGCGTCTGCGGCCGGATGGTCGATACCGACTGCGCGGCCGGCTACGCCCCCTGCCTGAGCGCCACGGACGACGCCGGCTACGAGATCGACGAGGCGGAGGTCATCTACTGGGGACGGTGCCCGGAATGCGTGGCGGCGTCCTCGAGACCGAGGGGCGGCTGATCGCACTCGGGTTGCGCCGGAACCCAAAGCGGTCCGCCGCCGGGCGCTTGCGGCCGGCGGCTGGGATCGATAACAACCATCGAAGTCAACCAGCGAGAACGAAAGAGACACGCACGTGGCTGTAACCGAGAGCAGGGAGCAGTGCCCGGTCGCGCACACGCCGGATGGGGGGAGGCGGAACCGGGACTGGTGGCCCAACCAGCTGAACCTGAGGGTTCTGCACCACCACTCGCGTGAGTCCAACCCGATGGACCCGGGGTTCAGTTACGCGCAGGCGTTCAAGACGCTCGATCTGGACGCCCTCAGGCGGGACCTGCTGGAGCTGATGACTGACTCGCAGCCCTGGTGGCCGGCCGACTACGGCCACTATGGCCCGCTGTTCGTCCGGATGGCCTGGCACAGCGCCGGCACCTACCGGATCACGGACGGGCGGGGCGGAGGCGGCGCCGGCGCCCAGCGCTTCGCGCCGCTCAACAGCTGGCCCGACAACGTGAGCCTCGACAAGGCTCGGCGGCTGCTGTGGCCGATCAAGCGCAAGTACGGCGACAGGATCTCCTGGGCGGACCTGATCATCTTCACCGGCAACGTCGCCCTTGAGTCGATGGGATTTGAGACGTTCGGCTTCGGCGGCGGCCGCGAGGACGTGTGGGAGCCGGAGGACGTCTACTGGGGCCCGGAGCAGACGTGGCTGGGCGACGAGCGCTACACCGGCGATCGCGCGCTCGAGGAACCGCTCGGCGCGGTGCAGATGGGGCTGATCTACGTCAACCCAGAGGGGCCGAATGGCAACCCGGATCCGCTCGCGGCCGCTCGCGACATCCGTGAGACGTTTCGGCGGATGGCGATGAACGACGAGGAGACGGTCGCGCTGATCGCCGGCGGCCACACCTTCGGCAAGACCCACGGCGCGGTCGCCGCCGACAACATCGGCCCCGACCCGGAGGCCGCTCCGCTGGAGATGCAGGGCCTCGGCTGGCGCAACTCGGCCGGCACGGGCAACGGCGCATACACGTGGACGAGCGGCCTGGAGGGTGCCTGGACGGCGACTCCCATCAAGTGGGACAACAGCTTCTTCGCGACGCTGTTCGAGTACGAGTGGGAGCTGTCCAGGAGCCCAGCGGGCGCTCAGCAGTGGGTCGCCAAGGACGCCTCGGCGCAGGACACGGTGCCCGATGCGCACGACCCGGACAAGCGCCACGCGCCGGTGATGCTGACGACGGATCTGGCGCTGAAGCTCGACCCGATCTACGGGCCGATCTCCAGGCGCTTCTACGAGCACCCGGACGAGTTCGCGCAGGCGTTCGCCAAGGCCTGGTACAAGCTCACGCACCGCGACATGGGTCCGCTGTCACGCTACCTGGGCCCGCTGGTTCCAGCCGAGCCGCAGCTTTGGCAGGACCCGGTCCCGGCGGTCGACCACGAGCTGATCGACCAGGATGACATCGCCGCGCTCAAGCGGGAGATCCTCGCCGCGGGGCTGTCGGCCTCGCAGCTGGTCGCCGCCGCCTGGGCGTCCGCGGCCAGCTTCCGCGGCACCGACAAGCGAGGCGGCGCCAACGGGGCCCGCATCCGGCTCGTGCCGCAGAAGGACTGGGAGGCCAACGCGGGCAGCGCGAGCGTGGTGGAGGCCCTCGAGCGGGTCCAGCGGCGGTTCAACGAATCGCAGGCTGGCGGCAAGCGCGTGTCGCTCGCCGACCTGATCGTCCTCGGCGGCTGTGCCGCGGTGGAGCGGGCGGCGGCGGACGCCGGACACGCCATCACCGTGCCGTTCACCCCCGGACGCACGGACGCCACCCAGGAGCAGACCGACGCCGAGTCGTTCGCGGTGCTCGAGCGCACGCATGACGGGTTCGTCAACTACCTGCAGTCCGGCGAGGCTCTACCGGCCGAGCATCTGCTCGTGGAGCGCGCCAACCTGCTGACGCTGACCGCTCCCGAGATGACCGTGCTGGTCGGCGGCCTGCGCGCGCTGAACGCCAACGTCGGGCAGTCCAAGCACGGCGTGTTCACCGAGCGGCCGGGGGTGCTGACGAACGACTTCTTCGTCAACCTGCTGGACATGGGAACGGACTGGAAGCCGTCGAGCTCGGCGGCCGGCGTCTACGAGGGGCGCGACCGCGCGAGCGGTGAGGCGAGGTGGACCGGCACGGCCGTCGACCTCGTGTTCGGCTCCAACTCCCAGCTTCGAGCGATCGCCGAGGTCTACGCCTCGCAGGACGCGGCCGACAAGTTCCTGAGTGACTTCGTCGGCGCGTGGGACAAGGTGATGAACCTGGATCGCTTCGATCTCTCCTGACCGTCCTCGGCGGCCCGGTGACCGGCCGGCACGCGCCGGTCGCCGGGCCCCGAGCGCTCGCGCGTAGTTCCCCGCGTCCCGGGAGCGCGCCGGCACCGATTCGGCGGGCATGGGCGACACCTAGCCTGGCGGGCGTGGCCACGCCGACGCCGACCGGTCGGGATCGCCAGACTCGGCGGCCCGGCGACCGCGTCCGAATCATCGCCGGCGCGCTCGCGGCCGCCGTGCTCGGCGGGGTGGCCGCGGTCATCCTGGCGCTCGCGCTCGGCGTCGTGCACGCAGGGGGCCCGGCCACGACCGTGATCCGAGCGCCGTCTGCGGCGAGCTCGGGAAGGGTGCCGGAAGCGGCCTGGGTCGGCGTGTACCGGCTGGCCGACGCGGGGGCCGTCGACCTGACTGTGCGGTCCACCGCCGACTTGGCGACCCCCTACGGGACCGCCCCGGAGAAGCGGACGGTGATCGGATCCGGGTTCGTCGTCGACGGTCGCGGCGACATCGTCACCGCCGCCCATGTCGTCAGCGGCGCCGACTCGATCACCGTCTCGTTCGCGAACGGAGCCACCAGGAGCGGCAGGGTGCTGGGCCGGGACGCCGCATCCGACGTCGCCTTGGTGCACGTCGATCCCGCCGGCCTGACGCTCAGTCCGCTTGCGCTGGGCAGCTCGGCCGCGCTCAAGGTCGGCGAGCAGCTGGCGGTGGTCGGGGATCCGCTCGGCTTCGACCGCAGCCTCAGCACCGGGGTCGTGTCCGCGCTCGATCGCACCATCCAGGCCCCGAACGGCTTTCAGATCGCCCACGCGATCCAGACCGACGCGGCGATGAACCCGGGCAACTCCGGCGGGCCGCTGCTCGACGCCGGCGGCCGGGTGATCGGGATCGCCGATCAGATCGCCACGGGCACCGGCCAGTTCGGTGGAACCTCGGACGCTCAGACGAGCACGGGCGTGGGCTTCGCGGTGCCGATCGACCTGATCCGGCACGAGCTGAGGGCGCTCGAGCATGGTCAGGCGGTGCGCCATGCCTACCTGGGGATCGGAGCCGCTCAGACCGCCTCCGGCGGGCTCGGCGTGCGCGTCGGCTCCGTCGAGCCCGGATCGCCGGCCGCCGCCGCCGATCTGAGGGCGGGGGACGTGATCGTCGCGCTCGACGGAGTCCGGCTGGCCGGCGAGGCGGCGCTCGTCGACGCGCTCGCCGCCGCGCATCCAGGCGAGCGTGTGCGCCTGACCGTCAGGCGAGGCGCCGCCCGGACCGAGGTCTCCGTCACCCTCGCCGAGCAGCCCGCGCGGGCCCCCTCGTCCCCGTCGCCCTGAGCCCGGAACGCCTCCGCTCGGCGTGCGCGCCGGGCGCGCACCGGCCTCCTCGTCCCCGTCGCCCCGAGCTCGGACCCGCCGCCGCCGCGTCGCGCCGACGGCGGCCCGACGCGCGCCGGGCCGCGCCGCTAGCGTCACTCCCGTGACCCACTCGTTCTCGCATCCCCTGTTCGCCCGCCTGTATGCCCGCGTCAGCCCCGGCATGGAGGGTCGCGGCGTCGGCGAGCACAGGGACCGCCTGCTGTCGGGCCTGCGCGGGCGGGTGATCGAGGTCGGCGCCGGCAACGGCCTGAACTTCGCGCACTATCCGATCGCGGTCGACGAGGTGGTGGCGGTGGAGCCCGAGCCGTACCTGCGCTCGCTGGCAATGCGGTCCGCGGCGAGCGCGCCGGTGCGGGTGACGGTGATCGACGGCCTCGCGGACGAGCTTCCGTTCCCCGACGGCTGCTTCGATGCCGCGGTCGCATCGCTCGTGCTGTGCTCGGTCGCCGATCCGCTCGGGGCGCTGCGCGAGCTGCGGCGGGTGCTCGCGCCAGACGGCCAGCTGCGCTATTACGAGCATGTCGTGTCCCGGCGACGGTCGGCCGCACGCCTTCAGCGGCTGCTGGACGCCTCCGTCTGGCCGCGGCTCGCCGGCGGTTGCCACATGGCGCGTGACACGGGCGCGCTGATCCGTGCCGCCGGCTTCTCGATCGAGACCGAGGAGCGTCTGGTCGTCAGGCACGGGCGGCGTCAGCCGCCGGTTCCGCACCTGCTCGGCACCGCCCGGGCCCGGGTCCACGCGGCCCCGGGATCGTGACGGGCTCCGACGGGCGGCCGGTGCTGATCCTCGGCGAGCCGGGCGGGCTCGGCGACGCGCTGGCGCGCAAGCTCGCGGATCGCGGCATCCCGGCGCGGCGGGCCGACCCGCGCACCGACGCCGAGGCTCGAGACCTGCTCCTGGAGCGTCCGCTGCGGGCCGTGGCGGTCGTGGCGCACGACGACGTCCTGGCGCTTCGCCTGGCGCTGCTGTGCGAGCACCTCCTTCCCGGCCTTCCGCTGTGGACGACGCTCTTTGACCGAACGATCATCCACCAGCTGCAGGAGATCGTCCCTGAGGTCAACGTGGTGCGGTCCGCCGAGCACGTGGCGGTGCAGCTCGCCGAGCACTGCTGCGAGCTCGCGGGGCCTCCTCGACCGCGATGGCGCCAGGGGGTGCGGGTGGTCGACGACGCGCTGCGCCTGCTGCTGGCGGCGAGCGCCGGCCTGATCGCGCTGCTCGTGGCCCAGACGGCGATCTCGATGGCGCAGCTGCACGAGAGCCTGGTCGACGGAATCTTCTTCAGCACCAGGATGCTGGCGACCGTCGCCGACGCTCCGGGCGCCGACGCCGCCCCGGCCTGGTACAAGGTCTTCTCGACGGTCGCCTCAGTGCTCGCCGTAGTCCTGATCGCGGTGTTCACGGCCGCGGTGGTCAGGCGCCTCAGCCGGCGACGTCTGACGTCGATCCTCGGACGGCGTCGCGCTCCGCGCTCGGGACACGCGCTGCTGATCGGCTTCGGCCAGGTCGGCTTCAGGCTCGCGCAGGCGCTCCGGGAGCAGGGCTTCTCGGTGATCGCCGTCGAGCGGGACCCGGACTCGCCGTGCGTGCGCCTGGCGCCGGGCGCGGGGATCCCCCTGGCGCTCGGCCGCGGCGACGACCGCGAGGTGCTGGAGCGGGCAGGCGTGCGCAGCTGCGCGGTCGTGGCGGCGGTGACGTCGGACGACCTGATGAACGTGGCGGTGGGGCTGGCGGTCAAGGAGCTCGCGCCGGAGGCGCCTCTGGTCCTGCGCCTCGGCGACGGCGAGGTCGCGCGCGAGACCGACTCGCTGCTGCATCTGGGCCGTGTGGTCGATGTGCATGAGCTGGCGTCGACGCGGCTTGCGGAGGAGATCGCGGCCGCCGCGAGGTCGACGGCGGCGCGGGCGGGCTCGGCTCAGTCCTACGGGAACGCGACCAGCACCACGTGAGCGCGCGCGAACGCGCCGCCCGCGTTGAGCGTCGCATAGGTCCCGAGCTGGTTGCCCGGAGCGTGCATGAGCAGCCCGTGTCCGTAGCGGGTGAGGGTGAAGAACAGGTAGCCGACCTCGCCGGCGCCGAGCATCTGCGGCGCGCTGCGGGCGATCGTCCTGTGACCCGCGACCAGAGTGGTCGTCGTGTCGCAGGCCACGTTGGCATTGCACGACGCGAGCACTCCGCCGACCCAGCCGTGCGACACGAACTCGGTCAGCCCGATGAACTGCAGCCCCGATGAGCGGGCCGCCCGGCGAGGGGGGTTCGGGTCCCCGGTCTCAAACGACGTCAGCGTCAGCGGGCGGGTGACGCTGTCGCCGGTCTGGTCGCGCACCGTGACCGCGATCGGGGTCTGCCGGCCGGCCGACTTGGCCAGCAGGGCCTGATCGGCCGGGGAGAGCTTGAAGAACACCAGGCCGCGTCCGGCGCCCAGGTGCTCGGGGCCGGTCGTAGCGAGCGTCCTGCGCCCCGAGCTGACCGTTGTCGTGACGGTGCACGGGCTGATCGCGAAGCAGCTGACCGGCACGCCGGCGAGCCCCTTGCGGGGAACGAACGCGCTCGCGCCGAAGATCGTCAGCTCGCTCGGCTCGGCGACCGGCGCCGACGTGCCGAGCACCTGGCCGGAGCTGCCCAGCGCCTGGATGGCCCAGTAGGGGAGCTGGTCGACGAGCACGATCGGCAGCTGCGAACCGGCGGGCACCGTGGGGGCCGCGAAGCCGAGCGCCGAGGGGCTCGGGCCGCCCACTGGCCGCCAGGCTGCGATCCCCGGCTCGTAGGGCCAGCTCGGCGACAGGCTGACGGAGCCGTCCGGACCGGCCTTGACCGTCAGAGAGGGGGCGGGCGCGGGCGCCGGGGCGATGCCGGAGCCGGTCCCGGCGGCCGCGGTCGTCGCGTCGATCCAGTCGCCATCGATGTTCAGCTGCCGCCCCTGATAGGTCTCGTTGTGCGCTCCGCTGTACTGGTGCAGGCGCTGGTGATCGGCCCACTCCGCCGGCGGCACGTTGGGGTCGGCCGTGGTCTGCTGATCGTTCCACCGAGCGATCCAGAGCTCGTCGGGCTCGGTGTAGGCGGTGCCGTACTGGGAGACGAGATCCGCGATCCCGGAGTTGGCGCTGCTGTAGATCCCGGAGTAGTAGCCCTCGGCGTGCAGCTGGCTCGTCCACGCCGCCTCGAACGCCAGCGCCGCGGCCGTGTTGGCGGAGGTGCGCGGATAACCCTCCAGGTCGAGGTAGATCGGGTTTCCGGTCCCGATCCCGACCGCCTGCGCGTCGGCGACGGCGTTCTGGGCGGCTGCGGTTCCCTCGGTCCCGGCGGTCGCGGGGGAGGTTGAGATGGGGCTGCAGGAGCACGCGCCGGGAACCTGGAGGCCGACATAGATGGGGATCAGGTGCCACCCCGCCGCGGACTCCTGGGAGACCCAGGTCGCGTTCAGGTTCTGCTGCGCGCACGCCATGTTGGCGCCGCCGATGTAGACGCCGATCGCACGGTAGGGCGATGAGCCCCAGGCTGTCATCGCAGCGGTGCTGGGGGTCGAGCAGGCATCGAACCCCGGGCCCGTGTAGACCGCTCCGGGCGTTGCCGGAGCGCTGGCCGGAGGCGCGGTCGCCCCGCCGGAGCTGCGTGGATACGAGGCCGCGCGCGCGAGTCCCGGACGGCGCCGGAGGGCTCGGACACGGGCCTGGGCGTAGGCGACCTCGGAGGCGGGGCGGCGATCGGCGGCGCGCACGGCGGCGGCGAGCGACCGCAGCCCCAGGGCTCGGCGGATCAGGCCCGGGTCGCGGTCCCAGGTCGCGACGACCACGACCCGGTGCGCGGCGTCGACGAGGCGCATCTGGGACTGCCCGCCGGGACCGGCGGCCGAGGCGGGGAGGGCGGCTCGCGCGGCGGCCACGAGCGGCGACACCAGGATCGCCTCGGTGCGGCCCACGCCGGAGCTCTGGCACAGCTGATCGTTCCCGGGCACGCCGAGGTACACCGCGTGGCGGTTGAAGCGCACGCACGTACGGGGGGAGGCGGCCAGGTCGAACACCGGCCACGAGGCCGGGACGGCCATCCGGTAGCCGTCGTAGACGACGGTGCGCACCGGGCGCGGCCGCGGGGAGGAGGCCGCGGCGGCCGCGGGGGATACCGGCACCAGAGCCATGGCAGCCACCACGGCGGCCAGCAGCCGGCTGGTCGCCGAGCCTCCCGCGCGGAGGCTGTGGTTTGACTGTGAGCGGTACATCTTGCTGTCGCAGGGGGCCGGTCGCCGCCGCGGTCCTCCGGCGATCATGGCGCGTCTCGGTCGCGAGGCTGCAAGCCGTCGCCCGCCACGCCGCGTGAAAGCCGGATTGCCGGCGCGTCAATGTGTAGAACAGCGGTCGGGCGCCAATGTTGCGCATGCGGATGGTGCCCCCGCACTCGGTCACGTAGGCTCGGCGGGCGACGAACCGTGAAGCAGCCGTGAAGTCCTTCGCCTCCGACAACTATGCCGGCGCTCATCCGGAGGTCCTCGCTGCCCTGTCGGCGGCCAACGACGGCCACGCCGTGGCCTACGGGGCCGATCCGTGGACCGCGAGGGCCGTGGAGGCGCTGCGCTCGCACTTCGGCTCGGCCGCGGAGCCACTGCTGGTCTTCAACGGCACGGGCGCGAACGTAGTCTGCCTGCGCGCCGTCTGCCGGCCGTGGGATGCGGTGATCTGCGCCGAGAGCGCGCACGTGAACGTCGACGAGGGCGGCGCGCCCGAGCGGATCGCGGGGGTCAAGCTGCTGACCGTCGCCACCACCGACGGCAAGCTCACCCCGGAGGACCTGCGCGCCCGCGTGACCCGGATCGGCGACGAGCACGCCGTCCAGCCCAGGCTGGTCACGATCAGCCAGAGCACCGAGCTCGGTACCTGCTACGAGCCGCGGGAGATCGAGCGGCTCGTCGCCACGGCGCACGAGCTGGGCCTGCTCGTGCACGTCGACGGCAGCCGGCTCGCCAACGCGGCCGCCGCCATGGGCTGCGGCCTCGCGCGGCTGACGAGCGACGTCGGCGTCGACCTGCTCAGCCTCGGCGGCACCAAGAACGGCATGGTGGTCGGGGAGGCGGTCGTGTTCCTGGCCGCGGACCTCGCGGACGGGGCCCGGTACCTGCGCAAGCAGACCCTCCAGCTGGCGTCGAAGTCCCGCTTCCTGGCGGCGCAGTTCGTCGCGATGTACGAGCGCGATCTCTGGCTGCGCTGCGCATCTCACGCCAACGCGATGGCGGCCCGTCTCGCCGAGCGGCTCGGGCGGCTGCCCGCGGTGAGGATCACGCAGCGCGTGCAGGCGAACGCCGTGTTCGCGGTGCTCCCGCGCGGCGCCGCGGAGAGGGTACGCGCCGTGTGGCCGTTCTACGACTGGGACCCGGCCGCCGGGGTGGTGCGGCTGATGTGCTCGTGGGACACGTCCGAGGAGGACGTGGACGCGTTCGCGGGAGCGCTTGCGGAGGCCTGCGCCGGCGCCGCGCCCGACGGGCGATGCGGCTAGGCCGCCTCGAGCTCGATCTCTATCTCGATCTCGGGGCCGCATGCCCGGATGTCGGCGGCCAGGCGCGCGGCCGTCGTCGACTGCCAGCGGCCGCGCTGAACGAGCGCTCGGCAGAGGGTCTCGGCGTCGTCGAGGGCCGCGGTCGCGGCGTCGTCGGCGAACAGGTCAAAGCAGAGGACCAGGCTGTCGGCGGCGGTGCGGATCAGCTCCTGCTCGTCGGGCTGGAGCTTGGCCGGCCCAATGTCGTGCAGGGTCTTGAGGACGCGGTGGTATGCCTGGGAGCGTTCGGGGCTCATTGAGACCTCCTTCGGGGCGCCGGGTCGGGCATCTGTCCGAGTTGGTCGACACCGTCGCGTCGGGCTTGAGGCCGGCTGCGCGGCCCCGTTCAGCTGCGGCGGCCGGTGGCGCTCGCGAACGGCGAGCGCAGCAGCGAGAACCGCGGCCCGTCGATGCGATCCACCCAGTTGCGCGCGAGCATCACGGCATACGCGGGCCAGAAGACGCCGGTCGGCGGGGCCCCCGGGACGCACTGGCCGCCGCTGCCGCCCGGGTTGGTGAACCACAGCAGGCCGTCCAAGCCCGCGAAGGGCGTCTGCTGCGCGACGGCGTCGCTCATCGACAGCGGTCCCAGTCCTCGGCCGGGAGGGTTGCAGAGCACCTCGTTGCCCTGCCTGGTCACGTTGCGGGGGCGCAGCGGACCGCGGCCGTTCTCGCCGGTGTTCACTATGAAGTGGACGCCGCCGCCCAGCAGCCGGGAGATCTCCTGTCCATAGTGGATCTCCCTGGTCGTCCAGTCGAAGTGCGTCGAGTTGACGAAGAAGCCGGCCGCATGCTCGACCCCGGCCCCGCGCAGGTAGGCGGCCTGGCGGCTCGGCGGGGCCGCGTCGGCAGCGCCGCCGTCCAGGTATACGAGCACGTGAGGGTCGGCATTCAGCGCCGCCACCGCGTAGCGAAGCTCCGCGTCCCGGATCGCCAGCTGGCGGCGGTCGAGGCAGGGGGCGGTGATCAGCGAGTCGAGCTCCAGGAAGAACACCACGTGGAAGTTGCCGATCCCCTGCGCCACCTGCGAGATGAAGTCGTCGAAGCGGCGCTCCATCGCCGGCGTGGCGGTGTAGCCGCAGCGGTCGTGGACGAGGGTGTAGGTCGACAGCATCACGGTTGTCCCGGGCTGCTGAAGCTGGGTGTCCTGCAGGTAGTGAGAGACCTGGC
>JAJZWB010000098.1 GCA_021846845.1 Actinomycetes bacterium | reverse complement strand
CGGGTGCGGGTTGGTTGGTGCCGTTGTGTGGTGACATCGTGCAGATGCCGGGTCTTGGGAAGAGTCCGGCTGCGTTGAATATCGATATCGACGAGCACGGTCGCACCGTCGGCCTGTTCTAGGCGACTGCGCGGCGCGGTTCACAGTCCGATGGCAATCTCAGCCAGGAAGATCGCGTGCGCACCGTCGGCCCGCCCCTCGGGGCGGGTCGACGGCGAGCGCCGGCCGGGCATCGGCCCCCTGACGTGCGGGGTGCTGCGATGAGCTCCGGTTCGAAGGTCGGGGCCCTCAGGATGCGGGCGGAGGGCACGGCCCGGATCGTCGTCACGCGGCGCATCCCGGAGCCCGCGATCGAGCTCCTGCGCGGCGCGGGCGAGGTGTGGGTCTCCCCCCACGACCGGCCGCTCAGCACCGAGGAGCTTCACGAGGCGGTGTCCGGCGCGGACGTCGTCGTCTCGCTTCTGCACGACCGAATCGACGGCGCTCTGATGGACGCCGCCGGGCCCCGCCTGGTGTGCGTGGCCAACGTCGCGGTCGGGTTCGACAACATCGACATCCCGGCGGCGACCGAGCGAGGGATCGTCGTCACCAACACGCCGGGCGTGCTCACGGACGCCACGGCCGACCTGACGTTCGCGCTGGTGCTGGCGGTCACGAGGCGTCTGTGCGAGGGCGAGCGCGTGATCCGCTCCAAGACCCCCTGGTCGTGGCAGATGTTCTACATGCTCGGCTCCGGCCTGGCCGACAAGACCCTGGGAGTCGTCGGGATGGGCGCGATCGGGGTCGCGGTCGCGCGGCGAGCCCGCGCGTTCGGGATGAACATCGTGTACTCGGGTCCCGTGCGCGCTACCGCGGAGGTCGAGGCGGAGCTCGGGGCGCGCCAGGTGGAGCTTGACGAGCTGCTGGACCAGGCTCACGTGGTCACGCTCCACTGCCCGCTCACCGACGAGACGCGGCATCTGATGAACGCCGAGCGGCTGCGCCGGATGCGGAAGGACGCGTACCTGGTCAACACGTCGCGAGGGCCTGTGATCGACGAGGCCGCGCTCGTCGAGGCGCTGCGCGCCGGGGAGATCGCCGGAGCAGCGCTGGACGTCTTCGAGCACGAGCCGGCCGTGAGTCCTGCCCTGCTTGAGTTCGACAACGTCGTGCTCGTGCCCCACATCGGCTCGGCGACCGTCGAGACGCGCACGGCGATGGGCGTGCTGGCCGCGCGCAACGCCGTGGCCGTGCTTGCCGGCGAGCCGCCCTGGACCACGGTCAACGGGGCCACGCTCGGACTTCCCGCGCGGGCGCCGGAGGCGGAGGTCGCGCCGGGGAGGCCGGGCGGCTGACGATGGTCTGAGCGCCACTCGCGCCGCGCAGGCGCAGCTCGGCGTGCAGACCACACGGTTCCCGAACGCCCGCGATGGCAGTCACCGTCACTCAGCTGGTCGCCTTCCTCAGGACGGTGCAGCGAGGGTCGGTGACCGCCGCGGCGGCCGAGCTGGTGGTGACCCAGCCATCGGTCTCGGCGGCGATCAACGCGCTCGAGCGTGAGGTCGGGGTGCCGCTGATGCAGCGGGACGTGCGCGGACTGCGACCGACCCCGGCGGGGCAGGTCTACGCGGCCTACGCCAACGATGTCCTGGGACTGCTCAAGCAGGGGGCGCGGGCGGCCCACGAGGCTCACGACCGCGCGCTGCGAACGCTTCGGATCGGCGCCGTCACGACCGCCGGCGAGCATCTGGTGGCGCCGCTGCTGAGGGTGTTCCACGAGGCGCATCCGGAGCTGGAGATCATGCTGCACGTAGGCAACCGGGAGGACGTGTTCGATCGGCTGGTCGCGCACGACATCGACGTCGCGATCACCGGGCGCCTGCCCGACGGCCTTCCGATCCACGGCGAGCGGATCGCGCCGAACGAGTTCGTGCTGATCACCTCACCCGGCGACCCGCTGGCGAAGCGATCGGTCGTGTCGGTCGCCGAGCTGGCGGATCGGGCGTGGCTGGTCCGGGAGCCCGGCTCCGGCACGCGCGCGGTCTCCGAGGAGTACCTGGCGTCGCACGAGCTCCAGCCGCGCCTGCTGACGCTCGGATCCAACGGCGCCATCAAGCAGGCGGTGGCCTTCGGCCTGGGGATCGCGCTGCAGTCGCGGTTCGCCGTGCAGCTGGAGCTGGGGGTCGGGATGCTGTCGCTGATCCGGCCGCGGGAGGGGCTCCCGCTCAGGCACTGGCACGTCGCCTACTCGGCGATCGGCCCGATGCGCGACGAGGTCTCGGCGTTCGTGCAGTTCGCCCAGTCGCGCGCAGCCCAGCGAGCGCTGGGCAACCCGGTCGTCACGGGGTCCTAGCGGGAGTCTCGCCGTGGCGGGCGGGCGTGGGCCTCGATCGGGATCGGGGCCCACGCCGTACGGGACGACCGGCCGCCGCGACGGCTGCGCGCGACGGCCGGCCGGGCCGGTCAGACGGCCTGCGAGACCCGCTCCCCCGCCAGAACGGCGTCGAGCGCGGTCAGGACGGTGCGAGCCACATCGAGGTTGGCGTTGTGGCCCATGAGGCCGATGCGCCACATCGCGGGCGCGTCGGGGCCGAGACCGCCGCCGATCTCGATCCCGTGCTCGCGCAGCATGCGCATCTGGACCTGCTTGCCGTCGACCCCCTCGGGGACGCGGACGGCGGTCAGCGGGGCCAGCTGGAAGTCCGGGTCGGCGAGCAGGTCCAGGCCGCGGTCGCGGATCTCGGCCTGCAGGAAGGAGCCTGCCTCCGAGTGGCGCTTCCATCGCGCCTCCAGGCCCTCGTTCACCAGCCCGCGCAGAGACTCGTACAGGGCGTAGATGTGCAGGATCGGGGCGGTGTGGTGGTAGACCGCCGGCCGCTGCTCCCAGTAGCGCTCCAGGAGCAGCACGTCGAACGAATATGGAACCGGCGTGGTGCGCGAGCGGATGCGCTCCATGGCGCGCTCGGAGAGCGCGATCGGCGACATGCCGGGAGGGGCGCCGAGGCACTTCTGGGTGCACGAGTACGCGTAGTCGAGGCCCCAGCCGTCGAAGTCGAGCGGCACGCCGCCGAGCGAGGTCACGCAGTCGGCGAGCAGGAGCACGTCGCGGTCGCGCAGCGCGGCACCGAGCTCGGCGAGCGGGTGCTCCACGCCGGTGGAGGTCTCGGCGTGCACGACGGCGACCAGGCGGGCCTCGGGGTGCTCGTCGAGCGCTCGGAGGATGCTCTCGTTGGAGACGTGCTCGCCCCAGTCGGCCCCGACCTCCACGACCTCGGCGCCGTGGCGCTTGGCGATCTCCACGATCCGCCGGCCGAAGAAGCCGCAGGCGCCCACGATCGCCACGTCGCCCGGCTCCAGGAGGTTGGCCAGACCGGTCTCCATGCCGGAGGTGCCGGTGGCCTGCAGCGGCAGGACCACCCCACCGGATGCCTGATACGCGGTCCGCAGGAGTGCGGTCACCTCGAGCAGCATGTCGTGCATGTCGGGGTCGAGATGGCCCAACATGGGCTTCTGCATGGCCGCCAGGGCGGCGGGGGAGACGTTGCTGGGTCCAGGCCCGCAGAGCAGGCGCTCAGGAGGATTCAGTGCCGGTGGTGTGCTGGTCATGATGTGGACATTAACCGGCCCGGCGCGGCGCGGCCAGCTAGAAATTGCGCGTATGGTCAAAGGGCCGCGTCTATCAGCTAGCAGGCACTTTGGGGGGGAAGGGATTTCTCTAATCTGGTTTGCGCGGTGAAGCCACGTGCGCTCTACTGGCGGCCATGACCCCAACAGACACCAGACTTCACCGCAGCGAGCTCGCCGTCCCCGGCAGCAACGTCAGGATGCTTGAGAAGGCGCCGGACCTAGGCGCCGACATCGTCATGCTGGACCTCGAGGACGCGGTCGCGCCCGCCGACAAGGATCAGGCGCGCACGAACATCATCGACGCGCTGCGCGAGCAGGACTGGTCCCGCTGCTCCGTGTCGCTGCGGATCAACGGTCTCGACACCCACTACTGCTACCGCGACATCGTCGACGTCGTCGAGCAGGCCGGCGAGCACATCGACACGATCGTCATCCCCAAGGCCAGCGGGGCGGGCGACGTGCACCTGGTCGCGACGCTGCTGACCCAGATCGAGGACGCGCGTCGGCTGGAGCGCCGCATCGGACTGGCGGTGCTGATCGAGACGGCGATCGGGATGGTCAAGTGCGAGGAGATCGCCACGGCCTGCCCGCAGCGCATGGAGGCGATGATCTTCGGGGTGGCCGACTACGCCGCGTCGATCCAGAGCCACACCACCTCGATCGGCGGCGCCAACCCCAACTACTCGATGCTGACCGATCCCGACGAGGCCTCGGAGCGCGAGTCGCACTGGGGCGACCAGTGGCACTACGCGCTGTCGCGGATCGCCGTCGTCTGCCGCGCGTACGGCCTGCGCCCGATCGACGGTCCGTTCGGGGACTTCAACGACCCGGCCGGTTACCTCTCCTCGGCACGCCGCGCGGCCGTCCTCGGCTACGAGGGCAAGTGGGCGATCCACCCGTCGCAGATCGAGCTGGCCAACGACGTCTTCACGCCCGACGCGCACCTGGTCGAGAAGACCCACCGGATCATCGACGCCATGAAGCAGGCCGCGGCGGAGGGCAAGGGCGCGGTGTCCCTCGACGGGCGCCTGATCGACGCGGCGTCGATCAGGATGGCCGAGCGTCTGCTCGCCAAGCTGCAGCAGATCGACGCGCGCAACGCCGGCGCTGCCGACGCGGCCGAGGCTCCTCGGCGCGCAGCGGCCGGCGACTAGCGATTCGCTACCGGGCGATGGCGGTCACGTACTCGGAGATGCCACCGTTGGAGGCGACACCGGTACCCGTGCCGGACGCTCTGGCCGTGCTCGAGCCGCTCCTGCAGGAGGTGCTGCAGGAGCAGGGCGGGTCGGAGCTCGTCGCGGCCCTGGAGCAGCTGAGGGAGATCGTCGCGGGCCTGCGCGCGGGCGCCGCCGACTCCGATGAGCGGCTGCGGGCCGTGATCGGGGACGGCGGCTCCGCGCTGTGGCTCGTGCGCGCCTGCTCGATGCAGCTCGCGATGGCCAACGTGGCCGACGAGCTGCGCCGCGTGCGCGCGCGGCGGGCCGCCGACGCGACGGAGCTGGCCGAGGCCCGCTCCCTGCTCGAGTCGGCGGTTCCCCGCGGCGCGAGCCTTCCCGCGCTTGACATCAGGCTCGTGCTGACCGCCCATCCGACCGCCATCGCCCGACGCAGCGTCCTGAGCAAGCATCGCGCGGTCAGCGCGTGCCTGGAGCAGCTGGACGACCCCCGGGTCGGGGGCTACGAGCGCCGGCTGCTCGAGGAGCAGGTGAGGGAGGACCTGTCGATCTGGTACGCGACCAACGAGGTCCGCTCGATGCGCCCAAGGGTGATGGACGAGGTCAGGCGGCTGCTGTTCTTCTTCGAGTCGGTCGTGTTCGACGCCGCCGCCGACCTGGCCCGCGAGTACTGCGACGTGGTGCGAGGGGATGGGAGCTGCGAGCTGGTCGAGGTGCCGCTGCGGTTCGGCAGCTGGGCCGGCGGCGACATGGACGGCAACCCGCACGTTACCCCGACCACGATCCTCGAGACGGTGCAGTCGCACCGCGTGACCGCGCTGAGGCTGCTGGTGGAGCGGCTGCTCCCGCTTCGCCGGGAGTTCTCCCAGCCGGACGCCAGCCTGAGGCTGAGCGAGGGCCTGCGGGAATCGCTCGCCCGGGATGAGCGCGAGCTGCCGGAGGCGGCCGGGGAGCTGGCCTCACGCTACCCACACGAGGCTCGCGAGCCGCTGCGGCGCAAGCTCGCGTTCGTGATCGCGCGCCTGCGCAACACGCTCGCCGAGGCGTCGGGCCAGACCCCGCGCGAGCCGGGCTATGCCGGCGCGCGGGACCTGCTCACCGACCTCCAGGACATCCGCGACAGCGTCGGAGCGAGGGCCGTCAGGCGCGGTCGCATCGAGCGGCTGATCTGGCAGACGCGCATCTTCGGCTTCCACCTGGCCACGCTGGAGGTGCGCGAGAACGCCCCCGAGGTGCACGAGGCCTGCCGCGCCCTGCTTCCGGGCTACGCGACCGCGACGCGGGAGGCGGAGCGGGTCGCGCTGCTGACCGACGCCTGCCTGAACCAGCCGCTGCCGCCACGCGACGCGGGTGCGGCGCCGAAGGCCGCGGTGGCGTTCGACTCGATCGCGCGCGCGATCTCGGCCAACGGCCCGGAGGCGCTCGACACCTTCATCCTCTCCAATGCCGAGAACCCGTCCGACGTGCTGTGCGCCCTGTGGCTGGCCAGGCGAAGCGGGCTCTTCCAGCCCCGCACCGGCCCGGCCGGCGGCGCGCCCGCGGTGTCCGCGCTGGAGCTCGTGCCGCTGTTCGAGCGTCGCACCGCGCTGGAGGGCGCGACGCGGACGATGGGGCAGCTCTACGGCAACCCCGCCTACCAGCAGCATCTCGAGGCCCGCGGCCGCAGGCAGGAGGTGATGCTCGGCTACTCCGACGCCGGCAAGGACCTCGGCTACCTGTCCAGCCAGTGGGCGATGTACGGCGCGCAGGAGGCCCTGGCCCGCCAGGCGGCGGAGCGCCAGGTCGATCTGCGCCTGTTCCATGGCCGCGGCGGCTCGACGTCCCGCGGAGGCGGCCCCGCGTGGCGGTGGATCCGGGCGCAGCCGCCCGGCGTGGTCCGCGGAGGCATCAAGATCACCGAGCAGGGCGAGGTGATCAACGCCAAGTTCGCGGATCGGCGGCTGGCGATCCATTCGCTTGAGCAGACGGTCGCCGCCGTTCTGCACGCCACCGCGGTCCCCGGGACCGAGGTGGACCCGGCATGGCGGCGTGAGATGGTCCGGATGGCCGAGGTCGCCCGTGATGCCTACCAGCGGCTTGTGTTCGACGACCGTGACCTGCCCGATCTGTTCCGGCAGTGCACCCCGATCGACGTGCTCGACGGGCTCAACATCGGATCGCGTCCGGCGCGACGCGCGGGCGACACGTCGCTTCGCAGCCTGAGGGCCATCCCCTGGGTGTTCGCCTGGATGCAGTCTCGCGTCGGGCTGCCGGCCTGGTACGGGGCGGGGATCGGGCTGGAGACCGGCGACCTCGAGCTGCAGCGCACGATGTACGAGCGCTGGCCGTTCTTCGAGGCCACGATCGCGACGCTGGAGACCTCTCTGGCCAGCGCCGACCTGGTGATCGGCGAGCGCTACTTCGGCCTGGCCGAGCGCCCCGAGCCGGCGAGTCGCGTCTGGGGCATCCTCCGGGCCGAGCACGAGCGCTGCCACGCGCGGCTGGCGGCGATCACGCGCGGCCGGAGCGCGGGCGACTCCAGCGCCGACGCCGTCGAGCGCCAGGCGTGGCGCTCGGTCTGGCTGGAGGCGCTCTCGCTGCTGCAGATCGAGTTCCTGCGGCGCCACCGCGCCGGGGACGAGAAGGCGCTCGAGCCGCTGCTGGCGACCGTGGCCGGGATCGCCACCGGCCTGCGAACCACCGGCTGATCGCGATGCGACAGCTCAGAGCTGAAACCCACGGTCGGGGATCGACCGCTGATCGAGGCCGGCGGCTCGCCTGCGCGCCGGGGCCTCCCTACGGCTGGAGACGATAGATGCGTTTCTTTGAGTACGAATCGCGTGCGGTTGTCGCGCGAGCCGGGATTCCGGTTACTCGGCACGGCTTCGCCAAGACCGCGGACGAGGCGCGGCGGGTCGCCGAGGAGATCGGCGGGCCCGTGGTGGTCAAGTCCCAGGTCCTGTCGGGCGGGCGGATGAAGGCCGGCGGGGTCCAGTTCGCCGACTCGCCCGAGGAGGCGGCGCGTCACACCGAGCGGATCCTGGACCTTGAGATCGGCGGGCACATGCCCAGGGGCGTGCTGGTGGACAGCCGGGCCGCGGTCGCGCGCGAGTATTACGCGGGCGTCGTGTGGGACGGGACCCGCAAGCGCCCGGTGCTGCTGTTCTCGGACATGGGCGGGATCGACATCGAGCAGGTCGCCGCCGATCACCCTGACCACGTCGCGCGCATGCACTTCTCGACGCGGGTGCCCTTCCAGGACTGGCAGGCCAAGCAGCTCGTCGCCTCGCTTGGGGTCACCGGCACGGCGCTGAATCGCCTGACGCCGATCGTCGCGCGGCTGGCGCGGCTGTTCCTGGAGTACGACATGACGCTGGCCGAGATCAACCCCCTGGGCGAGCTTGAGGACGGTTCCTTCGTCGCGCTCGACGCGCACATGGACATGGAGAACGAGGCGCGGTCGCGCCAGCGGGCGCTGCTGCACGAGCTCGGGGTCGGCGACGAGGAGACGCGCCAGGCGCGTGAGGCTACGCCGTTCGAGCTCGCGGGCGAGCAGGTCGACGCCCAGGACCATCGCGGTGTCGCGGGCAACGTGACGGAGTTCGACGGCGATCTGGGGCTGGTGATCGGCGCCGGCGGCGGTTCGCTGACGCTGTTCGACGCGGTTCGCGCCCACGGCGGGCGGCCGGCCAACTACTGCGAGATCGGTGGCAACCCGTCGGTGCTGAAGGCGTGCGGGCTCGCCAAGCTCGTGCTCACCAAGCCGGGCGTGGACAAGATCGCGGTGATGATGTCGATCGTCTCCAACACGCGCGTGGACATCGTCGCGCGCGGAGTGGTCAAGGCGTGCCTGGAGCTCGGCTTCGATCCGGCCGAGAAGATCGCGATCTTCCGGATCCCCGGCGCATGGGAGGAGGAGGGCTTCAAGATCCTGGAGCGCTACGGGGTGCAGTACGCGGATCGGTCTGTTTCGTTGAACGAGGCTGCGCGCCGAGCCGTCGCGCGGGTCCAGGGGGGTGTGGCGTGAGCATCTTGATCGATGCCGATACGACGTTCATCGTGCAGGGCATCACCGGCCGCGAGGCGGTGAACCTGACGCGCGAGTGCCTGGACTACGGCGCGGGCGCGCGCATCGTCGGGGGCGTCACCCCGGGCCGGCTGGGGCGTGACGTCCACGGGGTGCCGGTGTTCGACACGGTCGCGCAGGCCGTGGACCACCACGGTGGCCCGATCGACGGGTCGGTCGTGACGGTGCCGCCGGCGTTCTGCAAGGACGCGGTGCTGGAGGCGCTCGAGAACGGGATCGGCCTCGTGGTGGTCGTGACCGAACGGATCCCGCGCCGGGACGTGGCCGAGATGGTCGAGGTCGCCGAGCAGCGCGGGGCCCGCATCATCGGTCCCAACTGCCTCGGGATCATCGTCCCCGACGTGATCAAGATGGGCGGGATCGGCGGACCGGCGCGCGATGCCGCCAAGGCCTACCGCCCGGGGCCGGTCGGCGTGATCTCCCGCTCGGGCGGGATGACGACCGAGATGTCCTCGACGCTGAGCGCGGCCGGGCTCGGCCAGTCGACCGCGGTGTCGATCGGGGGCGACGCGATCATCGGCTCGACCTATGCGGAGCTGATGCCGCTGTTCGAGGCCGATCCCGAGACGCGCGCGATCGTGATCTACACCGAGCCGGGCGGGCGGATGGAGGCGCAGCTGGCGGCCTGGGTGGCCGAGAACCACTCCAGGCTGCCGATCGTGGCGTTCATGGCCGGGCGGTTCATGGACGAGATGCCCGGGATGAGCTTCGGGCATGCCGGGACGATCGTCGAGGGGCGCGAGGACACGGCCGCTGAGAAGATCGCTCGTCTGACCGCGGCGGGGATCCAGGTCGCCGAGCGCATCGAGGACATCCCCACACTGATCCAGGAGCGACTCTGATGCCCGGCACGTTCATCGACATCGTCATCGACTCGACCGCGGGCGCTGACCCTGAGCTAGCGAGGAAGCTGACCGAGGTGTGCCCGGTCGACATCTTCCGCGCCGGCGAGCACGGCCTCGAGCTGGTCGCCGAGCACCTGGACGAATGCGTGCTGTGCCAGCTGTGCATCAACGCGGCGCCCGCCGGGGCCGTGCGGATCGTCAAGCTGTACTCCGGCGAGACGCTGCCCGCGTAGGGCCGGTCGGCCACGGGCGGGAGCGCGCACGTCAGCCGCGCGCTCCCGGCCGTCCGGATCGCGCGATCTGACCGCTCCGGCGCTGATGCGCCGGAGCGAGATTAGACACAGTCCCGCAGGGGGAATACGATGCGCGTGCACCACAGATTCGTTCGGGAGGGGGTGGATCCGATGGCCGGCGCAGCTTCAACATTCAACGGCAGGGCGGAGACCACCAACGGCGCGAGCGCCAAGGCCTCCCGCGTCGTGCGCCCGTCGCTCGTGGATGGAGCCGAGCGGGCGCTGCGCGACTGGCTGACCCCCGGTCGCTACCGCCCCGGCGACCGCCTCCCGCCCGAGCAGGAGGTGGCCGCGATGCTCGGCGTGTCGCGCGGCACGCTGCGCAGCGCCCTCCTGCGGCTCGAGGCCGGCGGCGAGATCGTCCGCCGCCAGGGAAGCGGCACCTACGTCGGGCGCGCCGCGATGCCGCGGGCGTTCGGCGAGCGCCTGGAGCGCCTGGAGCCCTACTCGTCGGTGGCCGCCCGGCGCGGGCTGAAGCTGTCGGCGGTCGACGTTCGGATCGAGCGCCGGGCGGTCGGCGGAGATGCGGGCGAGGCGCTGAAGCTGGACCCGGCGGTGGCCGCGACGACCGTCACCCGCACGCTGCTCGCGGACGGCTCGCCGATGGCGGTCATGTACGACGTCGTTCACCCGGACGTGCATCTGCCGCCCGATGCGGAGCTGCGCGCGGCGCTGGCGGCGGGCAGGATGGTGCTCGACGTCCTGATCGAGATCGGCGTCCCCGTGACCTACGCGCGCACGCGCGTGAACCCCGCGCTGCTGACCGGTCGCGATCGCTCGGGCAAGCTGCTGGGCATCCGCGGCACGACGGCCGGGCTGGCGCTCGACGAGCTGATCTTCGCGGGGCGCGACGAGCGCGTGGCCTACTCCCGGGACCTGTTCGCGCCGGGTGGGCACGAGGTCATGGTGATGCGCTCGCTCGAGGCGCCGACGCCCGCGCCGATCGCCGGCCGCCGCCGCAGGCAGGTGCGCCGTGGGCGCGCGAGCCGCGCCGGCGGCGACGCCGCGTGAGCGATGAGGGACCGCGCCGCGCGGTCGGCTCCGTGACGCGGGCGATCGCGCTGCTGGACGCGCTGGCCGCCAGCGACAACGGGCTCGGCGTCAACGAGCTCGCGCGCCGGATCTCGGTCAACGCCAGCACCGCGTCGCGCCTGCTGGCCACCCTGCAGGCGGCCGGGATCGTGGCCCGCGACGACGGGGGCCCGTACCGGCTGGGGCTGCGGCTGGTGGCGCTGTCGGAGCGGGTCCTCGCCCAGCTGGACGTGCGCGCGCTGGCGCGTCCGCTGCTCGCCCGCCTGGTGGAGCGAACCGGCGAGACGGCGACCCTGTCGCTGCCCGGGGAGGGCGAGGCGATCACGGTCGACTTCGTGCCGTCGCCATCGAGCGTGGTCAGCATGGCGCGGGTGGGACGGCCGAGCGTCCCGCACGCCACCGCGACCGGCAAGGTGATGCTCGCCTTCGCGTCCCGCGCCGGCATCCACGGCCGGCCGGGCGGCGCGCCCGGGGCCGCCGACGGGCCGGCGGCGCTTGAGGCCTACACGGAGCGCACGATCACCGAGCCGGCCGCGCTTGCGCGGGAGCTGCAGTCCGTGCGGGAATCGGGCTGGGCCGAGGCGGTCGGCGAGCGCGAGCTGGACCTCGTCGCCCTGGCGGCCCCGGTCTTCGGGCGCCACGACGAGCTGGCGGCGATCCTCGGGATCCAGGGCCCGGCGACGCGGCTGCCGTCGCAGGTCCGCCGCGCGCTGCGAGAGCCGCTGCTGGCGGCGGCGGCCGAGCTCGGCCGCGCGCTCGGCGGCCATGGCTGATCGGGCGGCCGACGGCCGCCGCGAACGCGGCCGACCGGGGCGACTGGTATAAAACCGCCTGAACAAATTGGTCTAGTGACTGTGCCGGAAGATGGCGGTCGGATCGCCGAGCCCACCAGCATGGACGTGTTGGGGCTGCGCGGATTTCGAGATATGGTGCAGTTCGCTGGGCATCCGGGTCGGATGGCCGACGACGGGAAACAAACCAAGGAGCGACAGTGGCGCGCGATCCAAAGTACGACGTTCTCTTTGAGCCGATCAAGATCGGGCCAAAGACCCTGAAGAACCGCTTCTACCAGGTTCCTCACTGCATCGGCGCGGGATCGGAGAAGCCGGGCTTCCAGGCATACCACCGCGGCATCAAGGCCGAGGGCGGCTGGGGCGCGTGCTGCACCGAGTACTGCTCGATCCACCCGGAGTCCGACGACACGTCGCGGGTCTCGGCCCGCATCTGGGACGAGGGCGACGTGCAGAACCTCTCCGCGATGTGCGACCGGCTGCACAAGTACGGCGCGCTCGCCGGCATCGAGCTGTGGTACGGCGGACCGCACGCTCCCGCGATGGAGTCCCGCCACACGCCCCGTGGCCCGTCGCAGATCGCGTCGGACTTCGAGCTGAACATCTTCCCGCGCTACATGGACAAGGACGACATCGAGACCGTCCAGCAGATGTACGTCGACGCCGCCCTGCGTGCCCGTGACGCCGGCTTCGACATCATCTACGTCTACGGCGCCCACGCCTACCTGCCGTTCCAGTTCCTGTCGCCGTTCTACAACCGCCGCACCGACGAGTACGGCGGATCCTTCGAGAACCGCGCGCGCTTCTGGCGCGAGTCCCTGTACAAGGTCCGCGAGGCCGTCGGCGACGACTGCGCGATCGCGTCCCGCTTCGCGGTCGACCACCTCCTCGGACCCGGCTCGATCCAGGTCGGCGAGGACGGCGTGCGCTTCGTCGAGTACTGCGACGACCTCGTGGATCTCTGGGACCTGACGGTCGGCGACATCGCCGAGTGGGGCCAGAACGCGGGACCGTCGCGGTTCTTCGAGGAGAACCACGAGAAGCCCTACACCGGCCAGGTCAAGGCGGGCAACCACACCAACAAGCCGGTCGTCGGCGTCGGGCGCATCACCAACCCCGACACCATGGTCGCGATCATCAAGTCCGGCCAGTTCGACATCATCGGCGCCGCGCGCCCGTCGATCTCCGACCCGTTCCTGCCCAAGAAGATCGAGGAGGGCCGGCTCGAGGACATCCGCGAGTGCATCGGCTGCAACCAGTGCATCTCCCGCTGGGAGATCGGTGGTCCCCCGATGGTCTGCACCCAGAACGCCACCGCCGGTGAGGAGTACCGGCGCGGCTGGCACCCCGAGGTGTTCCACCCCGCCGCCAATCGGGACAAGAGCGTCCTGGTCATCGGCGCCGGCCCGGCGGGCATGGAGTGCGCGATGGTCCTCGGCAAGCGCCAGATGTCGGCCGTGCACCTCGTCGACGCCTCAAAGCAGATCGGCGGCTGCGTCAACTGGATCTCGCAGCTCGGGCACTCTGACGGCAAGCCCAACCTGTTCCGCGGCACCGCCCGCGGTCTGGGCGAGTGGAGCCGGGTCGTCAACTATCGCCAGATCCAGCTCGACAAGCTCAAGAACGTCGAGGTCCACACCAACTCGCGGCTGAGCGCCGAGGACGTGCTCAACTACGGCGCCGAGATCGTGATCGTCGCGACCGGCTGCCACTTCGCGACCGACGGCCTCAACGCCGCCACCCACGCTCCGATCCCCGGCGCCGACGCGACGCTCGACTGGCAGCTGACGCCCGACGAGGTCGTGCTCGGCACCAAGAAGATCGGCAAGCGCGTGCTCGTGCTGGAGAACGAGGCGTACTACATGGGCGTCTCCGTGGCGCAGAAGCTCGCTGGCGAGGGCCACGACGTGACCCTGGTCACGCAGGCGGGCGACATCGCCAACTACATGCACTACACGCTGGAGGCCCCGATGCTGCACCGGGACCTGCACAGGCTCGGCGTCGACATCCACACCTACACGATGCTCGAGAAGATCGAGCCGGGCGTCTGCCACGCCTACAACGTGTGGGACCCCGAGCACAAGACCAAGTTCGAGGTCGACACGGTCGTGCTCTGCACCGCGCGGGTGTCCAACGACGAGCTCTACCGCGAGCTCAAGGCGGACAAGGATCGCCTCAAGAGCGAGGGCATCGAGTCGCTGTACGTGATCGGAGACGCCTCGGCGCCGCGGATGATCGTCGACAGCATCTTCGACGGCCACCGTCTGGCCAGGGAGATCGACTCGCCCAACCCGGAGATGCCGCTGCCGTTCATTCGCGAGCGGCGCCTGTGGGGGTCGACGTCCAACGACGACTACCTGGCGCAGCTGCGCAACACGCCCGACATCGCGCAGGCATAGCGCGCTGTCGGGCAGAGGTTGAGCGATGAAGATAGTTGTTGCGGTGAAGCAGGTCGCTGCGCTCGACGAGGAGTTCGAGCTGCTCGACGACGGCCTCGGAGTCGATCCCGATTTCCT